>NZ_AP019841.1:1668552-2002263 GCF_007990445.1 Leptotrichia wadei
TTCAAAAATTTCACTGTATATCCGTAGATTCCTATATGCCTAAAATACTTAAAGTTTTCACTTCCATTACGTTCATAAGGAATTACTGAACGGCTAAAATAAATGGCATTGTCATTAAAGTCTGTAATAACCTTTACATGATTTGGATTTTCAATTTCCTTCTTAGATTTTATTTCCTGCTTTAACGTAACAATTTCTGACTTTTCACTTCTGTAATTATTTGCAAGAATATTAATTGATTCAATGTCAATTAACGGCTCATCCCCCTGAATATTTATTACAAAATCATAATTTTTAAACTCATCTTTATTTATAACTTCAATTATTCTGGAAGTTCCATTTTGATGATTTTCAGCAGTCATAACCACATTTCCGCCAAATTCTTTCACAGCCTCAAAAATTCTCTCGTCATCAGTCGCCACAACTAATTCATCAATATCTGCATTTTTAGCTCTTTTGTAAACCCACTCAATCATAGGATGTCCACAAATATCCTTTAACGGCTTTCCCTCAAACCTGCTAGACGCATATCTTGCCGGTATTACTCCTAATATTCTCATAACTATTTTCTCCTATTTATAATTTATATCTGCCATTTGTAAAAATCTAAAACTTTCAGCAAATACAGTATTTTCTAATATTTAATTTTTTCCAATTTTAAAAAATCTGCAATCTCTTTTTATTTTTTATTAAAAACAATCTGCTTTATTTTACCATATTTTAAGATAAATTACATTATTTTATTTTATAATCTTATATTAACAAAAAATATAAAAAAAAGAGTCATTTAAATCTTTAAACAACTCCATATTTTTTATCCTATGCCATTCCAAATGTTACAAATCTTAAAATACGTCCAAACACAGATAACTGCTTATAATCATTTTGAGCTAAAATGTCCACAGTTCCTACAACTTGGTTATCCTTTGACAGCACTTCCAGCTTACCGATTATATCTCCTTTTGAAATTCCTTGTTTTTCAGCTGTAACTTGCAAATCCTTTACTTCAAATTTGTAATTTGTATTGTCAATTTGATACACATTGCTTGAAAGGACACCGTTTATTTCCTTCTGTTGAGCATTTTTTACTTTAAATTTGCTTCCTATTTCCTGTCCTGCCTTATAAACTGGGATCATTCTTTTTTCCAGCTGTGTAAATTCTTTTTTCTGATCTTCAGTTCTGTCGCTATCTGTCTTATTTCCCAATGTTACTGAAATAATTTCAAGATTTCCAATTTTGCTTGAAACAATCATATTGTATCCAGCCTGTGCATGAAATCCTGTTTTTAGACCATAAATTCCAAATTGATCCAAAAGATGATTTCTATTATTATAAACTACATCTTCTCCTTCAGAATTTTGCAATACCAATTCAGATTCCTTCATCCATGCTCTTAATCTTTCATCTCTAATTGCTCTTTTTCCAAGAAGATACATATCATAAGCTGTAGAAATATCCATATTTTTCTTAGTCATAGAAGATGGCAGACCTGCTGGAGTATAATAATGTGTATCCTTCATTCCAAGTTCTTTAGCCTTCTCATTCATCAATTTTACAAAATTATCATAATTTCCATGCCCAATGTGATATGCCACCAAATATGCAGCATTATTGGCAGAATAAATAATTTCTGCACGCAATAAATCTCTTAATGTATAACAGTCACCAGCTTTTGCATTTAGCCAGCTTCCTCCCATATTTACTGTTTCAGGCGTAAAACATACTTTATCATCAAGTTTTGCATTTCCTCTATCCACTTGATCAAGTGTAACAAGAATATTCATAACTTTTGTAAGTGATGCTATCGGATGTTTTTGTCTTGACATTTTATCCTTCAAAACTTTTCCATCTGTAGTCGCAATATATTTTATTACTTCTCCAGAATATTGTGAAACGCCTTCTTGCTCATGTTCTATCGCTTTTACAACTTTTCTTTTTGGAGCAGGCTTATTATTGCTGCTGCTATTCTCTACTTTTACAGATTTATTTTCATTATTATTAACTTCTTTTGCTTTATTATCCTTTAAATTTTTTTCATTTACAGTTTTTACCTGTTCATTGCTTTTTTCAATTTTCTTCTTTTTCTCAATTTTTTCGTTTCTCGGTTCTTCCCTTTTTACAGACCGATGTTCAACCTCGCTATGTCTTTCACTGTTTTCCCTTACAGCCGGAGCACTTTTTTTCTCTTCCCTAACTGTAACACTTTCTTTTGGAGCAGTACTTCCAACTTCCTGTTCACCTTCCGCATAAACTAACGATGCAAGCAATGCAACAACTCCCAAAACCAAAACTCTTTTTACTCTTTTAACCATTCTTTTCCTTTCTCATATTATTTAAAATTAATAATTACACTAAACCACTTTAAAACAACCTTACACTAATTTTTATTTAATTTAAATAAAAAATAGCATAAAACAAAATTTACAAATTATATTACTCTTTCCTTAAATTATCTAAATTATACTTACAATAATTCCGAATTTCACATATATCACATTTCGGACTTCTAGCAATGCACTTATCCCGCCCATGTAAAATCATATAATGCGAATATACAAACCAGTCCTTTTTAGGCACGAATTTCATAAGTTCCCTCTCGATAATTTCAGGATTTTCACTTTTTACAAATCCAATACGGTTGGATAGCCTTTTTACATGTGTATCGACTACAATTCCTTCACGAATGTTCCAAAGTTCACCTAGAACGACATTTGCAGTTTTTCGACCTACGCCTGGCAGTTCCACTAGCTTTTCCAGTTCCTTTGGAATTTTGTCATCGTACTTTTCCAATATCATTTCAGCATTCAATTTTATATTCTTAGCCTTATTTCTGTAAAATCCCGTTGACTTTATGTACTTTTCCAATGTTTCCAAGTCCATTTGCCTTATATCCTCAGGTTCCTTCACAACTTTAAAAAGTTCCTTTGTAACAATATTGACACGTGCATCAGTACATTGAGCCGAGAGAATCACCGCAACCATCAGCTGATAAGGTGTTTCAAATTCCAAAGCCGCTTTTGGATTTCCAAACTTTTCCTTTAATATTGGAAATACCTTTTTAAATCTTTCCTTTTTTGTCATTTCTCTCTCCAAAATTTCAAAAAAAATTTTTTATTGCTTCTAAAATAAAAAAATGTATTGGATAAAATAAATAAAAAAAGTATTTCATACTTCTTCCCTTTTCACCGTTATACATAAAAATAAATACTAACGAAATTAGTGAAAAAAATTGAGTATCAGGTAAATCAAAGACCTCAGGAAAAATTGCATTGAAAACATTTAATACAAGAAAATTCATCAAAATTTTAAATTTATCATTTCTAAAAATACTAAAATTCATAATGAGTAAAATCCCATACATTCCATAATCCAATTTAAATTTTTGCGAAAAAAATAAAATAAATCCAATCAGAATAATTTTCAAAATTATACTTATTTTTTTCAAACTAAAAATATAAATGGACAAAAGCCCTAAAAATAACGTAAAAAAGATATTCATTGGATAATTGTAACCAAGCAGGACTGATGGCATTTGAATACTAACAGCAAAAATAAATAACCTTAAAAGATACTTTTTCAAACTCCGAGTATGCACATACCCTTCACTAAGTGTAAATGCAAATATCGGGAACGCAATCCTTCCAGCAACATTTAAAATCTCACTTCCACCAATTACATAATGATAATGATCCAAAAACATTGTCACTATCCCAATTACCTTCAAAACAAATAAACTCAATTCATCTCCTAAATTTAATATAAAAACTACAATGACACATCTAAAAAAATATGATTATTCTAATAAATATATCATATTTAATAATATCATTTTTTCAGTTTAATTTCAAGAATTTTTTTTAGAAAAATTATACTAAATTCTATTTAAAAAATAAAATAATCTTTCTGTATTCAGCAACGGAAAATTGCAATTCCCTGTTAAATAAAACTGCAAAATAAATCCATAAACACTATTTCCATTTAAACAGAAAACTAATCATAAAAAAAAGCAATCCATCTTTCACTTATAAAAGTCAAAAATTTCTTGCTATTTTTTTACCACTAAATTTAAATTATTTAAAACGCTGTTACTGTTGCTAAAAATCCAAAAATTACTCCTGGTAAATTTGCTGCTGATAATGGATAATCCTTTTGTTCTTTTAAAAGTCCATAACTTGTCCATATTGCACAGTTAATAGTAGCTGCCAAAGGTTGTAAAAAAAATGTTTTGTGACCGTGTAAGTTTCCCATAATTTGGGGAACATAAGATACGTACATTATTACAGAAAGTAATGTTCCAAGCCATCCTAAAATTTTTAAATTCTTTTCACTCATATTTTCCTCCTATCCATTATATTTTAATCAGGTCAGTTTAATATTTCCCAACTGAAAATATAACATATAAATTTTTTTATATTTTATCATTATAACATTTTTTATTTATAATTTCAAATAAATAATTTTTAGTTGACAGAGTAAAAAATATAGGGGCAAATAAATTTAATTAAATTTTTAATTAACAAAAAAGAGAAAACCAGTTACAATATAATCCCCCAATCCTATTGAAAGGTGGTTTCCTCTATGATCAAAATATCAAATTTTTATTCACTTGTAAAGACTTTTTTTTAAAATATTTTTTCCTTCAAACTTTCATTTGAGTATCCATTTAAACTATTTGTCGTAAAGGCTTTTGAAACACTGTTTAGAGTTATGTCAAAAAAGTTGAGGAAGTGTCGGAGTATGTGCTTAACTACCTTGAAAAAAGATACAGTATGGATAAAAAGAAACCGATTGTGAACTCTGATGGCGGAAAATGGATAGACAGGTTTGTAGGAGAACTTAGAATTTACAATCCCATACACATCTATGACAAGTTCCATCTGGTGATTTCCAAAAGGAATAAGGAAATATCGCAAAGCAAAAGTTCATAAATACAGGATTTTTATTAAAAATCAAAAAAATTTAAGAAAATAGTAAAGATAGGAGATTTATATATGCTAAAAGAAAAATTGAATAATAAAAATTTAGGTGATATGATATGGAAAGAAATTTTTAAAGTTGATAGTAAAGACTTTGAAAAAATAGAAAAGAAGTTGGGAATAAAATTTCCTGAAAATGATATAAAATATTTGAAAGTTTTTAACTGTGGAAAAAGTGTAAATGTAATTTTTAATATTGAAAATGAAAAATTTTATTTAAAATTTGATACTTTGGAATATAAATATTTTTCTGAAAATTTAAAATATTTTCATAGACTGACAGGAAATTATTTTGAAAATAGAAAAATCATTCCTATAATATCTAATACTAAGTTTTTAACTCAACCAAGTGAATTAAAGGAGTTTGTTATTGCATATGATTTTACAAATAATATTAATAATCCTGAAATAATCTTTATAACTTATAAAGCTAAAGATACTGGTAAAAGTTATGAAAGATATAGATATATAGAAGATAGTGTTACAGAAAAAAAATTAGGAAATGATAGTTTGGCAATACTGGATTATTTATATTTAACAGATGACAAACCAGAAGAGATAAAACCAGGATGGCTATTTGAGGAATTTTCAACAAAAGAGGAGATAGAGGAGTTTCAGAAAGAGATTGGTTTAAAGTTTCCAGAAAAATATTTGAATTTTTTGTATAAGGCAATTGATGAAAATGGAATAAGAATATATCCTGAAAAGTATAAAAAAGAATATAAAGAAAAATTAGAACAAACGAATTTTAAAAATGGGGCTTATATGATGTTAGATCAAGTAAAAGAAGATTATCAATTTTTACTGGATGAATTTAAACCATATCCGAAGAAATTAATTCCAATATTTGACTGCTTGTATGAACGTTACATCTGCCTTGACTACAGAGGAAAACTGAATACGACGCTGAAAGAACCGAGAATAACGTATTTTAATTCAGAAGAAGAGGGAAATAGAAGGTTTGTGCCGATAGCGGACAGTTATGAGGCATTCTTGGATATGATAGAAATTGATGAGAAGAAGGTTGAAAGTGAAAAGAGGGCGATGAAGGAGAGATATTTGTATGGTTATCAGATATTGGAGATGATAAGGGAGGAAGAATAGGAAGGTTTTATTTATTCTAAAATGAAAATAGGACAATGTTAAGGAAAGGGAGTGTTAAAAAATAATGAAAGTATTGAAAATAGACGAGCATGAAAAGTTTTATGAATATTTTGATGTGGAAACAGTAGATAAAACAGAAATTTTAAGCAAGAATGGTGAAAAAGTAACAGCGGAAATAGAAATTTTTTCAGAAAATGTGGTAATTACACGAGGGAAAATTATTGACGGATTAAGGGAAGGAAGATGGGAGCATTTCTTTGATACAGGAGAACCAAAAGGAGTCAATGAATATAAAAGTGGACTACTGGATGGGCTGAATGAGGAGTACAGAAGAGATGGCTCAAAAATATTTAGTGGACAGTTTAAAAAAGGAAAGAAATCAGGACATTGGTGCTGGTATCATGAAAATGGAATAATTGAAGTAGAAGGGGAATATATCGAAGATAGAAGGGAAGGGAAGTTTATCCAAAATTTTGAAAGTGGAAATCTTTTTATGGAAACATGCTATAAAAATGGACTTGAAAATGGGAAAGTGAAAATATACTATGAGAATGGAAATATTCAGGCAGAATATAAAAGAGTAGATGGCTTAACGGAAGGGGAATACAGAAGATATTATGAAAATGGAAATACAAAGTATCAGGGGCTGGAAATCAATGGAAAAAGGGAAGGCAAGTGGATTTCATATTTTGAAACTGGCGAGATTGAAGCACAAGAGCAATGGAGCAAAAACAAATTAAATGGCTATCAAATTTTTTATTATAGAAATAAGAACATTGAGGGTGAATTTAATTGGGAAAATGGTAAGCTGGAAGGAATAGTGAAAAGATATTATGAAGATGGAACTCCTGAAAGCATAGAAAGGTATGAAAATAATAAATTAAATGGAGAATATACGGATTACTATCCAAATGGTAGAATTAAACAGTCAGGATTTATGAAAGATGGGGAATTAGATGGGAAAATAGTTACATATTTTGATTATGGAGGAAATTTAATTTCAAAAAAAGTTGATTATATAAACGGTAAGAAAAATGGAGAAAAAATTTCATATAATGATGATGGAAAGACAGTCGAAAGTATAGAAAGATACCTGAATGATAAACTGGAAGGAATAGCCGAATACTATGATGAACTAGGAAATTTAATATTAAAGCAAAAGTTTCATGAAGATGAATTAGTAAGTGAAGAAAATTTTTAGGGAATGGAGGGAATATGATAGGGAAAATAAGAAATTTTGATAAAAAAAAATATGAAATTTTATCAACTTCAAGAATAAAAATGTATGATGATGAAGAAAAGATGCAGATAAAAAAGACAGATAAAAATATTTTAGAGAGTATCCATAATTTTGTGTAAACTAATAGATAAATCCAGTAAATCTAATACTTTACTGTTCTATTTACACAAAAATTTTTATGCACCCATATTTTGGCTGCCCCTATATTTTTTACTCTGTCCTTTTCTAAATTTTTACTTGACATTAGGTAAAAAATTCGGTATAATATTTTTGTTAGTTTTGCCGCTTTAGCTCATCTGGTAGAGCAACTGACTTGTAATCAGTAGGTGGTTGGTTCGAGTCCGACAAGCGGCACCACTTTAAAAATATCACTCATATTATGAATTTTGAACTATTTTATTAAAATAAAATAGTTTTTTTATTTACTTTAAAAATTTTTAAATTTCACATTATACTCAAATCTACTTAATTTAAAAGTATACTATTAAAGATCATATAAATTCAGGATTTGAGTAAAATAGTCATAATTTTTGAGTTCCGTTTTAAAGTAGTTTTACTATAGTAAAAATTATCTTAACTCCTCTCTTATTTCCTCCTTTATCTTTTATTTTTTCAAAAAAAAAAGAAAAATCTGATAAATTCAAATCTTTCTTTTCTAAATTAATCTTAAATACTACTTGTATTATTTTTTGGTTTTCTTAGCCAATAATTTATTATGTTCCTTTATTACTTCATTAAAGTTTGCAAGTACATTTTCAGGTGTTCCATCTTCTGTCTGTGCAAAGAAACTGTCACTTACTGAAGAATGTGAGGCTTTTTCCTTTTTCTCTATTCTTTGAATAAATACATTTACAGATTGATTAAATTTATTAGCCTTTTGAACAAATTCGCTGTGATCTCCAGGCATATATCCTTCTTTTTCAAGCTGTTTTGTATTTTTTAAGGATTTTTCAAATTTTATAAGGGCCTTATCCATTTTTTCTTCCATCTTCTTAAATTGTTTAGCATTTCCCTTTGAAATAAAGTCGCTTGCATCTAATTCCTGCTTATGTATTTCCTTTATAATTTTTTCACCTTCAGTAATAAACATAAATTGATTATATGTAATAAACTGTTTTCGTTTATCATAATCCTTTATCATCAATTTTTTTATTTCATCAGATTTCTTTTCAAATACGTTTTTATAGCTTTTAGTAACTTGGTTATATTTATCCAAAGTTGCAAGTAATTGTGTATGCAAAACCTGTGCCTTTTCATAATTATCTTTTAAGTATTCTTTATTTTTATAATATGTTCTCATTTCATCTGTAATTGGCATCATTTTTTCAAGTATCGGAATCATCGCAATCGCCTTTTTATCCATTTCATCTTTTCTTTCCTTGCTAGTTTCCAATTCCTTCAACTTATCAATAAAATCCTTATCAATTGCAATATCCGCCGTAATATCCTCATTTTGAATAGTTCTAAACTTCTTATCTGTTCCAGCATCTTCAAAATAATATAAAAGCCCCTTGTCAATATTAAGTATTCTATTATAAAAACGTATGTGCTTACTATATTTATCTTTATTTCTGTCCAATATCTCCTGCTCTTTGGAAATTCCGCTCAACGATTTCTTTTCCACCTTTCCCGACATCATTGATAAAATCACTATTCCTAGCATAACTAGCACTATTATCCCTATTTTTTTCATATAATTGTTTTCACTCCTCCTTCTAATTTATAACAAATTTATCTTAAAACTCAATCTAAAGAGTTATAATCATTCCATCAATTTCTAGTATTCAACATAATTTTCAGGCAATTTTTCATCTAAATTTCTTTGAGTTTTATTTTAAATCCATTTTACTTCCTTAGTACAATTATAATAATTTTTATACATAATGTCAAACAAAAAAATATATTTTTGAAAAATTTTAAAATATGTGCTATACTAAATTCAACAATTAAAGATGTTAAATATTTATTATTTAATTATTCTGAAGTTTAACATTAAATAAAAAAGGAGAATGATTCAAGATGAAAAAAGTACTGCTTATTATCTCAATGTTTATGGTATTTATGATTGGGTATGGAAAGGGAAAGGCACTTGATGTGAATATGGAAACTGGAGCTAAAATTCCTAGTTTTCAGTTAAGGGACTTCAGCGGAAAATACACAAATAGCAGAAAAATATTTAATAACGGAAAGCCTACATTATTAGTTTTAGCAGCAGAATGGTGTCCATATTGCCGTTCAGAATTGCCTGATGTTCAAAAATTTTATGAAGAAAATAAGGATAACGTAAATGTAGTAGTTGTATTTACAAGAAGAAAAACAAATTTATCAGAAACTAAAAAATATGCAGAAGAAAGCAAATTTACTTTCCCAGTTTACTACGATGCCGATGATTCAATAATGAAGGGATTCAAAGTAAACAGTATTCCATACAACATAAAAATTGAAAATTCAAAAATTCAAGAAATTTTAGGTGGAACTATGCAATATGATGCTATAAAATCAGCATTTGGCATTGAATAAATTTATTAATTAAGTTTCAGTTTTTAAAATTTATCAGGATTTAAAGTTTTGTGCTTTAAGTCCTTTTTTTATACTATTTTCCATTAAAATAACAGATTTATTATAGCCAAAACTATTTAAAATTATATAAATTTAAGAGTTGAGTAAAATAGTCATTGTTTTTAAGTTTAGTTTTAAAGCAGTTTTACTATATAATACAAGGGGTCAAAAGACCCCTTGTCAAAAAAATAGACTATGATTTCCCCCTTTCAAAAAGGGATTTAGTACATAAATTTAATACTGATTCTAATTCATAAAATTAATATAATTTTGTTCCACATTCTGGACAAAACTTGCTTCCATTTGTCTTTGTTCCACATTCTGGACAGAATTTCGGAGCGGCGGTATTTCCTGCAGGATGATTATTTTCTGATGGCTGCTGATTATTATTGGGAGCTTGGTTTTGCTGATTCATCTGATTTGCCATCTGTTGTCCCATCATCATTCCCATTTGCATTCCTGCAACATTTCCAGCCATATTTCCTGCACCTCCTCCGTTTTCCATAGAATCAGCCATTGCCATTTGAGTGTATTTATTTACATCATTGACCATACTTTGTCCTGCTGCCTTTTCCTGCATACGTTTTATTTCTTCTGGATAATTGAAGCTGGAAATAGTGAAACTTGGAATACAGAGTCCGATTTTTCTCATTTCAAAATCCATATCTTCTTTAATTCCATTTCCAATTTCATAAGAATTTGCCTGAAGATTGAACATATCCTTTCCTTCTCTAACTATCCATTTCATAAGCAGCTGATCCAGCATTGAGATTACTCTTTCTTTTACATCATCAATATTATACTGCTGCTTAATTCCAGCAATTTTATCAATAAATACATTGTAATTATCAACTTTACAGGCCATTACGCCAAAGGCTCTTATTGGCATCCCTCCTGGAAGCCCTGGTGCCGGAATATTAATGGCATTTTTAGTTCCCCATTTTACAGTAACTTCCTTTGTATTGATAAAAAGCACTTCGGCTCTCATTCCTGAATTAAACCCAAATTTAAATCCTTTTAATGTTGACAAGAAAGGAACTATCTGTGAAGCAACATCATAACTTCCTTCATCTTCAAAAACACCTTCCACTTTTCCATTAAAAAGAAAAATTGCATCTTGTCCAGGTCTTATAATCAATTTTGATCCTTTTTTTATTTCTTTGTTTGACCATTTCCAGAAAAGAGTTTCATCATTATACTGCTCCCATTCTATAACGTTAGCAAGCTGATTTCCAAATAATCCCATTATAAATTTCTCCTTTCAATTTTTATTTTTTATATCCCCATTTCCTTTTTTAATCTTTCAAGCTCATCATCAACCGCAGATGAATTTTCCTTAGATTCTGCATCATCATATTTTTTCATAAGGTCATCTACTTCATCTCTTTTTGGAGAATTAAGTTCTATACTTGCATTTGCTTCATCTAACATTCTGTTAGCCTTTTCTTCAACAGAATTAAAGGCATCCATTTTTCCGCTTATGCCATTAGAAGATGATAATTTACTAATTTTTTGAGCAGATTTTGCCATTTTGATTTTTGCCTTTATTTCATTTCTTCTAGCATTAAGTTTTTGTATATCTGATGTAAGTTTATCGTGCATTTCTCTCATTTTTAAAGAGTTTTCAACTGCAACCATTTTTTCCTTTTCAAGCGATTCCAATTTTATTTTAATAGATTCCTTTTTTTCCAAAAACATTCTTGCATCAGCTTCATTTCCAGCTTGAAGAGCCTTTTTCGCATAACTTTCCATTTTTTTTATTTCATCTTCACATTCTGAAACTTTTCTCTTTGCAGCGCTTTCCTGTGCCATTACAGCAACTGTTTCAGCCTTTACACTCCCAAGATCCTTTTCCATATCCCTTAAATACTGATCTATCATTTTTTCAGGATCTTCCATTTTATCCAGCATCGCATTAATATTCGATGCCATTATTGTTTTAAATCTTTCTAAAATACCAGCCATTTCAAATTCCTCCAATATATTTTTTTTATTTATTCATATAGTAAAATAATAATCCCAATGCTATTACAGCCAATATAACTGCAATAGTTATTTTTACAGCCGATTTTGGATATTCTCCAACTATTTTCCCATTTTCCCCATTTATAATAATTTGATAGGATTTTCCATTAAATGAATAAGACATTGAATATACAGGCAACAACAAGAGTCTGTAATATTCATCGCTCCAATAGATGGAATATCTTATATCTCGTACTCTATCATATCTTCTTAGCACATCTGAAGAAATTGTATTGTAAATTTCATCTTCCATTTTTACTTTAGCCTCTTCATAGCCTTGTCTCATGGGAACTTTAAAAATCTCAGAATTGTACCCCGACAAATATCTTGAATCAAAATTTATCGTATCTTCCACATTAAATCCTCCAAGACTTTTTAAAAGCCTGTCATTTAGCGTTCTGGAAGCTCTCATTATAACATTTCTGAATTTGTTTCCAACTTCTCCACTTACATAATACCAGTCTGTGACTATTCTTGTTCTAGTCTTTCCATCCTCTTCGTAAGTTTCTGTCCTGTCAATCCCTCCCTGAGCAGTATATTCAGTATCTGCACTATTGTCAAAAGACCAGTATGGAAGATATATTCCAGTTACTTTTCCGCTTTGGTACAAATTTTTTAAAACATTCGGAGCAAACCATCTTCTTTTTATCCAATTTGAAAAAAGATTTCCAATTTCCCTTTTATCCACAAGAAAAGGTCTTATTCCATCAGGTTCTAATACAGATACCGCCTTTTCACTTAATACAATATTTGTATCACAATAGGGACACTTTTTTGAAGTTTCAAGTGGCTCCATCTCGACCATAGCACCGCAGGAACTGCATTGAACAATAGTTTTTTCTTCAGTTATTCTATTTTTTATCCTTTTTTCATAATCATTTATATCGTGTCTTTTATGCGTAAAAACTTTTGGCAATTCTTCTTCTGTTTCACAATTTTCACATTTCAGATTCCCAGATTTCGGATCAAACCGCATCATTCCGCCACAATTTTTACATCTAAAATCATCACTTTTCATTAAAATACTCCTTGACAAAAGGTTTTTGATCTCAAGTTAAATAAAATTTAATAAATAAACATAGAATCTCCAAAGCTATAAAATCTATATTTCTCTTCAATAGCCTTTTTATAAGCCTCAAAAATAAATTCTTTTCCGCCAAATGCTGAAATTAACATAATTAACGTAGATTTTGGCAAATGAAAATTTGTAATTATTGCATCAACAATTTTAAATTTATAATCTCCATAACTGAACCTCCCACGACTAAAGTCGCAGAGTTCTAAAATCTTTAAAAACATTCAAAAATTTTCTAAGAAGTTTGATAGCTTTACACTACCCTTATTCTTTTAGGTGTGTTCAGCTCACCTCTATTGTATAGGACATTTAAGTCCACAACTTTACTTTTCCTTAATATGTTTAATGCTCCATTACAATCTGCATTTAATTGATAGCCTTTACTTGTTTGATATAGTCCTCTTTTTATTCTTTTTCCACTGAATATATATTCTTGCGAATTTTCTTTATCATATATTGGAATTTCATCTCTATCAAAGAAACTTGCTTTTGATGTATAACTCTCTTCTTGCATTTTAAATTCTATTCCATATAGTTTACATAGATATATTAATTTATCTCTTAATTTTCCATATGGTATGTTTACAAAGTTTTGATTATTTATACTTCCTATATATATTTGAATTTCTTTGAAAATCTTCGTTACATCCTAGAACTAGTTTTCCTATATCATTATTAAGACAATAATTTATAATTATTCTTGCCGCTTTTGAAAGATAATCATTTATGTGATTATTTCTCTTTCTAGCTATTCTCTTTTGTCTTAATGTTGTGCTGGAGGTCTTTTGCTTATCTTTTATACTTTGTAATTTTGCATTTATCTTGTTATAGTATTGATTTATTGATTTTAATTTTCTACCATCTATTATGAATGATGCTCCATTATTAGTTACACAAGTACAAAGATTGTCTATACCTAAATCAATTCCTAGTCCATTTTCTTTATTTAGTTCCCTTTGAACTTCTTCTACCTCATAAATGTATTGAATTTCAAAGTACCTAGAATGTTGTTTTGGCATTATTCTAATCTCTTTTATTTTCTTGCCTTTTAATACTGGTGGTAGTTTTATTGCGATTTCCTTATGTGTCTTTCTAAATGAATTTGAATAAGGAATAATCAGCATATCGTCTTTTAATCTAACAAAACTTATAACAAGAGTTGTAAATCCATCTTTAGCAAGATATTTAGGTAATTTTATATCTTTAAAATTATATTGACCATTCTTAGCAAGTTTTAAAAGTCCAAAAAATGATTTAAAACTTCCATCTACTTTTTTTAGAATTTGTTGAGCCATATTAGAATTTAATTTCTTGTAATTTTCACTATTTTTAAGCATTTTATAGTTTTCATTATAACTTAAATACTTTTTATTTTGAAAATAGTGTTGTCTAACATTATATATAGCTTCATTAGTTAAGTTCTTGGCTATATGAGATAAATATTTTAAATTTTTAAACTCTTTTTTACTAAGATGTTTTACCTGTTGTTTTAATGTTAAATACATATATAACCACCTCCTTTTCATCAGAGATATTATACCATGTATTCTACATTTTATCTGTCAAAAAAGTAATATTTTTTATTTATTTTTAAATATTTTTAAAGTTTTTAAAACCCCACAACAGTGGGAAGCGTCGTTCACATAAGTGCGCTACTACTTATGCAGTTCTCTTGGCATATATACTCCTTAATAAATTAAGGAGCTTAGCCTTGAACTTCTTGTTATCTCTAACAAGCACAGACTATATCTTATCCTTATCCTATTTCAAGGACTTAGGCGAAACCACTTCCAATACCTATCGCTTGTATTGTACTCCCCTCACGAGGGATAGTCGTTGAACTTTCCTTTTCAGGCTTAGCTGCTGATTGTCTATTATCATAATGTTTAGGATTTAACCTTGCACCATCTAGTATATTTTTTCTGCTTTCGCCACCATCACACTTATACCATATTTTAACGAAGGTATTATGTTGTGGTTATACTAGCTTTAAGAGTTCCCAGCAGTTCAGTTTCTTTGTTGCACGGTTTTGCTCCGTGTCTACATACAAGTTTCCCTATATGCTTACTAAAATTTTCGTGCAATTCATCTCACGACTAAAGTTGCGAGTGTTCTTGCACTATTTAATAAAAATACTTGTATTTCCTTCATCCGCCATAATTTTACCATTTTCATAAGCAGCTGATTCCAATGTTCTTACTGATGTCGTTCCTACTGCAATTACACGATTTCCCTTCTCCTTAGCCTCATTGACAATTTTAGCCGTTTCTTCAGGTACACGGTATTTTTCACTGTGCATTTTATGATCCAGTACATTTTCTACCTGTACAGGTCTAAACGTTCCAAGTCCCACATCCAAAAATACTTCTGCAATGATAACTCCCTTTTCACGAATTTTTTCTAAAAGTTCATTTGTAAAATGAAGTCCTGCAGTTGGAGCAGCGACAGATTCCCCTTCCTTTGCATATACAGTCTGATATCGGTTCTTATCCTCCAATTTCTCCATAATATATGGCGGAAGCGGCATTTCCCCCAACTTATCCAATATTTCCTCAAATCTTCCTTCAAAATTAAATTTTACAACTCTATTCCCATCTTCCTTAATTTCCAAAAGTTCCGCCTCCAGAACCCCTTCTAAAAATATGATTTTCTGCCCAATTTTCAACTTTTTAGCAGGCTTTAACAAAACTTCCCACGTATACAAATCATATCTTTTTAAAAGAAAACATTCAAGTACAACTCCATTTTCCTTATGCCCAAACAATCTTGCAGGAATAACTTTTGTACGATTAATTACAAGAACATCATCTTTTTTTAAATAATCTATTATATTATAAAATTTTTTATGTTCCAATGTTTTTTCTGTTTTATTTAATACTAGCAATCTTGAATGATCTCTTGGATTAACTGCATGCTGTGCTATCAGCTCTTCTGGCAATTCAAAATCAAAATCTGAAATTTTCATTTAACTTATTTTTCTCACTTTCTCTTATTTTAAAGGAAACAGGGAATTTAATAATTCCCTGCCAATTTCCACAATTTTTATTTATTTTTAAATATATCTATTAATATGCACTTCCAATTTCAAATGTTTTATAAGTGTCTACTCTATTATACCATCCTTGCAGCCATCTGCTTTCATTTCTTGGAGCATTTTTTACACGTCTTGCCAATATATCTTTAGCAGAATTACTAAATTCTACCAATGCACTTTGTCCAGTCGCTGTTCCCTTCATATTTTCAAGTACTTGCCTCAATCCCCAAGCAACATTGTTATACGATGAAACACCTTTCAATCCTTCACCTTTAAAGTTTACATAGTCAATTAACGCATATAGCCCATTGGGAGTGTTTACCATTCTATCAAATTGATTTTTTAAATTCTCCTTATTTGAAGAAGCCTGTATCATTTTATCAAGCGAGCTTTTTAACCTGTCATAAATAAACATTACCTGAATATCTCTTGTATTGTCAAAAAATGCGATTAATTCTTGAATATCCTTATCCCCGTTAGCCTTTTTAGCCATTAACTCTGATTTGCTGTTCCAAGGGGAATGTTTAAATTCTGCAAGTAATTTTGGCAATGCAATACCTTTTTCCTTATAATAGGCAATCATATCAGGCAAACTGTCTCCAAATCCACTTCTTCCACCGCTAGCCTTAAACCACGTGAAATGTCCAATTCCAAGTGACGGAAAATTTTCTCCATCGTTCCAGTCAACTAGATTATTTCTAACTCCACCAGTTTCATTCTGGAAAATTTTCTCCGCTACAGCAAGTAATTGTTCTCTTGATAATTTCATATCAGGCGTTCCTTGCTGAGTTTTTCTGTTTGCTGTGTAGGTATTTTCATTTGGACGTTCGTAACTTCCACTATCACGCATATTTTTCAAGCTTGTATTTACATTTAAATCTATGCTTTTATTATTATATTGATTTTTAATTAATTTTTCCAATTGAGAATTATTAGTTTTAGTTGAAGCTACCGATACAAGTTCTTTTTTAGGCGTACTTACGCTTTCAATGTTCCCTTTTAACGACACCTCCTTAATATTTTCATTTCCAAATAATGCTATTGAGCATGTTATACCCAATAATAATATTCCTGTTCTTTTAAAAAATTTCCTATCACTAATCATTAACTCATCTCCATTCTTTTTTTAATTAAACAATTTTTATATTTTTAAATAGTAAAAATCATTTAATGCTTAACTAATTTTCAATTTTATTTATAATTTTCTGTCCTATAACAACTCTATCCAATCCCGCTAAATCCTTCACAACTTCAATATTTTTAAAACCTGAACTTGCCATAATTTTAGCAACATTTTTTCCCTGCTTATAGCCAATCTCAAATAACAAATACCCAAAATCAGCCAAATAATCAGATGCCTTCTGACAAATTTCATAATAAAAATATAATCCGTCATTTTCTGCAAAAAGTGCTTCGCTTGGCTCATGTAATAAAGTGTCATCTGACATAATACCAACTTCATTAAGGGAAATATACGGCGGATTTGACACTATCATATCAAACTCCCTAAATTCCACATTTTCAAATAAATCAGATTTTAAAAATTTTATATTTGAAACCTTTAAAATCTCTTTATTTTTTTGAGCAGTTTCAAGCGCCTTGTCTGAAATATCCACACCTAGCACATAAGAACTTTCTATTTCCAATGCGGCTGTAATCCCTATTATACCACTTCCAACACCAATATCAAGTATTTTTGGATGAATTTCATTTTTTAAAACCTTATCTTTCAAAGTATCAATCATTTTTTCAACCAAAATTTCCGTATCTTGCCGTGGAATTAAAACCCCTTTGTCAACGTAAAACTTTCTTCCATAAAATTCCTGCTCATTTAGCAAATATTGAACTGGAAATTTTTCACGTCCAATTTTTTGAATAAAATATCTGATTTTTTCGATTTCCTCATCTTCAACATCATCCCTGTACTTTGTAAAAAGCATCATTCTATCAATATTCAAAACGTGTGAAAATACAATTTCTGCAATTAATTTTCCCTCTTGAATATCGTTTTTTTCAAGATATTGAACACTTTTATCAAGCAGCAATTTCAATTGTTTTTCAGACTTTACTGTATTTTCAAAATCATTATTATCAGATTTTTTTTTCTCTTTTGATTTATTTACAATTTCATTCAGTTTTTCCCGAATTTTTTTTAATTCATTTTCTGATAATACTCGCTCAAATTCAGCATACAGCATAATTCTTTCCATTTTCATTATTTCAGCAATTATGCTTTCTGCCGTTAGCCGAGCATTTTTTATATTTTTTTTTTCCAAATAATTAACCGATTTATTTAAAATATCCAGCAAATTATTCATTGTTACTTCCAACCTCTTTCAATAATTCAGCTTGTTCATAAGCTATCAAGGCATCTATCATCTCATCCAGATCCCCATCCAAAATTCCTTCAAGCCTATGAAGCGTCAATTTAATTCTGTGATCTGTAACTCTTCCTTGCGGGAAATTATAAGTTCTGATTTTTTCAGATCTGTCTCCACTTCCAACTTGCGAACGTCTTTCATTTTCAACTGCACTTCTTTGTTTTTCACATTCCATTTCATACAATTTAGAAACTAGCACTTTCATTGCAGCTTCCTTATTTTTTATTTGTGAACGTCCATCTTGCGAAGTGACCACAAGTCCAGTCGGCAAATGGGTAATTCTTACAGCAGAATCAGTCGTATTTACGTGCTGTCCACCTGCACCGCTCGATCTGTACGTATCAATTTTCAAATCACTTGGATTAATTTCAACTTCACTTACATCATCTATTTCAGGCAATACTGCAACTGTAATTGTAGATGTATGAACTCTTCCTGAAGATTCAGTAGCTGGAACTCTTTGCACACGGTGAACTCCACTTTCAAATTTTAATCTTGAATAAGCTCCGTGTCCTTTAATCAAAAATGTTACTTCTTTTAATCCACCAACACCGATTTCATTTTTTTCAATGATTTCAGTTTTCCAACGGTTTCTTTCTGCATATCTTGTAAACATTCTGAAAATATCAGCTGCAAATAATGCTGCTTCATCTCCACCCGCACCAGCACGGATTTCCATGATAACATTTTTGTCATCGTTGGGATCCTTTGGAAGTAAGAGAACTTTTAATTCTTCTTCAAGATGTGGAATTTCTTCTTCAATCAGATGAATTTCTTCATTCATCATTTCCTTCATTTCCGCATCTTTTTCAATTTTCAAGTCTTCCTTCAGACCTTCTAATTCCTCTTTACGGCTTTTGTAATATGTATATTTTTTAACAACTTCATCAATACTGTTCAAAGCCTTATTATACTCCATAATTTTCTTTGGATCTGACACAACTTCAGGATCCATAAGCTTTTCTGTAAGTTCCTTATGCTTTAAAACAACATCGTCTAATTTTTGAAACATAATTAATTTTCCAACTCCTAAATTCTTTATTTTATTTAAATAATTTATAATCCAAACTATTTCTGAACTTTTTATATTAATTTTTTTAATTACCTAAAATAAATTTTCTAATCAACTCTTTTTAGATAACTTTTAACGTTAAGTATTATAGCACATTTTTTTATCTTTTTCAATTTTTAATTATATAAAATTCCAAATTGCATCATTATAAATAATATGACAAATGCAACTGAAAATCCAAGCAGTCCACCCGCCAGAACTTCCCTTATACTATGAATTCCAGACTTAACTCTGCTTTGAGCAACTAATGCAGCCATAAAGAATCCCAAAACCAGTATTCTCACATCTGAAGTCATAAATACAAGTATTCCAAAAGCAGCAAAAGCTATCGCGCTATGTCCGCTAGGCATACCTCCTTCAAGTGGAGTGCCTTTCCTAAAAAATGTTTTCAGAACAATTACTAAAATTGAAACTAAAATCAATATCAAAATTGAAATATTACCTTTTCTTCCAGCAATAACATGCAATTTATTCGCGCCATCAAAAATATCCAGCAATTTATCATAAAATAGCAAATATCCCACGCAAAGTGCATTAATCGCAGCAACCAGAACCGCTCCAGCCGCTACATCCTTAGCCAATTTTGCAAGTGGATGACGCTCAGGAGAAACCAAGTCAATAATTGCTTCAACTGCAGTATTTACAAGTTCTGTAATTATTACAAATGAAACCGACAAGGAAATTATCAAAATTTCCACTTTGCTCGCATTTATAACAATCGCCAAAATCACAATAATAATTGCCGCAAGTATATGAACTTTCATATGCTTTTCATTCTTCAATGCCGAAATTAGCCCTTCTATCGCAAAGTTAAAGCTGTCAACAAGCCTTTTATCCCTTGCCCTTTCTTTTTTTATATCCCAATTATATCTATTCTTTTTATGGAACAATGAAAATATCGATCTTTTCTTTTTTTTATCACTATTTTCATTTTTATTTTTTCCCATTAAAATTTTCACTCCTTCCTAAATTTTTACAAAAATTTATCGAATATAGTTAAACTTGCTCAAAATTTCTTCTTCCCGCTTTCTCATAACAGCCTTATCTTCTTCCTCAATATGGTCATATCCCAGCAAATGCAACATTCCGTGACATAAAACATAGTAAAATTCGCGTTCATCAGAATGTCCATATTCACTAGACTGCTCTCTCACACGATCAATTGAAATTACGATGTCACCTAACATATTGACCGCCCCAATATTCTCTGTTTCATTATAGGCAAAAGAAATTACATCCGTTGGAACATCTTTTTGGCGATATTCACGATTTATTTCCTGGATTTCATCATTTGTCGTAATCAATAGCGAAAGATAGTATTCACTTTTTTCAAAATCTTTCTTGTATTCATCCTTTAAAATGTAGCTTACAAATTCATTTATCTTTTCTTCATCAAAAAAACTGTCAATTTTTTCAATGTTATAGGTTATATCTATTTCTAATTTTTTTTCTTTTTCCATTCTTTATATTTTCTCCATTTTCATAATTTTATTTTTTCTCAATTTTTTTCATTTTTTCATCCATTTTTGGATATTTTATTCTTTCATGATAAACACCTTGCAACGTATTTATAAAGGATTGAATAACTTTTTCCAATTCTCCCAAAGTTAAATCAGAATCGCTTAATTGCTTGTCTTCGATTTTTGATTTTACTAAATATCGGATAAAATTCTCAATTCCTTCCTTACTTTTATTTTCAAGCGTTCTCGTAGCTGCTTCCACCGTATCCGCCAAAAGTATTATCCCTGATTCCTTTGTCTTTGGTTTAGGCCCGCTATATCTAAAGTTGCTTTCCACAACTTTTTCTCCATTTTCCAGCGCCTTATAGTAAAAATATTGAGTCAAAGTTGTTCCATGATGCTGTAAAATCACATCCAATATTTCCTTTGGCAATTTATTTTCTTTACCCATTATATATCCGTCTTTTGTGTGTGAAGTTAATATTAACGCACTTAACGATGGCTTTATCTTATTATGCGGATTAATTCCATCCCGCTGATTTTCCACAAAAAATTCTGGACGCTTCATTTTTCCAATATCGTGATAATACGAAGCAATTCTCGCAAAAGTCGCATTTGCTCCTATACTTTCAGCCGCTCCTTCAGCCAGCGCTCCAACCATTATACTATGATGAAAAGTCCCTGGCGCTTTTATAAGCAGCTGTTTAAGCAATGTATGTGAAAAATCACTTAATTCCAGCAATTTCATCGTTGTTAAAATATCAAAATAATCTTCAAAATATGGCAATACCGCAAGCGACATCATTCCAGTAAGAATCCCAGAAAATACTGAAAACACTATCATCAGCATAATTAATCCAAAATTTGACTGGTTTACCAATCCATAGCTAAATGCCAGCAATGCCTGAAATATTCCCAAAAAGAAGCTCAATTTAATAATATCGCTTCTTCCAACAAGATCATCCGCCTTATAAACTGCAACAAGTGAAACCGCTATTGTGACAAAAAACCACGATTCCTCCTGAGATAGCATAACCATATTAGAAAATGTCATAATAATCGCATAAGTTTTATTTCCTATAATTGTCGAAATAATCGGAAGCATTGCAAAAGGAAGCAAGTAAATAAGAAACTGATTATTTAAAAATAAAACATAAAACATATTTACAACTATTATTGTAAGCAATGTTGGATAAAATGCATTTGACTCCACAACTTTTCTTACGTTTTTTTTAAGAAGAAAATATATTAAAATTAAAAGCAATGAAAATGTTGTTATTAGTCCAACCGCCTTTTTAAATTTATCCCCATTTCTTACCAAATTTAGTTTTTCCAATTTTAAAAATGCATCTGAATCAATTATTTCACCTTTTTTTACAATAATGTCCCCTTTATAAATTTTGATTTCCTTATCTTTCAATGACATCATATTATCTGCAATTTTTTTCTTTGTAGCTTCCTCATTTATAACCAAATTTGGCTTTATAAAATTTTGAAGAACTTTCATATCCAGATTATCTGCCTGTATATTCTTTCTTCTGATTATTTTTGGCAAATTCTCCATTTTATAAATTCCTGTGCTGTAAATTTCAGACATAGTTTCACTTAGATTTACAGAATATTCCACATTTTCTGTTCTTGCCACTATTTCCCTAATATCAGCATTTGTAAATGTATATTTATTATCTTTTATATACTTTGCAATCGTTGCATCATCAGACAAGTTCATATTCCGTATATCCCGTAAAAATTTATTAAGAGCAATCACCGTTTCCCTGTTTACATCCTTTAATTTATCATATTCAGGCTGTGTTGTTCTCATTATTTTTTCCTCAATGCTGTCATCTAAAATATCTACAAAATATGACATATTTTTATATGCCACAATATCAGATTTTGCAATACTTCCAACATTGTAGTTCACATTCAGTCTTGACATTTCTATAATTATTCCAAATATCATAAATGTTATCGCCAAAATAACGAACCTGAACATAAATCTATTTTTGATATAAGATTGGGATTCATCATTTTTTTTATTTTTTTCTTTAACTTCAAAAAGAAATTCCCGCCCTAATATATTTACTCTCATTTTCCCTATCCTTTCCTAAAATTTATAATCCTCCCTTTTTATTTTTATCATATTCAAAATTTTTACTTCATTCTCTCTAAAATCTCATTTTTACTTCCAACTATTTTATTCCTTGGAAGAGCAGCCAAAAATTTCTTCCCATACATTTTTTTTATTACTCTATTATCAAGAATAATTATATTTCCGCTATCTGACTTGCTTCTAATAAGCCTTCCAACTCCCTGCTTAAATTTAATCACAGCCTGCGGGACTTGATAATCATTAAACGGATTTTGTCCATTCCTTTTTATATTTTCAATAATCGCCTCTGTCACAGGATCGTTCGGCACCTTAAACGGCAGTTTTGTAATAATTACCGATTTCAGCTGATCTCCCTGCACATCGACACCTTCCCAGAAACTGTCTGTCCCAAATAATACTGGATTTTTAGAATTTTTAAATATTTCAATCATTTCATGCCGTGGAAAGTCATTTTGCCTTATAAGCGTATATTCCTTTTGCGAAAGCCGTGTTTTTAGCCGGCTATACAAAAAATTCAAGGTACTATACGAAGTAAATAACAAAAAGCAATGTCCCTTCGTACTTTTTATCACTTCTTCAACAAATCCTTCCAAATCTCTCATAAATTCAGTATTCGTTGGATCAAGCGCATCTTCTGGAATATAGACCTTCATTTGCTTTTCATAGTCAAACGGCGATTTTACAATTTTTTCATCTATTTTTTTGGGATTTTCCTTCACAAGCCCAACACTTTTTTTATAATAGTCAAATTTATTGTCAACAGCAAGTGTCGCCGAAGTAAAAATCATTCTATCCAATTTATTAAACAAATTATCATTCAGTTCATCTGAAATATCAAAAGGTGTTGCGTACAATTTCACATTTGGACGTACTGTCGTAACATTTGCCCAGTAAACATAGCCTTCCTCTTTCCCTTCCAAAATAAACTCAAACTTTTTATAATATTGCTTCAGCCTTTCATAATATCTTGAAAATTCAAATAAAAATCCATCTTTATCTTCAAGATTATAATTATTCACTTTATTTAGAAATTTATTAATTTTCATAACCAAATTTCCATAAATTTCCTTAAACTGGCTATTTAATTCCATAGTTTCACGAAATAATTTATTACTTCGCATTTTTTCTTTATCAATTTTTGCTTTGATTTCCCTATTGTCATTATTTTCCGAAAAAAGAAAAGTCAACTTATCAAAAATATCAATTCCCTTATCATAAAATTTATTTAGCTCTTCAACAACATTTTCCTGCAATTCATCAACTTCCTTATATTCTTCACTCGAAAGGCTTTCATTCAAATAAGCCAGAAGTTTTACAAGAGCCCCGCCATTGCTTGATTTTACAACACGCTTATTATAAATATTTCCCATAAGCCGTCCAAAGGAAATTTTTGACGTTTCAAAAGTAAAATAATTTCTAGCAGTATCTTCAATATTATGCGCTTCATCAAAAACTAAAATATCATAATTTGGCAAAATTGAATAATTTGTATAAAATCCCGTCTGATTTCTAATTGCCAAATCAGCAAAGAACATATGATGGTTCACAATAAGAAGTGTCGCATCTGAAATATTTTTTCTTGCATTAAAAAAATGACATTTTGAATAATATGGGCATTTTACGCCTTTACACATATCAGCTTCACTATTCACTTTTTCCCAAATACTGTTTGAAATCTCATATTTCAGTTCATTCCTGTCACCTGTCTTCGTAACCTTTTTATCCCATTCTATAAGATTTCTTATAATATTTTTTTCCTTTTTTTCATCTTCCGTATCCGTTTCCTTATCAACAACCTCCAAATTATAAAGTTTCCTTTTACAAAGATAATTTCCTCTTCCCTTTACAATCTGATAATCAAAATCTTCATCAATAATTTTTTTCAAAAGTGGAATATCCTTATTAATAAGCTGTTCCTGCAAATTAATTGTATTTGTAGAAACAATTACTTTTAAATTATTTTCAATGGCATAAATCAATGTAGGTAAAAGATAAGCAATCGTTTTTCCAGTTCCAGTCCCAGCCTCCACTATCAGCTTTTTATTCTCATTCATACTTTTTTCAATAAACTTAGCCATCTCATACTGCTCCCGCCGTACTTCAAACTTTCCAAAATTTTTATGAATAATCCCATTTTCTCCAAAATAATCATCAATATCAATTTTTATAAATTCCCTTAAAGGCACAACCACACAAATATCATCCACATCATTATTTACAATATACGAAGCTCCACCAACTTCTCCATACATACTAGAAATATTCACATCCTCATCAGATGGAATCAGCACTCCAGATGGATGATTATGTATTATAACCTCATTTTTTCTCATCATATTCAGCAACGCAGCAACAGAGCCAGCATTTCCTCTAGCAATAACCTCAACTTCAGAAACAACTCCATTCTTATCAGGAATTCCCCTAAAAAATATCTCATTCCCGCCATATTTCTTTATTTCTGACCGCATCCCGCTTGCCACTTTTTCACTAATAAATTCAGAAATTTTCATTTTTCCTCCTATACTAAAGATTTTACTATATAAAAAGTTTTTTTTCAACTTTTCTTTACAAAAAAATAACCATTGCTTATACAACAATGATTATTTACTTAGAAATTGATTTTCTTATTTTTTATTATTTTCAGGAACTCCCTTTTCTGTCAAATCATGATTTTTTCTATAAAATTCCCATTCGTCAACTTCTTTACCATCCTTAAATTTACAAATTCCATATTCACTTCCATCTTTATCCTGTTTTATAATCGACTCGCCACCTTGTTCCACACAATAAACCGAAGCAGGATTACCCATTCCAATCATTTTTTGTTCAGGAAAATCTTCATTTAAATCCTTATTTTCATTATTTTTAACAGAAACATTCTGATTTATTCCCACTGGTTTTGCCACCTTTCTACTTACATCCTTGCTATGTGCCTCCAACGACATCGATAATAATCCAACCAATAAAATTCCAAATACTTTTTTCATTTTTCCTCCTTATTATTTCACTTTTGTATTATTTATAGAAATCTGTAACCTTAATTTCTATAATTTTATCTTTTACAATTATCCATAAACAGTTATAACCTTAAAATTAATTTATCATTGTAGACGATTACGATTCCTATATTTTACATGTATTATACAAAATTTCTATATATTAATCTATATTTTTACCTTAATTCCATATTTTTATTTCATTATTTATCAATTACCCAATTTCTTCAAAATAGTTTTTCTGCAATCCATAAGTCGATATTTTCCGATTAACCAAATAAGCAAAAATCACAATTATCACAAAAAATGGCAAATTATTAAATCCAAAAACTTCTCCGCCAATAAAAATTGGTGCCAGTAAAGTATTTGTCGCACTTCCAAATACACTTATATAACCTGCAGCTGCAACAAATTCAATCGGCAGACCAAAGAAAATCGCTATCACAACACCCAATGAAGCTCCAATTGAAAATAGTGGCGTCACTTCTCCACCTTGAAATCCAGCAGCCAATGTCAATGTTGTCAATAACAATTTTAATATCCAGTCATATCCAAAAATTTGTTTCCCTGAAAAACTGTTTTCAATTAAATTTGTTCCAAGCCCAGTATATCGACCTTTGTGCAATAATAAAAGTATTACGCTAAGAAAAATTCCGATAAGAAAAATTCGATAATATGGATTTTTAATTTTTTCTGTAGCAAATTTTTTCAAAAAACTTTGTAAATAGACAAATAAATTTCCAGCAATTCCAAAAATTATTCCTAAAATTGCAAATTTTACAAATGTCATTGGAGTTATTGATAAAGTTATATTTACAATATGAGTAAACTTTTCCAATCCTAAAAAAGATGAAGTCCAACTGGCAGTAAATGCTGCAACAATAGCTGGAAGCAAAGCATACAACTGCAAATTTCCCAATGCTAAAACTTCTAAACCAAAAAATAACGCTGCAATCGGTGTTTGAAACAATCCTCCAAAACCTGCCGCCATTCCTGTTACCAAAAAGACTTTAGACTTATCAGGAAAATTAAAGTACTTATTAAATCTATGGGAAAGCGTCGCCCCTAGCTGCACAGCAACTCCTTCACGCCCAGCACTTCCTCCAAACAAATGCGTAATCCAAGTCGCAACCGTCACAATTGGAACAAGTCTCAAAGGAATTTCCTTTTCAGTCCCATGACCAACTTCAAAAATTAGTCCCATCCCCTTGCCAGTCTTCCCAGCAAATTTTTGATAAATAAAAACAATCAAAAGTCCAGCCAAAGCCAAAAAAGGCACAAAATAATACAAATATCCCTTCCGAATATCTCCAATTAAAAGCAATCCTCTTCCAAAAATCGTATCAATTATTCCAACGATAAGACCAATAATAATACTTGCTATTATCAATTTTAAATACAGAAAATACGAATGTTGATAGCTTTCTTTTATATTTTTTAACACTTAACTTCTCCTCTCTAAAATTTATTAACATCAAATTGTTTGTACTAGGCTCCATTTAAAATTATATTATTTAGTGACAAGAAATGTCAACTCCTTGTAAAGAAGTCCATAACCATCTCGCTATTTATACTTGAACTATTTAAAATTAAATTATTAAAAATTATATAAATTTATGGTTAAAGTAAAATAGTCATAACTTTTGGGTTCAATTATTCTACAAATTCCAAAATAAAATTTCAATATTTTCATTTCTAAAATTATTATCTCTTTCAACATTTTCAATTTTTTCATAAAAAACTTTATACATTTTGCTTTTATACTTAAAAACCTTCATTTTATCCAAATTCTTTTCCAAAAACGAGTTTTCATAACTTCCAATCATAAAAAAATCACAATTATAGCCTTTATTTTGAACAAATTTTACAGCTTTTCTAAATTCATTTTTATTTTTTTTCTCATCTGCATTTTTTCCCTTTAAAACAAAATCCGTATACAAAAAATTTGAAATTTTATTAATTTCAGGCATTTCTGGATATCCAAAAAAAGCTATTACTTTCCTAAATTTATACAAAAATTTATAAATTTTTTTGTAATCTTTCACAACATATTTTTTATTTGTCTTATTTTTCAGATGAATCTCAAAATTTCCATATTTCAAAATTTCTTCATCCTTTACTATTAAATCACCCTTTTTCACATTTTTCAAGCTAAAAAATACAATATTTTTATAAAACTCATAAATTGGCATACTTTTTCGCCTTTTTGTCAAAATTTTTTGTGCTATTTTATTTTCTTCCAAAATAGTCGTAACTATGTTTTTTACCCCAAGTTTTTTTGCTTCTGTTATCAGCATTTCATAAGCCTTGCCAAAATTAACTTTATTCCGATACTCTTTTTTTATTCTAAATGAATTTAAATATCCGATATTATTTTTGAAAATTGAACAAGCTCCAACACCCACAAGATAACCAGTTTTAACATCAATTCCTGCAACAATAATAGGTGTCTTTTCACTATCCTTTTGCAATGATTCAAATAAATTCGGCACTTTTTCATACATTACCTGTACAAGCGACTCCATTTCTTCATCATTCAGAATATTTCTTATTTCATCACTGTAATCACTATTTTGAATAATTTTAAATTCTATTTTTTTCATCTTTCCCCAATCTTCTGATTAAATCCCGTATTATAACTTCTTTCCCAGTTGCAGGAAAAATTTTATCATATCCATTCAGAATAATATTTTTCCAATTTTCAATCAACTCTTCCTTATTCTCCCCAAATAACGGAATTAACGGAATTTTAAAACATAAATTCTGAACCAGATCTCCACAAAATAAATATTTCTTATTATTTTTTTCATCAAAAACTGCAACCGAAACCGAATCATCTAAATGTCCTTTTGTTTCAATAATTTCCATATTTCCAAAACCATATTCTGAAAGTAAATTTTTTTTCTTTTGTAAAAAATCAATAAAAATCACCTTTTCCATATCAGTTTTCTCCAATTTTGGAAAGATATTTTTACTAAAATTCTTTTTACTTTTCAATTTTTTAGAAATTTTTTCTGTAAACGGATAAAATCCATTTGGAATAACACTTTTTCCTGTTACTAATACATTTTCAGAATTTTTATGTGCAATAACCCTAACATCTCCAATTTCATCAACGAGCATTTTCAGATTTCCCACATGATCAGAATGAGAATGGCTTAGAACTATCACTTTTATCTTTTTTACATTTTCAATTTTCTGAATTATTTTCTTCAAAATTTTTTTCTTTTTCACATTTACTCCTGTATCCAGCAATAAATATTCATCATTTTTATTTTTAAATAAATACAAATTATTTAAACCAATTTTTATTTTTTCTATCATTTTTAGAAAGCTCCTTGATGTTTTAATGAAAAAACTGCCAGTCCAGTAGATAGAACTGACAGGCATAAGGTGGGAAGAACAATGGGAATTTACTTAATTATTTTTGACTGCTAAAAAATAAAAAAGCAGCGATTATAACTGCTAAAACAGTCAAATCCCAGTTCATCATTGAGACCACCTCCCAACATATCGAATATAACATCAAGGTTTGTGAAGCCTTGACAAATGATTATAACATAAAAAAAAGTCCCATTCAATAATGAACAAGACTTTTTTTTCACAATTTGTTACATTCAATCTGTTGGTTTTTGCTCAAAAATATTATAACACTTCTAAAGATAAATTTCAATACTAAAAAATTAATTTTTTTTATTTTCTGTGGTATAATTTAGTGAACTGCTCCTGCTTTTAGAAGCGGGAGTTTCTTGGGAAGTATCTGCTTTTATTAGCCAAATATATTTACCAAGCTCTTCGGGAAGTCCCTGCCCTGATGTGTTTTATTATAAATATCAAGCAAAAAAGCAATTCATCTCCCACTTATAGAAGTCGGAGACTTCTTGCTATCTTTTTGTTAAATAGATTATATTTAAAGGAGCATTTTATGAAAACAACCATAGATTTTATAATATTCTCAATTTTTTATATTTTTATAAAAATCTTTAATTTTCTTTCACCCAAAATTAGGCTAAAAATATCTGAATTTATTGGTGTTTTGCTTTTTTATCTCATTCCAAAAGGAAGAAAATTGTCGTATCGTAACTTAAATTTGATTTTAAATGAGCAAAATAGTTTTAATTATTCAAAGAAAAAAATTAAGGAAATTGCAATAAAATCTTATAAAAATACTGCAAAGTCGTTTTTACTGCCCTTCTGGATTTATGAATATTTTGAAAATTTTTCACCAAAAATATATAATTCTGAATTACTGGAAAAATTAAAGAGTGAAAATGAACGGATTATTCTTGTTACTTCACATTTTGGATTTTTTCATGCCAGCCTTTTTCCAACGAGAAACGATACAATGTTTATTCCTATTAGAATTATTCCAAACAAATTTATTGAATCTTATATGGATAAAATCCGTTTTAAGAATAACATGACTTATTTTCCAGAACAAAATTACAAATCTTTTTTGAAAAATAAAAATTCAAAGGGCGTTTTTGTGCTTTTAAGTGACGTACGAAAACCAGATGGGGATAAAATAGCATTTTTTGACTTACCTACAACTAATTCAGGCTTTCCTGCCTATTTTTCCAAGAAAGAGAATATTCCAATTGTTATTATTCATAATGAAGTTGATGAGAATAATATTTGCCATATTTTTATAGACAAAATTATCCATCCTGAAAATTACAAAAATAGACACGAAATAATGAAATCTATTTTAGCTGAATATGAAAAAATTATCTTAAAACTGCCAGAACAATGGTTCTGGTTTCAGGACAGATGGCGGGATGGAATCTAATTTTTATTTTTTCTGTCCTTGATTTTCAATAGACTTATTCGGAAACTTCTAAAATTTAATAAAACGAATATTCTGAAACAAGGGGTCTTGACCCCTTGTGGAAATAAAAAATTTAGGTTGTCGAACAGTTCTAATACATCTTTTAAAAACTTACTGAATCTGTTCAATAACATAAGGTTTTTTTATTCTCACAATACTTACGGCTTATTTTACTGAAAATTATTTTGGAGCTTCATCCAAGTTTTGTGCATACGGTAAATCATATTTCCCCATAACTTCTTTTTTTAAATTAAAGTTTTGTGCAAAAAATATTGCAAACATTCCCAAATCATGGTTTCGTCTTAGCTGCATAAATCCTCTTTTAAGTATTGAACGCCATCCAAAAAAGCTTTTTCTTGCATTGGCACATTTTTTGGAAAGCTCATCGGGAGTCTGATCACTTGGAAGAAAGGAAATTCGCCCATAAGGATAATTTTCATCCAGCCACCATTTTTCACTAAGAAGTCGTTTTTCTTCTCTTAATTTTCTATAAATGCCTGTTTTTGGGAATGGTACAAGATGGTTAAATGCCGCAAAATAAAATCCATGTTTTTTGGCAAATTTTACCGTTTCATCAAAAGTTTCCTTAGTGTCATTTCCATAACCGAATACAAAAGTAGCATAAATTCCGATTCCATAACTATGAATTTTTTCTGTCAGTTCATTTATTTCTCCAACGCCACTTCTCCAGCCTTTCCCCATATCCTTTAAAATATTTGGGTTCATTGACTCATACCCAATCAAAATCATTTTGCATCCGCTTTTTTTCATCCAGTAAAGCAATTCATCATTTTTCGCAATGGTAATAGCCCCTTGCGTTACCCATTTTATATTTAACGGCTCAATTGCCTTGCAAATCTCAATCGCATGTTTATGATCCGCCACAAAATTATCATCAATAAAAAAAACATACTTCTTCCCAGAATTTTTTATATCCTGCACAATTTCCTCAATAGGCCGCCTAAAATACTTTTTCTCATAATAGGAATGAATCGCACAGAAATCACATGCAAAATTGCACCCACGCCCTGTTTCAATCAGTGCAAGCGGTGAATATTTCCTATCCTTGTAAATACTCCTGTCAGGCATTGCAAAAGACGTAGTTACCCCATAATACCGTTTTTCCAGCTTATTCTTGCTCAAATCGTTCAACATCTTTGTCCACACGCTTTCCGCATTTCCCAAAATAATCGAATCAAAATGTTCCAGACACTCGTCAGGCTCTACAGTTGGATGATATCCCCCTGCAAGTACCTTTATCCCCCTTTTCTGAAACTTTTCTGCTATTTCATAAGCCCTTTTGGCAGTATAAGTTTCCACGGAAATTACAACTAAATCTGTATTTTCCTCATAATTTATAAATTCATTCCTGTCATCCATAAAATTCGTTTCAACATCCTCAGGAGTTAAAGATTTTAAAACTGCAATCATAAGCGGTTCCATATTTTTCCATGTTTTTATATATTTCTGCCCTTTTTTCTTCCCAATGGCTGGCAGTATAAATGTTATTTTCACTGTTTTTCTCCTTTTTTCTCAACTTCTATTTATCAAATTTAATCTTCCCATACTTCCTAAATTTCCGTGCATGCTGCCTAGAAAACACCTCCAAAATAAATTTCAACCCTTTATTCCTAGAAGTTTTCACTCTTCTTAAAATTCGCTTGAAAGTGAAAGTGTCAAGCCACAATTTATAGAATTCCTTTTGCAATGTTTCATAACTCATATTTTTAGGCTTGAATACGACTGTTTCGGTGTCGTAGTAATACCAGTCTTCTGTAAGCAATCTGCCTTCTTCTTTTAACTGATTAAAAAAAGGTGTTCCTGGATACGGAGTAATTATGTTATATCTTGGCACATCTACCCCAATTTCCTCAATAATATCAGGAATTTGGCGAATTGACTCCACTGTGTCAGTTTCCATTCCTATCATAAGTGTAGAAAGGACTGATATTCCATAAGACTGGATCGTTTTTACAAGTTTTTTGTATTCTGCGACATTGTTAAATTTTTTATTTACTCCATCAAGATTTTCCTGAACAAAACTTTCCAAGCCAATAACCAAACCTATACAGCCAGACTTTTTCATTAACTGAAGAATTTTTTTATCATTACCGATATTTATTGTTGCAGAAGCAGTCCATTTTATTTTTAACTTCTTCAATTCTTCCATTAGCTGAATAGCGTAATTTCTATTGCCTAAAAAGTTTGGATCAAGAAATATCCATTTTTTTGGCTTATTCGTTTTTATTTCATTTATCACGTACTCTATGCTTTTTATCTGATTTTTTCCAGAATACATCTTTGTGATGGAGCAGTAGGAGCATTTATTGGGACAGCCATTGTTTGCGACGATTGTGCCGTAATTTTTAAAATATTTTTTATTTTTCAAAAGTTTTCGGTTTAATGGCTTCGGTTCATAATCATTTCCAACGAGGTTAAAATATTCTCTTTTTGGAGTTCCATTTGTAAAATCTTCAAGAAACATCGGAAATGAAATTTCAGCAGCTCCCGTAATTACCGTATCAAAATATTGTAACGCCTCTTCCTTCAAAGCAGTCGCATAATGCCCGCCAATTAATGTATGCGCTCCTTTACTTTTCCAAAACCTGGCAATCTCTTTTGCCCTTTTCGATCCTGAAATTACCGAAGAAATACAAATTACATCAAATTTTTCATTTTCATATTTTTTAGAAGTAGCATCCCATTTTTCCACACCTTCATCCACAATAACAACATCAGCGTTATACTTTCTGTCAATTAGTGATTCCAGCGTTATTAACGTGATTTGCGGATAATATTTTCTTTTGTGAATCGAGTTGTATTTGTAGATGTTATCCTTTGCTAAAACAAGCATTATTCTCATAATTTTATTCCTTTTTTGTTATAAACTTCTTTTCGGTTGATATAATTCACAGCAAGAAATACAAGGGCATGTTTAAAATTAGCAGCACCGTCAAATAGCCTTTTCCAGATACTCGAATGTCTGTTGTATTCCACCTTGCACTTCAAAATTCCAGCCTCAAATTCCTCAATCGTCATATTATATGGCTCAAAGCATGCTTTCCCATAACGAAAGTTCTCATCCAGCCACCATCTTTCATAAAGAAGTCTTCCTTCTTTTTTCAATCTTTCATAAAAAGGAGTTCCTGGTATCGGCAATGCTGGATTAAAGCCTGCAAGAAAAAATTTATGCTTTTTAGAAAATTCCAAAATTTCATCAAAGCAGTTTTTATCATCATAATCATACCCAATTACATAGCTTGCATGCACAAGTATTCTATATTTTTTATAGATATTAATGATTTTTTCATAGTCAAACTCATAATTTGCAACCTTTTTCATTTTCTTAATATTTTTTATATTTATATTCTCAAATCCCAGAAGCATTTCAATACATCCTGCTTCTGACATCAATTTTATCAATTTCTCATCTCTTGCAATATCAATGCTGCCTTGACAAGCCCATTTTATTTTCAGTTTTTTCAATTCTTCAAACAGCTGCAAAGCCTTTTTCTTATTGGCAAAAATATTATCGTCCACAAAATAAACAATTTTCGCCCTTTTATTCGTTCTAAAAATTTCCTTTACCTCATTTATCACGTTCTCAACATCCCTATGTTGAAAATCTCCTTTGTGAACTGCCCCAATCGTGCAAAATTCACATTGGTGCATACAGCCTCGCCCAAACTGAACTGGCACGACAAAAGAATATTTTTTCCCCTTGTAAATGCTTCTATCATAAACAACATTATTAATATCCGGCAATTTTCTACATTCATACCTCTTTTTCGGCACCCCGTTTTCCAAATCGTTCAAAAATTCATTCCAAGTAACTTCTCCACTTCCCACACAAACTGTATCTGCATGTTCCTGCACTTCATCAGGCATAAGCGAGGCATGATACCCTCCAATCATCACATAAACTCCACGTTCCCTATAATTTTTTGCCAGTTCATAAGCCCGCCTAGCCGTCATCGTAAACGTAGAAATCACAACTAAATCAACCTCAAGATCCATTGGAATATCCTCAATCCTATCATCAAACAGCATAAGTTCATGTTTAGTCTTATCTGTAAGCCCCGAAAGCACCGCAAAAGCAAGCGGCTCTATCGCATCATTGGAACGCTTCCCTCCCATATTTGGACGTAAAAAAGCTATTTTCATTTTTCTTCTCCTTATCAATAATTTAATTTATTATCTTAAACATTATAATTAAATTTAAAATCTTATTTATATAAAGTTTTTAACTATTTTTTAGTATCACAATTGGTATTATTGAATAAAAATATCGTGATTTTTTTGGAATAAAATTGATTGTCCGAGCAAAGCAAGTTTCATTTTCGTAGTAATTTAAGTTTATCTAAATAATTAAAATCTTGGAAATTAATAATAAATATTTTTTAGTTTAATAAACCGACGGAGTTTTTATTTGTTCAACTACGACTGTCTGACGACTGAAAGGAGGAGTTTCGGAGTTGGGCAAATAAAAATCGGAGTCTAGCCATAGGTGCAGGATTTGCGGCAATGAGCAATCCTGCGAAAATAAAAAGAAAAAACATAAATATAAAAGAAAGAATAATTATTAATCAAAATATTTTACAAAAATCACTTATTTAATTAATGTAGATTTTAAAAATAACTATACTATTAGATATTTGGAATATCAGAATTATCTGTCATTTTTTCAAAAGTAAATTCCTCCAATTTATCGGCATAATGCCTATACCCCAAGTTAGTATTAAGCATAATTGGCGCAATAATGCTAAATCTTGCAATTCTTTTTAAAATTGAGCTTACTTTATAAGTTTCCCTCCAAGCGTAAATTCCACCTTCCTGCAGTTCCTGCGCTGTCATTTTTTTTGGATGGAATACAGCATGCTGAACATCGTACATTGTCCAGTTTTTTTCAAAGATTCTGCCTTGCTTTTCCAAATCATTATAAAGTTTTGTTTTAGGAAATGGAGTTAATATAGAGTATCTTGGCAAGTCAACTTTCATTTTTATTACTTCCTCCACAGTTCGCTTGAATATATCCTTATCATCACCATCTGCTCCGAATGTAAAAGTTCCGTTTACAGCAATATCATAATGATGCAGCTTTTTCATAAGCAAATGGTAATCAGCCATAACATTTACTCCTTTATTCATAGCCCTCAATGATTCCTTCGAGACAGCTTCAAATCCAATAAGCAAGCCTTTACAGCCACTTTTTGCCATTAGCCTTATCATTTCATCATCATGAACAAGGTTGGAAGTTGCCAGCCCAAACCACCATTTTTTTAGAGGTGTCAATTCAATAAACAGTTTTTTAGCATAATTTTTGTCAGCAATCAAATTTAAATCTATAAACAAAACTTCTTTTTTCTTAAAAGTCTCAATTTCTGCAATAATTTCATTAATCGGTCTTTTTAAAAATGTTGGATATAAAGCCTTCCCAACACAGAATGAACAGTCAAAAGAGCAGCCTTTGGTTGCCTCAATGCTGTTTATCGAAACATATCTTTCCTTTTTCAGAAGTTCCCTTTTTGGTAATTTTAAATTTTCAAGACTATTTTCCTTCTGGACATAAAATTTCTTTAACCTATTATTTCTCGCATCTTCCATTATTTCGGTAAAAAGCCACTCTGAACGGCCAATTACAACAGAATCACAATGCTGTATCGCTTCTTCTGGACAAAGTGTCGGATGCGGTCCACCTAAAATAACCTTTTTCCCTTTGCTTTTAAAGTATCTTGCGTATTTATACACTCTTTCTGATGTTCCCGTAATAGAAGTCATAACCACAATATCCGCATCCAGTTCAAGCGGTATTTTTTCAATCGTTTCATCATAAATTACAACTTCAATATCTTCTGGAATATACGCCGCAAGTGTTGATAATGTGAGCGGTGCATAGTGAATCGCCTTCTTAAATGTTCCATTAAATCTGTACATTGCCCCTGCTGGTGCCAGTAATGCCACTTTCATTCTCCAAATCCTCCTAAAAATTTATTTTCCCAGCCAAAATTTTTATCCAGTATTCGATATTTTATATCTCCTATTTTCTGCCTTTTCGATTTTTCAGCCGTATATGTTTTTAATCCGTCCTTTTCTATTAAAAATATTCTTACTTTCCCTAATTGCCTCAATTTATACGCATATTCATAATGAAATGCCTGGCACAGTTTTTCATTAAGTTTATTTTCCAGTTTTTCAAAATCCAGTTTCTTATTTTTATTCTTTATTTCTAAAAATAATGTATAACTTATTTTTCCATTTTCATTTTTTACTGGTGAAAATAGCAAAAATTCCTCTTTAATATTATTTTCCTTCAATAAATTTAAAACTTGCTTTTCAACAAATGAATTTTCCAGCTTTTCCCCAACAATATCAGAAAAATTATTCATTCTTCCAACAAATTTCACAACAGGAATTTTATGATAAAATCCTGTAACTTTCACAATATCATTCGTATTATATCTGTAAAGCCCAGCATTTGTAGTAACAACAACGCAATAACGCTCTCCCATCTCCAATTCATCCAAAAGTTTTGGACTGCTGTTTTCTAACTCATCACCAGAAACTTGAATAAATTCATAAAAAAATGAGTTATAGGCAACAACACTCCCATTTTCCACATTTTCCAGCGGAAAACTTACAATGCATTCTGTTGACATAAGCCCTTTTCCTTGAAATTTCAAATCCATGTTTTTTTTATCAAAATTCAATTTCTCCTTCAATTTTATAAAAATTTCATAGGAATCACTATCCGCCCAGCAGCTCACAAGCGAAAGTTTTTCCCAAATCACAGAGTAATCCACAAAATTTTCCATAATTTTATTTTCCATTTTATTTTTTAACTTTTTATTTTGGGAATCTATTTTTTCATTTACTATTTTTCCAACATTTTGTTTAATTCCACTATTTTCAAGTTCATTATTTTGATTTAAAGTATTATTTTCACTTCTTTCAAAATAATTTATCAAAAATTCACTTCTGCTTTTTTTCCACAATTTTTTGTATTTTTTCTTAATAATCTGAAAATACTTTTTACTTCCTAAATTTTTCTCAACAAAAAATTCAGCACTCAAATCCTCACTTTTTAAAATTTTGCAAATCGCTTTATGATTTTTTTCAATAAAATCAAGCAAAATCATAAGAAACGATGGACTCCATACCGAAATCATCGCAAGATTTTCTGATAAAAGCAGAAATACTGCTGTAATTAGCAAAAAATCCTCCATATTTTGGGTATTTTTTATTTCTTTTGGAACTGTAAACAGTTTATTTAAAAAAAATGCAGAAATTTTATCAAAATACGAAGTATCATCTTCGATTCCCACACGGATTCCTCCGCTAGTTACAGCTTCTCGCTTTAAAATTGGAGAAACAGACCAGTAGGAACTTCCAAGAAAAAGATTTTTATTATTTTGATATAAGTCATAGAGCCATGAAAAAACTCCGTTCATATAACTTTTCAAAAAATTTTCTGTATACGGAATATATTTCACATCGGATGTGCTTCCGCTCGTAAGTTCAAACAGTTTAATTTTATCACTCAAAAGAACATTACTTTCCCTACTTTTCTCTCTTTTCACAAACTCCTTAACATTCTCATAATTCACAATCGGAATTTTATTCTGAAACTTTTCTATTAATTCTTTTTCATTTTCTGCATTTAAAATTTGGCTTTCTGTTTCAAAAATTTTTAAATATTCTGTATTTTTATTAGTTTTCAATATTTCCAAAAGTATTTGTACTTGCGTTTCCCGAATTTTACTTTTACTTTTTATATTGGAAACAAAATTTTTATAGGATTTTTTACAAAAAAATATAAATAATTTATTTAAAATCACATATTTTAAATTTTTTACTTCATAAAATTTACTTTTTTTACCGAATTTTTTCATCTAAATTATCTCCAATCGGCAAATCCTGAAATTTTTTTATAACAGCCTTCTGCCCAAAGCTCAAAAACAGATACATAATGGAAAATGGTATATTTTTTGTCCTTTTTAATACATCAAAAGTTCTTCCCAAAATATTTTTTACAGAATGATATGCATATCTTACTGCAATACACCTGTCACGAAACTCGTTTGTAGAAATGTCATAAGGCTCAAAAAATAAATATGAATATTTTTGCGGCTCCAGCCACCACTTTTTGTACAAAAGTCTCCCTTCCTTCTCCATTTTAAAATAAAGTTCGGTATTTGGAAAAGGTACGAGATAGTTAAACTGAACAAATTCCAGATGGTTTTTCTGTGCAAATTTTACAGTATCTTCAAACGTAGTGCCGATTTTTTCTTCAAATCCAAAAACGAATGTGGCATAAATTCCAATGTTGTATTTATGTATAATCCGTGTTGATTCCTCAACATCTCCCAGCTTGTAGCTCCATTCCTTTTTCATATTGTCAAGAGCCTCTTTATTTATCGACTCATATCCGATTAAAATAAAAAGACATCCACTGTCTCTCATAGCTGCAAGCAATTTCTCATTTTTTGCCATCGTTATTGCCCCTTGCGAAATCCATTTTTTCTTTAACGGCTTTATCTTCTCACAAAGCTCCAACGCATATTTAGGATCTGCAACAAAGTTATCATCAGCAAAAAATATATATTTTGACTTTATATGCTTCAATTCCTCAATTACACTATCAACGGGCCTTTTAGCATACCGTTTCTTATTAACTGCCGAAATTGCACAAAATTCACAGTGATGAGGACATCCACGTCCAGTTTCTACAACTGAAATTAAATATTTTTTCTTAAAGATACTTCTGTCTGGTATTAAAAATTTATTGCTAAGTCCACCAATATACAGTTTCTTTTCTGTCCCATTCCTATAATCCTCAATAATTTTCCCCCAAATATCATCAGCATATCCTGTAACTACAGAATCTGCATGCTTCATAGCCTCATCTGGCACAAGCGAAGCATGTGTCCCCCCAATAATAACCTTCTTTCCTTTTTCCCTAAATCTTTTAGCAATCTCATATCCGTGCCGTGCCGTATAAGTCTCCAAAGTAATTACAACAACATCCGCATCATTATCATAGTCTATCGCCTCAACTCTTTCATCAATCAGCTCACATTCAATATCATAAGGAGTCAATGCCCGCAAGTAAGCAAACGTAAGCGGCTCAAACGTCCTCAGCTGAAAAATATACTTCTGTCCCTTTTTCTTTCCAAATCCAGGATAAATAAACAACATCTTCATAAAATTCACCTTTTTTTATTTATTTAACTTCCAATATTTTAACATGCAAATCATTGAATTTTATTTTTTTTTAAAGTAAATTTTACTTTTTAAATCAAACTATTTAGTTTTAAAAATTAAAAGATTTCCTTCAAAACCCGTTTTCCCAAATTTGTCAAATTTTCAAAAGAAATTTCTGCAAGGCATACCAGTTCATCACCTTTCTGATAGCTAGGATTTTTCTCTAAAAAAAACTGCACATTTTTATTTTTTAACTGCTTTTCCGAAAGTACAACGACATTTTCCCGTAAAAAATCATTTGTTCCATCATTTTTTACAATTCCATTTTCCTTATTATATCTATTTCCGTATATTTTTTCAGCATAAATATCTTTTATTTTTTTCTCCATCTCATTTTCAGTATAATCCGCCTTAGGAGAAAATTTTTTAAAATATGTTGGAAGATACATATATGTCTTTATCCCTTTAGAAATCAGAAACCAGTAAGTTTTTAGCCCATTTTTCATATTTTTTTCACTTTCCAGAAGGCAATATTTTATCCATTCTTTCTGAAATTCGATTCCCCAAGAAAATCCCTTTTCGATAATTGTATCCCCAGAAAAAAAACCGACTATTTTTCCATTAACAGTATCTTTTTCATTCTCAATATTTAACTCCATTTTTTTTATTGTAGAAAACCCCTTTAATTCATCATTTTCAAATAACAAAAAAACATTATTTTTATCATACAAATCTTTTAAAAATTTATCTTTTTTCATATTTTCATAATGATTTTTCATAAGTAAAAACATACTTTCCACAATTTTTTCATCATCTTTTATATCCAATACAGAAAAAATTTTACATTTCATTATTATAAACTCCTTTTTCTTTACAGTAAAACCAAAATAATTTTATTCAAACTTCGGATTCACCGTATTTGTTAATTTAATTTTTACAAAATTTTTAAATCCTTTTTTAGCTTTTTCTATATCTGCTTCTTCTCAATTTTCTTTTATATTTTTATTAAAAATGCTGAATACAAATCTCTTTGTATTCTATTTTCCACTATTTATATCCATCTTTTAAAAAGTTTTATTTTACTACTTTTATGATACCATGTACATTTAGCTGTTTCAAGTTTTTTGTAAACAAAAAATATGCCATTCATCTCATGACTAAAGTCACAAGTATCCTGGCATAATTAATAAAATTACATAAATAACTTTTTTATAGTGAACTACTCCCGCTTACAGAAGCGGGAAACTGCTTACTGTTATTTGGTGAACTACTCCCACTTTTAGAAGTGTGAGCTTCTTGGGAAGTATCTGCTTCTGTTAGCCAAATATATTTACCAAGCTCTTTGGACAGTCCCTGCCCTGATGTACGAGTATTATACCGTATAATAATTATTATTTCAAGTTATGTTCTGCAATTCATCTCCCTCTTGTAGAAGAGGGAGACTTCTTGCTAGATATTGTTAAATTTTTTCAATAATTAGAATTTTTTACAAGAAGATAAAACTCTTTGCTTTAAAATTTTTATTTTTCAAATTTTAAATACAATTTTCTAAACGAATCTATTATTCTTCAATAGAACCGTGACCAGTACTTTTCAAAGTACAGCTTTTGTCTTTTCCATTTTCTGTGTAAATAGCATCGTTTCCTTTCATGTGAATTGAAATATTTCCATCAGAATATTTTTCTCCACTTGCAGCTGATGTAGAATTTAAATTATAGATACTTCCATAACCATCAGCTAATTTTACTTTATCTGTTGAAAGATTTTCTACTGTTATATCTTGGTAACCGTCACAGCTAAATTTTCTTAATAAATTTCCACTTGCAGTTTTATTTGAGTTTCCGCTATTTGAATTTGAATCGCTTGTTAAATTACAGCTTTCATCATTTCCGCTTGCTGTAAATACGGCATCATTTCCTTTTATTTGAATAGAAACTCCGTTACCTGAATATAACTCTCCGCTAGCAGATCTTGTCAATTTTAAATTGTAAACTTTTCCGCTATCATCTGTCAATCTAACTTTATTTGTTGAAAGATTTTCTACTGTTACGTTTCTGCTGCTGCAGCTAAACTTTCTTGTTAAATTTTTAGAAGTTACTGCTGTTTTATTTACAGCTTTTTTTCTAGAAGTTTTTGATACAGCTGAATAACCAATAGAACCGATAGCCAATACTCCAATTAAAGTTGCTAGAATCATTTTTTTTGTAGATCTCATAATAATCACTCTCTCTTTTCTTCAATCTTTTATATTTATTTTTTGAAATTTTTGATCTTTTTCATCTCTCAAATTTCAATATGAGTATACTACAGATTACTTTGTTTTTAATATTAAATCAATTATAATTTTAATAGTTTTACAATTTATATAAATATGCCTAAATAAGCGATATTTGTTATCTGTGCAACCTTCGCTTAAACTCTTCTTTATAGGATTTATAGGCATATCGTAACATTATGCTTAAAATAAATAACGGAATCGAAGAAAATATGCTCCATGTCATCTTTTTGCTTATGATTAATTCTAAAACTAGAAGAAATATTCCAACAAAAAAAATAAAAAAATTCAATATTTTTAACCGATCATTTTTATGCTTATCCCAGACATACGAAAAAACAAGGCTAATGAGATAAAATGCAACAACAATAGGAATTCCACGTCCAATACTCCAAGTCAATTTTTTATCTCCAAAATCAAGCAAAAGGAAAAAAGCCGTAAGACCAGTCAATATCAAAAATAAATTTGTTCTCATTCTATAGGAATCTAAAAATACGAATAATCCCAAATCAAAGATTAAAATAGATGGAATCGCATAATATCCCCATTCCAGTTTCCCATACATTATCAAATTTTGAAAAAAAACTTCTAATATTGAAATAATTGAAATTGTAAAAAATGACATAAATACAGCTTTTTTCACTTTTTTCATCTTCATTTCATACAAATTTATATTGACAATCGGATATTCCTTTGCAAATTCCTCTTCCATTCCCTTTATTTCAGGAACAGCTGTTTCACATAGCGGACATCTTTTCACTCCATCTTCCAACTCTACTCCACATTTTACGCAATACATTTTTCATTTCCCTCTTTATCATTTTTTTTAACAATATTTTCTTAATTTTTAAAAATAGTTAGTAATTATTTTAGATCTTATCCCTCTTTTTCGTAAATAAACAAAAAAATCTCTTTCAATATCATAATTTGCAGTCAAATTTCCAAAATTTATATAAACTTTTTTACTATCGCTTATAACTCCCATTTTAATTTTGCACCTTTTGCTTGGTGGTGGCAAAAATCTGAATCCTTTTAAATATTTTTCGTATTTTTTCTCAATTTTAAAAACTCCCAAATTGGAAAATCCTGTTGTGTAGCCACGTTCTCCATAATAATCAAATATAAATGGGAAAAATATCCGCTTTACCAAATATGGAACGGACTTTATAACTATATTTCTCATCGGATTCATTGCTTTATAAATACTTTTGTAAAATTCCTTTTTTGTAATTTTCAAGGCAAAATAATTATCCAGATAAGTGATAATTTCAGAGAGGGAATATGCCCCAAGACTGGCATCCACACTTGGAGTTATATTCATAAAAAAATTCCTATACGTCTTTTCCTCAAAAATTCTTCGCAAATCAACAGGAACTCCAATAACAATCAGATTTTTTGCACTTGAATACCTATCCAGCAAAACTTTAAAATAAACTGCAAGCAGATATTTTCCAATTGTAGTTTTATGCTTTTTGCTTTCCATTTTCAAATCATCAGTAGAAATCTCGCCAGTTGTAATATGATACTGCCCCTTCTCCAATATTTTTATTGGTAAATGAAATGCAGACTTTATCGTAGTTTCCTTGCTTACCTTCTGCATATATTTTTCATAAAGGTCAATATATTTACTTTCCTTTGCACCATTTTCCTCATTATCGTTTCCAAATATTTCTTCGTTCTTTTCTAAAATCTTTTTTTTATTTTCTAAAAAACTCTTATTCTCAAAATTTTTAATTTCACCATTTATTTTCGGAAAATCAATTATTTTTTTATCTTTTATCAAATCTTTATCTTTTATTTCAATTTTGTCTTCATCTTTATTTTTTCCCTTATTTTCAATAATAATATCTACATTTTCAAAATTCCTGTTCCTGCTTCTTTTAGAAAAATACTTCTCTTCCAAATATTCTTCAATTAAATCTTGAAAAAATAGCATCGCACCCTTTCCATCTGTTAAAAAATGTGCAATTTCTATTGACAATTTATTATTAAAATAAATAATTCGCAACGGATTATCCTTTTGTATATCCGTACAAGGATAAGTTTTTTCCTTCTCAATCATAAAATGTGTCTTTTTCTGCTGTAAATAATTCCAAAAAATCCCCTTTTTCAATTCTGAATTATAAAACGGATACTTTCTTTCAAGTAAAACTGCCACATTTCTCAATACTTTCAAATCAATGTTTTCAGAAAACAATGCCGAAAGCCTGAAACATGTCGTTCTCCCTTCGCTAATTATTGAAGAATACGTTTTTGCAAAGGCATCTAACTCATACCAGATTTTTTCATTTTTCACTTTTCCCTCCCTTCTTGTTTTTTATTATCATTTATAAATTTACAGTTTCATATTAGATTGTTCAACAGCCTAAGTTTTTTTATTCGTAAAAGAAGTCAAAATCTCTTGCTTCAGGACATTTATTTTATTAAATTTATATAATTATCGAACAGGTCTATTTTTATTAGAAATATTCTTAAAAATTACTTTTCTAAATATTTTTTCAATTTTTCATAATTTTTCTTTGCTTCTTCATACCCAATGTTATAAACTTTCTGTAACTTATCTCTATTTTTCTCAATTCTTCCCAAAGTCAGTGGAACTGATGGCTGAATCACAAAAATTTCTCCCTTTTTCTCTAAATCGTAAATATGATCCAAAGTTGCATTATATCGACTATATCTAGTTTTCATAAGTTCTACAAATCTAGGATATTTTTTATATCTAATTGCTGAAATTGTTCCTAATCTACTTTGTTTTTTACGATAATTCTTATCTCGTGTCAGTACAACGATATTTTTCACATTCCCCTTTTTTATTGAATAATCCAAAGGAATCGGATCAGAAACTCCTCCATCCAAATAATTTTTTCCATTTAATTTAACAAGTCTTGACAAAAACGGAAGTGAAGCCGATGCTCTTAAAGTATCAATTTCTTTTATTGCATCTTTAACCACGGGATATTCTGCCTCTCCAGTTTCGCAGTTTGTAATAACTGCTTGAAATTTCGTTTTACTATTTTTAAAAGTTTCATTATCAAACGGATTATATTTTTCAGGAATATCGTGATAGGCATACTGCTCCTCAAAAAAATCTCCCGTCTTTAGTAAATTATAAAAACTTGCATATTCTCTTTTATTTATATGATCAGCGATTGCATCAAACCCTCTTTTATACTGCTTTGAAACATAGCTTGCACCCAATGCCGCTCCAGCTGACACCCCAATTAGATTATCTACTTCAATATTTTTTTCCAGAAAAAAATCTAAAACTCCTGCTGTAAAGATTCCTCTCATTCCTCCACCTTCCAGAACTAACCCAATTTTTTTATCCATCATTTTCATCCCTTTCAATTTTATTTTACATTATTATACACCTATTAATTGTATTTTTCTACTTTTTTTAATAAACTTTTTTATAGTCAGTATTTAAATATTTACAAAAAAAAAGACTGAGTAGTTCACTCAGTCCCATTCAATCTATTTTTTAATCTCGTTATCATTTTTAGTCAATTCAGAAAACGCTGTCGCAATACTTGCTAAATTTTGCATATTACTTGGTATAATAATCTTTGTAGCTTTTCCATCGGCAACTTTTTCAAACGCTTCCAATCCTCTTAAAGATAAAACTTTTTCATTTGGTGATGCTTCATTTAACAATCTCAATGCTTCCGCTTTTGCCCTTTGAACTGACAAAATAGCTTCTGCTTCCCCTTCAGCCTCTTTTATCTGTTGCTCTTTCTTGGCTTCAGCTCTCAAAATTGCAGCCTGCTTTTCTCCTTCAGCAACCAATATCGCTGCTTCTCTTTTAGCCTGTGCTTCCAAAATATTAGCTCTCTTTTCTCTTTCGGCTTTCATTTCCTTTTCCATCGCAACACGAATATCGGCTGGTGGCAAAATACTCTTTAATTCCACACGATTTACTTTTATTCCCCAAGGATCTGTTGCATCATCTAATTCCTGTCGCATTTTCGTATTAATAATATCTCTTGAAGTCAATGTCTGATCAACTGTCATATCTCCGATAATATTTCTCAAAGTTGTAGCAGTCAAATTTTCAATCGCAGAAAGCGGTCTTTCCACTCCATAAGTATACAATTTTGGATCAGTTATTTGAAAATAAACAACTGTATCAATTTGCATTGTCGCATTGTCTTTTGTAATAACTGGCTGAGGCGGAAAATCCACAACTTGTTCCTTTAGTGATACGCTTCTTGCAACTCTGTCAAAAAACGGATTCAGAAAACTAAGTCCTGAACTTAAAGATCTATCGTATTTTCCCAATTTTTCTACAATAAGCACACGTGATTCAGGCACGATTTTTATTGATTTTAAAATATAAATTAATGCAATTACAATAAGAATTACTACTATTGGCAAAGCCCACATAATTCTACCTCCTATTTTTTTATTTTTATAGTTACTTATTCTTTTCTAAAATAATTTTATTCCCTCTAAATCCTTTAATTTTTACAACTTCTCCACTTGACAGCATTTCCTCGCTTACTCCAGTCCAAATGGATCCTTTAAATTTCACTTCATATTCCTTTTCAGCTTTTCTAGCGTCAACTACTCTTTCAACTTTTACATCCATTCCCTTCATACTTGAATCAAAATTCGTTTTCCTCTGTAATTCAATATATTTTCTCAAAACTGGACGTGTAAAAATCAAGAAAATTATTGAAAGCACAGCAAATATTAAAAACTGAGTCAACGAATCTCCAATAAAATTTGAAAGAAACATTACAATCAAAGCTGAAAGTGCAAACCAAATTGTCACAAGCCCTGGAATAATTATTTCCAGAATTGCCATTATTCCTGACAAAATCGCCCAAAACAATGCTCCCATAATTTCTTCCTCCCAATTTTATTTTTCATTAAAATCCGATTCCGATTCCTCCGTGGATTCCTCCTGTTCCTACTCCAATTCCAGCACTTAAACATGATGTCAAAGCCAATAACATCAATATTGCAATAATAATTTTTTTCATAATCTATCTTCCTTTCATTTTTTATTTTTTAATTAAATTAAATAATTAAAATCCAATTCCTCCAGAAAGTCTACCATCTGTATCAATTCCGATTCCACCTCGAATCAATCCACCTGTAGACACTCCAATATTCCCTCTAACTTTTCCATCGCTTCCAACCCCAATTCCTCCAGTTATGCACGAAGTCAATGAAAATAGCATCAAAATTACCAAAATTAACTTTTTCATACCAACTCCTTTAATTTATTTATTATTTTTTGTTGCTACCTTTCTTATTTTATAATTTTATTAACTTTCTTGCAAGTATTATTTTCAAAAAAGCCATCTCACAAGTTTAAAAATTTATTTTTACTTACAAGATGACCTCCTAATTAATATTTATCGCTATCTCTTAGAACATCTACAATTATCCTTGATACAATTTAATAGATTCTTTAAATTTAGCAATTTTGTTTTCTAATTCTTCTTTTATGCCATTTTCTTTGTCGATAACTTCTTTTGGTGCTTTAGACAAGAATTTTTCATTTGATAATTTTCCTAAAACTCTGTCTAATTCTTTTTGTGTTTTTTGAATATCTTTTTCAAGTTTTGCGATTTCTTTTTCTTTGTCGATTAAATCAGCAAGTGGAACGTAAATTTCTGTTGTTTCAACTAATTTGAATCCAACTAACGCAGGAATTTCTGTATTAAATTCATATTTTTCAACATTTGCTAATTTATCTAATATTTTCGCATTATGTTCTAAAATTTCTTTTTCTCCATCATTTACGATTTTGAAGATTACTTCAATTTTCTTCGCTGGTGAAACATTTGCTTCCCCTCTAATATTTCTAATTGCATTAACGATTTCTTTCAAGTAATCAAATTCTTTTTCAGCTGCCAAATCAACATATTTTTTGTTTTCTGTTGGGAATTCTGATAACATAATTGTTTCTTCGTCTAATCCTAATTTTTGCCAAATTTCTTCAGTTATGAACGGCATAAATGGATGAAGCATTCTCAAGCCTTTATCAAGAACTGTTTTCAACACATATTGTGCCACAGTTTTATCTGAACCTTCTTGTCCATAAACTCTAGTTTTTGCGATTTCCACATACCAGTCACAGAAATTTCCTCTGAAAAATTCATAAGCAACTTTTGCTGCTGAATCCAATTCATATTTATCCATATATTCGTTAATTTGTCTTGAAGCTGTTTGCAATTTAGATAAAATCCATCTATCTTCTAGCTTAAATTCTTTCTCGTCAATAACTGCATTTTTATCAAAGTCTTCCAAATTAGATAAAACGAATCTTGAAGCATTCCAAACTTTGTTTGCAAACGTAGATCCCATTTCTAATAATTTTTCAGAAAAATGAATATCTTGTCCTTGCGAAGTATTATACAAGAAACTGAATCTTATCGCATCTGCTCCATATTTTGCAATTAAATCCAATGGATCAGGTGAATTTCCTAATGATTTCGACATTTTTCTACCTAATTCATCTCTAATGATTCCGTGCAAGTATACATAACTAAATGGAATTTCATCATTAATGTACAAACTCATCATAACCATTCTCGCTACCCAGAAGAATAGAATATCTGCTCCTGTTACTAACGCATTTGTTGGGAAGAATTTTTCCAAGTCTGGAGTTTTGTCAGGCCAACCTAATGTTGAAAATGGCCACAATGCTGATGAAAACCAAGTATCTAGTACATCTGTTTCTTCTCTCAATGAAACTTCTTTTCCAAATTTTTCTTTCGCTTGAGCTTTTGCCTCTTCCATATTTCTAGCGACAAATACTGTTCCATCTTCAGCATAGTATGCAGGAATTCTGTGTCCCCACCAAATTTGTCTAGAAATAGTCCAGTCTCTTATATTTTCAAGCCAGTTGTAATAAACTTTTTCCCATCTTTTTGGAGTAATTTGAATTTGTCCATTTTTTACAACTTCCAACGCTCTTTTTGCAAGTGGTTCCATTTTTACAAACCATTGAGTTGAAACTCTTGGCTCAATAATAGAATCACATCTGTAACAATGTCCCACAGCATGATTGTGTTCTTTTGTCCCAACTAACAATCCTTCTGCTTCTAAATCAGCCAAAATCGCTTTTCTAGCCGCAAATCTTTCTAATCCTTCGTATTTTCCACCATTTGAATTTACGTGCGCATCTTCAGTAAAAATGTTTATAAATTCAAGTCCAGTTCTTTTTGCTACTTCAAAGTCGTTAGGATCGTGTGAAGGTGTCATTTTTACTACCCCTGTACCGAATTCCATATCTACATATTCATCTGCAACAACAGGAATTTCTCTATTCATCAACGGTAAAATAACTTTTTTACCAATTAAATGTTTGTATCTGTCATCATTTGGATTTACTGCAACCCCTGTATCTCCTAACATTGTTTCAGGTCTTGTTGTCGCAATAATAACATAATCATTAGTATCTTTTATTCTATATTTGATTTCCCAAATTTTCCCTTTTTTGTCAATGTGATTAACTTCATCATCAGCCAAAGCTGTTTTGTCGTGAGGACACCAGTTTACAATGTACTCTCCTCTATAAATTAAACCATCATTATACAATTTTATGAAAACTTCTTTTACAGCTCTTGAAAGACCTTCATCCATCGTAAATCTTTCTCTATCCCAGTCAAGCGAAACTCCCAATTTTCTCAACTGTTTAGTGATTAATCCACCATGTTTTTCTTTCCATTCCCAAGTTCTTCTCAAAAATTCATCGTATCCAATTTCTTCTTTTGAAGTTCCTTCTTCTTTTAACATTCTCTCAACTTTATTTTGAGTCGCAATCCCAGCATGATCCATCCCAGGAATCCAAAGTGTTTCAAATCCACTCATTCTTTTATATCTAATAATTGCATCTTGAATCGCATTATTCAACATATGTCCCATATGCAAAATCCCAGTTACATTTGGTGGCGGAATAGCAATCGAATATCCTGGTTTTTCGCTATTATGCTGTGCGTTAAAATATCCTTTTTCTTCCCAAATTTTGTACCATTTGTCTTCTATTTCTGTTGGTGAATATGTTTTACTTAATTCATTTGACATTTTATTTATATCCTCCTGTTTAAATTTCTAAATTTTAAAATTTTTAGATATTTTTATTTATATTTTTTTACAAATTATATACATATTTTATCACAAACCTGACTTTTTTTCTACTATTACATTTCGTGAACTATTCAATAATTTTCATTCCTCTTTCCCGCAATTCTCCAGCATATTTACGGGCAGTTTCATAATCCGTTATAATTACAAGCTGATTTCCACTTTGAATTGGAGTATCTCCACGTGCAATAGTATCTTTTCCAGACTTACGCACACTTACAATTAATAAATTTTCTGGTAATTTAAGATCCTTTACTGATTTATTGTCAAATTCAGAATTTGCTCCTACTGGAATTAAAAGTGTTACAATCTTATCCTTTACATCTGGTCTTACACCAATTCCAAATTTTTTATTTTTCCACCATTTTTCCAATATTTCCAATCTTTTGACATGTTTTTGGATTTTTTCATTTTCTTCGTTTTCTTCCAAAATCTGCTTTTGAAACATATTCAAATAAAGCCTTTCATAAATTGGCTCCATTTTTAATAGTTCTGTAAAAATGTAAGTTATTGTACAAACAACTATTAGCATATACAAATATGAAAAGTTGCCTGTCATTTCCAAAATCAATGTAATTCCAGTAATTGGAGCTCTAACAACTGCCGTAAAATAAGCCGCCATTCCAAGCAGCATAAAATGCACAATTATTTCATTTGGAATTGAAAAATAATGATTTAACACTTCGCCATAGACTTTTCCAGTCAAAGCCCCTATTACAAGCATTGGAAGAAAAATTCCTCCTGGAGCGCTCGTTGCATAGCAAAGCATTGTGTAAAAGAATTTTAATATTAAAATTACAATAATTGTTTTTAACATCACATTTTTCCCAAACATTTCCTCAATAAGCTCATGTCCACCGCCTGTAATATCACTGAAAAATACAGCTACAATATACGCTATAACCATAAATATTGACATTTTCACATAATTATTCAAATTTATTTTCCTATAATATTTTTGAATAAGCAGTAAAAAATAGCTGAATGCTCTTCCAGTAATTGTAATTACAATGCAAAAAACAACTGTTACAAGTGCAATTACGTAATATGGAATATCTTTTGGCAATATGAAATTGTATTGAAAAGACGTATGTGAACCTAAAATCATTCTAGAAACAAAGTTGGAGGTACCGCTTGCCACCATAACGCAAATTAGCAGCAGCGGAGAAAAGAATTTATGGATTTCCTCAAGTGAAAATATAACTCCCGCAAGTGGAGCATTAAATGTCGAAGAAATACCAGCGCTTGCCCCACAAGTTACAAGATATTTTTCCTCCACTTCTGAACGCCTTGTAAGCTTCTTTATTCCAGATCCAACTAAAGCGCCCAAATGTACCGAAGGCCCTTCACGTCCCATTGACATTCCAGCCCCAATCGCCAATATTCCCCCCACAAATTTTGTAATTAACTCTCCAAGCCATTTAAACTTTACTTTTTTCGTAAGCAGCCCACTAACTTGCGGAATCCCACTTCCACTAATTAACGGATATTTAGAAAGCATAAACTGTATAGCCAGTCCCAATAATATAAAAACTGTTATTCCGATAATTATTTTAGAAAATCCCAAATTTGTAGTGAAAAATTCTCTAAAAATTGTCATTTTTTTTAATATTAACGTATAACTTCCAACGATAATCCCAGAAAAAATCCCCACAACAAAGCACAGGAATATCAGCACTACATTATTTCTTCGTGATTTCAATGAATTTATATCCCTTAATTCATGTAAAATATCCTTTGCCAATTTATTTTTCTCCTTTCCAACAAAATTTTTTTAATACTTTTCCAAAATCTAAAAATTTTAATAAAAATACTTTTCCATATTAAAATAATGTATTTTCCCAGACTTATCAATCAAAAATCCTGAAATTTCCATTTCGCAAGACAACTTTTCCATAATTTCATAAAATCCTTCAGGTGTCTGATTATAAAGCCCCGTTGAAATAATATCACCAAAAAAGGCATTTTCTGTAATTACTCCAACTTGCTTATTTTGAGATGGAAAACCTGTTTTGGGGCTTATTATATGCCTATATTTTTCATTATTTATCATAAGATTGGAAGTCGAATAACTCATATTTTTTATTTTTATTTCAAACAAGTCATTATCTCCATTTCCAGAATATTCATATTTCGTTATTCTAACAGGCATTCCATTTATATTTCTCAATACCTCTTTTTCATCTTCAGGATTTTCAGCGATAATTCCCCATTCATCAATAGCAATAATACTGCTCCCGCCAGCATTTACAATTGCGTCCTTTATCCCAATTTTTACACGATTTCTCTTTTTGTCAATAATAATTTTCTTATAATCCACAAGTCTTTTTACTTTTTTTATTTTTTCAAAATATGGCAAAACGGGATTTTGTTTATAAAATCCCCAAAGTCTTATGAGAGGCATTATTGTAATATCATATTCTCCACCAATAATTTTTGACAAATGAATAACTTTTCTTAAAATCTCAACAGTTTCAATATCAACTTTTACAAAATACCCGCTATTTTTATTAATTTTATCAATATATGAATTTTCTGAGTAGGAATTATAGCTTTTATTCACCTCTTCCAAAATTCCAAACAAATCATCAAAAACTGAATCATCATAAATTTCAGGTATTTTTATTTTTATATCTGAATGAAATAAAAAACGCACTTGAACCTTATACATCATATTTTTTACCTATTTTCCACTTGATGAACTAGTATTTTCACTTTCTTTACCTTTATTTGGCGTATTTAATTTAAACTGACTTTCAACATCTTTATTTTTATCAATCTTCAGTTGCCCTTCTTCATTTTGCTGTATTTTTTTTGTATTTTCAGGATTATTTTTTTTATTCTGACTATTGTCAGCCTTTTTATTTCCTGTTTCATTTGAAAGTTTTTGCGGTGCATTATTTACTGGCTTATTTGTCTGCTGAACAGATTTTGCTTCTGCCACTGGTTTCTTATCTTCAGGATTTGCCTTATTTTGATTATTTTTAGCTGGCGGAACAGTTTTTTCGACAGTTTTTCCTCCTTTAGATGATGTCGTCTTTTCACTCACCTTACTTTCTTTTGAATTTCTGCCTGCTGACGAAGTGGCTTTTTCACTAGCCTTTCCCTCTACCGTAGTTTTACCTTTATTATTATCTATAAATTGTCTATAATTTCCAAAAGCAACTAATGAAACTGCTCCTAAAAATAATATTATCTTTTTTTTATTAGTCAATTTTCTTCTCCTTAATACTTTTTTTTAATCTGAATTATAGAATTTCAGCCATATAACATGCTAAACTTAATATACGATCAGGAATTTCCTTTAATTTTAAAGGTTCTATGCTCTGATTTTGAATACCTTCTGAAATATTCTCATATTGAATTGAAACATTACCTTTAAAAAATAATATCTTGTCTATCTTTGATATTTTTGCATATTCTTTTGGAGAAAATGAATCTGTCATAATAACAATTTTTATATTTGCATTTTTATCATAATAATGAGTTCCATATATTAATCCATCATTTCCATAGCTCATTTCAAAGTTCAGTTTTAAATTTTGTTTTCGTAATTCTTTTATGCTGAATTCCTTTCCATTATAATCTATAATTTCTATATTTTCCTGATTTTTTTCCGTCAATTTACAAACTGGCATGTCTACTTGTTTTATTGGCTGAGAATATTTATTCTTCTTAAAATATTTTTTCCAGTATTCCTGTTCATCATCAGGTATTTCAGGAAAATATAAAAGATTTACATAAGTGCCTTCGCTTAATTTATATTCTTTTCCGTTAATTATCTCAAAAGTTCCGTTTTCCGTATATCTAAATGTATTTATTATTTTATTCTCGCTGTCAATTTCCTTCCAGATAAGCAGTATTGCATATTTCTGCATAACAGGATTTTTTACAAAGACTTCCTGCCATTTTTCAGTTTCCCATCTTCTTTGAGTAAAAAAAGATTTTAGTAAACTGTCATTTTGAACTAATGATATTGCCCTTAATTGTTTCTTTATATATTTTAACTCTTTCTTACATTTTTCAAGTTCACCATTGCTGCTGTTTCTTTTTTTATTTGTTCTTGGAAAACTTCTCATAGTTCTCCCGGCTTCATCACAGAGAAGAATTTTTTGAGGCTCCTCTTCAATTTCAAGCACTGCCTTTATTTTCTTTTCCCCATAATTAAAAATTTTTGTCCTGTCCATTCCAAAGCCAAAATCTGGAACTAAAATATCATTTAGTTCATCTCTGGAAATCCCTTCTCTTTCTGCAATCATGCCTAATGCCTCATCTGCGGCAATTCTAATTCTCTTGTCCTTATAATTTAAACTAAACCCGTTTAGAAGTATCCCTATTTCCTTAACTTCCTTTCGCAAGGTCAAAACTCTTATTCCATAAGCGGCAAGCGCAATTTTATTATACTCGCTTACAAGCATATCAACTATATTTATCATCTCATATATCTGTTCCAGGCTTGCAGTTCTTATTAACGGTACAAAAAGATTTTTATACTTAGGATTAAATTTATGAACCTTCCATCTTTCAAATATTTTTTCTATAAATTTTCTTAAATCTTCCTTTTGCGCCACTTCCTCAATTTTGTTGCAAATATCGAGGCTTTTTATATCCTTTGACAATATGTATTCTGAAATATAATACTTCATCAAGCTAGATGGCATTCTCCTGTCTTCATCCTTCACTCTTATCGAGTTATAGTCAACTTCTGTACTAAATACTGCATTTTCCTCATGTTTTTCAAGACACAGACTATCTGCATACTTAATAATGTCCTTTGCATCTTCAAGACCTTCTATTCCCTCCTGAGCCTTAATATTTTTCCAGTGCTTAATAAGATTACCGGCAACATGCTCAACAGAGTCAATTTGACTTTTAGAAATTTTTTCTATTTTAAGTCTCACTTCTTCATTATCCATTTGATTTTTCAAGATTTCTTTAATTTTATCTCTTACAGTTTTATCAGACTTCATCAATAACTCAGGCAGCTGCGCATAATCAAACCCGTTATTCTCTGAATATAGAATATTTACATACTTTTCAATAATCTTGCCTGGTATCTCATCATTTTTAAAACTTTCATACAATTCTTTTTCATGTTCATGTAAAAATTCAATCCAAATTTTATTATTTTCATTATTATCCCCTGTTTTCTCAATATATTCAAAATATTTTTCATTAATAAAGCTGATTGGCAAATTGTAAGCCCACAATTCATCCATTACTTGTTTTAGATCATTCATTCCATAAACTATGCTATATTTAATAAAAATATCCTTAAATATATTTACTCTTTTCACACATCTTGTCAAAAGCTGAAAAATCTTTTGATACATATTTGAATATTTTAAAAGTGAAAATATTATTTTGCTCTTTTTATTTAAAATAATTGCCGCCTTGTTTCCTTGGCAACTTACAGAAATGTCCTCCCAATTAATATCATTTTTTTGTAAAAAATCCAAGTTTCTGAAACTTGGCGGATTCCATTCCCATGCTTTCATTTCAAACAGTCTTTTCAGACGGTTAACCAGTATATTTTCAGATTTTCTTAGCAATTCATTTTTCTCATCTTCACCAATCAAGTTTTCTCTTATGAAAAAATGTAATAAAAACGAATATTCCAATCTGTTTTCATTTAAATTATAATATAAAATTTCCTTTGTATTCTCTAAATTCTCCTTAATTGTATCTTGAAACAACTTATACATTATCTCAGAATTTCTAAGATTTTCAAAAACAGTATTAGATCCATAATTTACAAGAAGATAAATTTTCTGTCCTTGAGAAAAATCATATTTCTCAAAATTTTCCGTTATTTTTCTGAACATTCTATTACGATAGCTGTAATTATTATTTGTCGGCGAAAATTCTATCCCTGAAAACATGACAAATAATTTGATTCCTTCAGTAATAACATCTGAAATTTTGCTATTTTCTATTATAATCTCATAAAATCTTTTTTCAAGATATTTTCTCGCTTCTCCAAATTCAAGCATTTCCATACTTTCAAAATGTCTTCTGAAATTTCCGCTATCCAAATATTTCTCAAAAATTTCATTTATGCCAGTTTTATTAATTTTACTCGCAATATAGCCTGTAAAAATATTATCCAGCGCTTCTATTTCCTCTTCGCTTTTTTCTTCACCCTTATTTATAGCCTCAACATTTTTAACGATTATTAATACTCCTAATTTCATCAAAAAGTTATTTGAATACATTTTATAATTTTGAATATATTCATCTGCCAAATCTCCAAAATAATCAAGAAAATATTTACAGTTATTCCAAAAAATTTCCTTGCTTTTAATTTCTGAATTATTTTCAAAATCTCTTTTTACAAATTCACAGGAAAAGCCTAAAATTTTATAAATTTTGTATTTTAATGGAAAATTTGTAAACTGGTAACTTAATTCATCAGGAAAATGTTCATACATATATTTAAAATATCTAATAATTATTTTTCCTGCTTCACTTTCCAAAAATTCATCCTTTTCCATAAATTCCTTCATCTCAAGATCATTAATATAGTGTAAATCTCTCTTGTGAATATTTACGACTTTTTCTATCGATCCGTTCAAAAGATATCGAATCTCATTGCGAACATATTCCATTTTAGCAGATTCGACAAGATTCTTTATCATTTCTTCAGTCATTTTTATGTGCCTCCATCTTACAGTAAAACTATTTTATATCAAATCCGTTTAAAAAATAAACAAGATTTTATTTAATTGTTTTTTTTTTGCTATTATTTATATTTTATTAAATAAAAATATAATAACTTATTTAATATTCTTCAATTTAGTATATCACATTATTTTCTAAAAATCAAAAAAAAAAAAACTGCTATAATAAATGTATTTAAAGCCTTTTTCCATACTAAAATTTTTATTATTTAATAATAATGCTAAACTCTATTTGAAAAATAGAAATTATATTATGTTTTATTTATTTTCTAACAACAATACCTAATATTTTGCAAAGAAATTCATAACGAATCTGCTGTTTAAATAGTAAATAGCATAAAATAAAAAAAGAAAAGGGAAAAAATCCCCCTTCTTAAATAAAATACAGTTAAATAATAATCAAAATTAGTAAATCGCTCTAAATCCGATTCCACCTCTTACATTTTCACCTTTTGTATCATAGCCTGCATTTACAGTTACACCAAATCTTGTATTTTCAATTCCAAGGTTCAAATCAACTTTTCCGTTTCCACGTCTGTCATCCTTTTCACCTCTTATATTAAACCAGTCAGCCGTTGTATAACGAACTCTTGCCTTATTATTTACATCTCCAACTTTTCCAAGCTCATTTTCATAAGCAAGTCCTAATTTTGCAATGAAAGTTGTTCTGACTGCCATTGGCTGTCTGTATTTAAATTCTACTCCAACTTCAGGCTTTATAGAATAATAGTCATTTGACTTAACTTCAAGACGCATTTGCCCGCTGTCTTCTTTTATTCCGCCAAATCTTCCATATTCCATTCTCAAGCTTCCATAAGGTGAAATGCTTGTTCTTTCACTTGTTCTGATATTCTTTCTAAGCTCATTTCTAAGTCCAAGCCCGTATGTATGGAATTGTGACTTCGCTTCAAATATATCATCAACAACAAGGAATTTTCTATCCATATCACCAGTTCCTACAAATCCTTCAGCCGCAACAGTCCAATTTAGACCGTTATTATGATCTCTTCCAAGCGGTTTTGATTTATACACTCCAGCTTTTACCATAGTTTGTTCCTCTTTTGAACCTCCTATGTCGCTAAAGTCAAATTTGTTCTTAACTGCTCCTGCATACCATCCTGAAGATTCTCCCAGTTTTATAGTTTCATTTTCATTTAAATATGCAAATCCATAAGCTTTATTTGTATAATCAATGATTCCAGCAGTATCTGTCTTGTAGTTGCCTTTCATTCCAAATACTTTTATTTTGTTTGAATCTTTAGATTTTGTTTCCCATTCATTTCTCAAATATCCAAATTCTTTATTTAATAAATTACCAGTTTCAAAAATTCTTTGCTGAACATTTGCATATTGATGTCCCATCATTTCATCAATTGCTTGAACAAGTAAAGTTTCTTCACTATTTCCAATAGTATTCAACTTGTTAAATAATGTTTTTTCCCTTGAATCAAGGCTATTTACATCATATCTTTGTTCCAGTCCGTCAGTAAAGTTAAATTCATTTGAAGTTGGCAAAACAAATGCCGTATAAGGAATCTTTGTCATAAGAACACGTGTAATCTGCTGTGTTGCCGGATCTACTTCAGGCGTTGCCATCCAAGTTAACGAAGCAGAATATGGAGTAAAGTTGAATATTCCAGCATTTATCTGATTCAGGAACGGCTGCAATATTTGTTTTCCAATAATTACATTCTTAGAATTTGTAAGCACTGAAAATTCTGTTCCGATTAATAAATCACTGTTAATTCCAAGCGAAGTTGCTCCATTTACGTTAATTGGACGTGTTCTTCCCAATGTATCCACATAAACTCCAAAGTTCGAGAATGCATAGTTTACATTAGGTGCAGAATAATTTATTGTTTGAACTTGGCTGTCATTTAATATTACTCCATTTCTTTGGATTGCCAATCTTCCGTTTGGCAGCTGAACAATTCCTACTCCTCCAAGGGTTTTGCTTGGATCTTTTGGAGCATAATAATCCTGTGCCCCATTTGCAGAAGCAATTCTTCCATTTCCTGAACTCAATGCCGGCAATACATTTCCTGGAGTTGCATCAGTTCCTATCGGCAAGTCGCCTGACACTCCTTGAGAATCTGCATCATATCTGACTCCATAAGATTTCAGTCCACTTATATTGATTTCTCCATAGTTCTTGATTATAGATTTATTACTTGAAGTCCCTTTAATTAACACACCATAGCTGCTGTCTGCATCAATATCTATTTTACCGTAATTTTCAAGTGTACTTCCATTTAATACAGCAACTCCTACAAGTCCCTGAACGTTGTCATTTCCGTGATAAGAACCTGTTGTAGTAATATTACCTGTATTTACAAATTTTGCTCCATTATTTACAAATACTCCCATCATTGTCTGAACTTTATTAGAAGCTGATGCATTTGATGAATCCAAGTAAATGTTTCCAGAGTTTCTCAATGTTGTTCCCCTGTCATCTCCATACATTCCGATACCCAAGTTTTCTGTTACATAAATATCCCTTTCATTTGAAATATTTGCTCCGCCTACAGCTGCCATTCCAATTCCATAAATTATATTATTCGGATCAGACTTGTCTGTCTTTCCAATTTTAATTACTCCCCTGTTTACTGCATTAGAGGCCCCTGTAACAAGAATACCTTGATTTCCAGTTCCATGTGACAAGTCAATTATTCCATTATTTACAATATCTGCTCCATCTTTTCCGTAAATGGCAATAATCTTACCATTTGTTCCAGATGTAATTGTCGCATTATTTGTAACTTTCGATGAACCTTCTGTATAAATGAATGTTGATTCATTTCCTAAATTCACATTTGATGAAGATGAATTTGAATAAACATTTGTCTTACTCAATCCTGGATTTGCCAAAATTACACCATAAGACTTATCCCCAACATTAAAGCTTGAAGTAGTGTCTGTAATTGTAATTCCATTAGATCCATAAACTCCCACAGGCTCACTATTTGCATCCGTAGCAGTATGGTTAGCAACATTAATTACACCGCCAACATTAGCAACTCCACCTTTTTTATAAATTCCGATTGCCTTATCTGCAACATTAATCACAGAACTTCCTGCAGTTTCCACTTTTCCATTTTCACTAAGTGAATAAATTCCAAATGAAGACTCTCCAACATTAATTGTTCCACTATTCTTAACATTAATTGTTGAACTGTTTTGAGCATAAATTCCAACTGTAGAATCATTTTTAACAGAAGTTGCAGTTCTATCAACATTTATTATTCCACTATTTTCAAATGTCTGATCCGATGTCCCTTCCAAATATGCTGCAATTGAACGTTTTCCAGTAATATCAATATTTCCGCTATTTACAATCGCTTTTGCTGCACCTGATTTATTTTGAGAGAAAATTCCAATTGAATCATCACTGCTAAATTCCATATTCGCTTTATTTGTAACATTAGAATCTATCGCAACAATACCTTTTGCCTTATTAGATACACCTGTTATCTTGTTACCATCTATTACAGCGCTAGATTTATCCACATAAATTCCAGTAGAACTATTATTCAATGTCATATTATTCCATCCGCTGAATGTAGATGTTCCATTCATATAAACTCCAGTTCCACCTGCAGACACTACAATATCATTATTATTCATATGAGCTTTACTGTTAATAATGTATAACATTGGCTCTGAAGAAGTTGTCAATGTTCCAGTATTATTATAATTTAACACAGCATTATTTTCCAAATATGCCAAGCTTCCACTATTTGCAAAGTTATAATTTCCACCATTTACTGTCAATGTTGAATCATTTCCATACAATGCAAACCCTCTATTTCCAACAGTCACATCTCCAGTAGTAGTCAAATTCGTTTTATTTTTTACAAATATTCCAACAGAAGTAGAATCAACATTTCCGCTAGCATCTAACGTTGAATCTCCGATCACAATATTTCCACTATTTGTAACCGTTGCATTTGGATTATTTGAAGTTTCAGGTGCGATATAAATTCCCGCAGAACCTTTTCCTAATGTAATATCCCCTTCATTTGCCACATTTATATTTTTGCTGCTTGCTGCTGTATTTTTTGCATAAATTCCAACTGACTTATCTCCACCAGTTATGATTCCTTTATTTTCAACTTTATCAAATCCAATCGAGTAAATAGCCGATGACTCATTTCCAATCTTTATCTTAGATCCTGCTGTCGTTGTAATTGTCCCTGTATTTACAGTTCCTGCTCGTGCACCACTGTAAATTGGTGTTGAATCCCTGTAAATTCCATAAATTCCAGTTGATTTATTTCCTACAAGAATATCTTTTGAATTAAGTCCTCTTGAAGAATCAAGATACATCGCTGTACTTGTTTCGGCATTTGATAAGTCTAATTTTCCTCTATTTTCAGCATCATATCCAGATGTTCCAACCCAAGGCAATCCAGGATTACTATTACCATCTGCCATAAGTCCAATGATATTTTCAGTTGATGGTTTTGCTTCAACTGTAACCCCTGTTTGTATAATAGCTTCCCCATTTATAACATGTGAAAGAATATTTCCAGTATCAAGAGCATTTCCAATTGCAACTGTCAAATCATGTGCAGTTTCAGAACTTCCTTCAGTAACCCGTGTTCTTTCTACAGAATGCTTATTAGTAACTAATGTTCCACCATTGTCAATAATGTGTCCACCTTTTTGAGCAAAGATACCGACTCCATCTCCGCCAAATTCAATTTTTGCTCCACTTTGAAAATCAACAGTTGCACCAGTTGTTACAATTGCCCCAACTCCATTTGATCCTTTCAAATTAATTGTTGCACCACTTGCGATTGTTACTTCTGATGCTTTTGTTCCACCATTTCCAACATAGATACCAGTTCCAGCTACTTTATTATCTCCAATATTCATAGTACCTGTGTAAGTGATATTACTTGAATTTTCAGCAAATAATCCAACTCCATTTGCTCCTGTTGTAATGTTAGTCGATATTGCTTTTGGAGTTCCTAAAACCCTAGGAGTTGTTTGAGTAGCAGGAGTTCCAGGAATTCCTTGTCCATCAGTATAAATTCCAATTGCATAAAAGTCTCCTGAATTACCGCCTAATACCGAATCTCCAACTTTTATTCCTCCAGTGTAAGTTGAAATATCAGTATTCCCTTTTAATAATAATCCAATCATTCCTTTTCCTTGCGTTGAACTTCCGCTTACAAAATCAAGTGCTGGTGCATTTAACTGTGCTGGCGTTGGCAACGCTTTTCCATCGCTATCTGTTCCATCTAAGTAAACTCCAACTCCATATCCTTTAACTTCACCAATAGAACTTGATATTGTTCCATTACCTTTAATATAATAGGCAACCTGATTTTGTGAATTTTTGTTTAAATCAATTACAGCTCCTGTTCCATTTGCTGTTGCTCCTTGTGTAAGATAAATACCAACTGATGAATCAGCCTTGGTTGTCATTGTTATATTTCCTACTTGTGAAATAGTTGATTTTGGTGTGTAAATTCCAACTGTTTTTTCCGCATCTAAAGTTATAGTCCCTATATTTTTTATAGAAGAATCAGCAAGCGCTCCTGTATAAGTACCTTTCGTAACAGTATCTTCAACGTTACTAGCGAAAATTCCTGTAGATCCTTTATCTTTTAAAGTTATAATTCCTTTATTTGTTAAATCTATTTTTTTACCTGCAACACTTGCAAGCCCAAACATACCTACTGAATTTTCTTTTGCTAATTCAATATTTGCACCATTGTCATTTTCTGCTACAGCATCATCTTTAGTAAATATCCCAGTAGAATTTTTTTCTGACAAGTTAATATTTCCTTTATTTTTAACTTGTGTTCCACTACCTGTACCATACATTCCAATTACATTTTCAACTGTTCCAGAAATTTCTTTTTTATTAGTTATAACTGCACTATCAGCTGCACCCATTCCTGTGGATTTTTTTCCAGATAGAACAATTTTACCTGTATTTTCTCCAGTTGTTCCTGAATCTGTCGCATACATTCCTGTTGAATTTTCACCAACAACTTTAATTCCTTCATCAGTCGAAACATTTTTTATTTCTGATCCTGCTTTTCCAAAAATTCCAATAGATTCTTGTCCATTTACTTCTATAGTCTTATTATTTGTAACAGTAGCTTTTTCACCAAAGATTCCAACTGATTTTTCCTTTGAAGTTACAATTGTTCCACTATTATCAACTGTTAAATTTCCTTTTCCATTCGATGAAGAATTTTTAGCATAAATTCCAACCGATTCTTTCATACCGACACTTATTGTTGAACCAGCTAAGTTTGCAATATCAAGTTTCTTTGTAGCACTAGATTCCAATTCACCATAAATCCCTGCACTTCCTTTTTCAGAACTGCTTGCTGCTAAAGTAATTATCCCACTATTCTTAATTGTATGGTCTTTATCATTCTTAAATTTACCATATATTCCTGCTGATTCACTTTTTTCTACAGTAATTGTCTTGTCTGCATTATTTACAACATCACTATCACTTATATAAATTCCTGCTGATTTCTCATCTTTTGTAGTAATATTAGCATTATTAGTAACATAAGAATTATCAATTGCATAAATTCCTGCTGATTTCTCATCCTTTACATTGATTACTCCATCATTTTGAACAGTCGCTGTATCTGCCATTATTCCAACTGACTCAGCTTTTTCTACGTTGATTATACCATTAGATCTATTATTTATTAAAGCCTTTGTTTTATCATCTGTATCATTTTTTATATACATCCCTGCTGATTTCTCATCTTTTAAATTAATAGTTCCAGTATTATTCATTGTAGTTATTCCTGGTATAACAGGCGATGCAACCGATGTATCTTTAAATACATTTGCATACATCCCAATACTTTTATCTTTTTCAGCATTAATAATTCCTGAATTATTGAGTTCATAATCTTTTACAGATGTATTTTGTGCATAAATTCCTGCTGACTCGTTTTCTTTTAAATTAATTGTACCTTTATTTGCAGCATTACTATTTTGTGTATAAATTCCTGCTGAACCTGTTTTATTCATTGTAATTTCTGCAGGAGAAACATCATTTATTATTTCAGCATCATTTATTCCCATCATTCCAGCAGATTTTCCACCTGACATTTCTATTTTCTTTTTATTAGTTGCTTTTCCGCCATCTGATAATATTCCTACTGAAGCCGAATTAGGATCGGTACTTGTCGCTAAAATATCTCCGCTATTCTCAATTTGAGAACCTTTTTTACCAAATATTCCTACTGACTTCTTACCTTCTATCGCAACTATTCCAGTAGATTCATTTGTTACTTTTGCCTTTTCAGCTAATATTCCTACCGATGAATCAGCTTTCATTGTAACTTTATATTTATTATCTATCACAAGATTATCTTTATCAGATGTTCCATTTTTACCATAAATTCCTACTGATTCTTCTGTCGCAACTTCAATTTCTCCACCAGTTTCATTTGTTAAAGTTAATTTACCAGTTGCAGAACTATCTAATTCTCCATAAATTCCTGCATTTTTGGTTTTTCCTGAACCAGTAATTTTAATATTTCCTAAATTTTTAACAGTTTTATCAGAAGTTGATGAAACTTTTGAAAATATTCCAGCTGATTTTTCATCTTCTGTAGTTATTGTTCCACTATTTGTAACATTACTATTTTCTGCATATATTCCTGCTGATGAAGCTTTTTTGACTGTAATTTTACCACCTGCATCATTTGTTAAGTTAGAATCTGCCAATCCTAAAATACCAACAGATTTAGAATCAGTCATTATTATTTTACCAGTACTTGCATTTTTACCAACACTCGCATTAGCATAAATACCCACTCCAGAAACTCTTGAAGATTCCAAAGTTCCTGCATTTTCAGCTGTAGAACTTTTATCTGTTTCATTTTCTCCTTTTGTTGCAACAAGTCCAACTTGAGTATTTGTATTTAGTTTCACACCACTTTTAATTCCTACAGTTGATCCATTATTAGCAGACAAAACTGAAGTTGAATCTTTTTGACCATTACTAACAGTGTAATCCCCATCTAAAATTGCCTTTCCACTATTTCCTGCAAAAAATATAGTCGCACCTTTACCAAAATTTGTTATACTAATTTTATCTGCTGATCCATTATTTAAATATTTTTTCAAAGAAGGGCTTGTGCTATTTCCACTTACAAATCCAAATGTTGAATTTTCACCAAGCGATACATTTAATTTTTCTCCAGTTTTTATTATAAATGTGTCATTAAATTTTTCTGAATCTGATGAATAAAGTCCAACTGCTCTATTTCCAATATTCAACACTGATCCATTCTCAAAATTAACTTTAGCCTTTCCATCAGAATAAAATCCAATTGTAGTTCCATCTGTACTTTCTGCTAAATTTACTGGCGCTTTTACATTAACAACACCATCAGCACCTTGCACATAAAATCCAGTAGCATTTTTACCAATATTAATATTTCCACTATTATGATTAAACTCATAATTTCCAATAGCATAGACACCTGTATTTGTCGAACCATCTGTAGCCGCCGTACCATTGTTATTTATATTAACATTACCTGTATTTGTAAAGACTATTTTTTGATTGCTGTTTTTACCATTTAAAGCAACCCCAATATTTTTCTTTTTATCTGTTGTTGTAACTTCAATAGTTCCTGAATTTGCAAATTCATCCTGTTCCCCATAAAATCCAATAGAATTTGTGGAATCTGCTTTTACATTGATTGTACCACTATTTGAAGATGTCCCTCCTTTTATCAATGCAAATCCTACAGATTTTACTCCTTCTACATTTATTTTTCCTTCATTTATACCTCTACCATAGTTAGTTTTATCTGTTCCTTGGATCATGTCATCCAATGCACCAGTAAATTTAGAATAATTTGAACTATTATTAACGACAAATCCATAATTAGTTGTCCCTTTAACTGTAATAATAGAAGTAGATTCAGCTTTTATATCTCCTGATCTTAAATAATTACGAGTTGCCTCATTAGTACCATTTACTTTTCCAGGATTTAACTCTGTCGAAGTATCTCCAACATAAGCTCCTACAGCGTTTACAGCCGTATCGTTTATATTTATTTTCCCTTTTAATTCGACAAAATTAGGTGTAGTTGCTGTTGGAAGTCCAACAGGAACACCAGTAAATACTCCAACTCCTTTGTTTGAATTTATATTTATTATCCCATCAATTTTAGCTTCTTGAATATCATGTAGTAAACCAATCGCTATACTATTTTCTCCATTTATATTTATTTTTCCTGTACTTTCATTATAAACCCCACTTTCAAATCCAGAAATATTACTATTACCAAATTCTCCACCTGGATTTACTATTTGGTTTGCAATTTGTCTTTGAGATTTCAAATCTTCATAATTTGCTTTAAATGAGTCTTTAAAAAAAGTTATAGAAAGTCCTTTATTAAACACAGTTGTAATCCCAAAACTATTTTTTCCATTTATATCTATATTTTTTTGATTAATAGCTTTCATCGCAACTTTTCCACGATTATCTAATGAATTTCTTCTTTCAATTTTTATTGGAGGAGTTGCATCCCATCCACCTGGACCTGCTTTAGGAAGCCAATTATGTGGATCTTCGGGTTTCAATTGAAAAGCTGCACTTCCACTTGCATTTAATTCAATCGTTCCATTATTTACCATTTTAGTTAAAGTTCTATTATCTGATGCATCTGGATTATTAAATCCAAAAGCAACTTGATTACTATTGTCGTCTCCCTTTTCACCTATAATTTCCCCCGTGTTAACTGCTGTAAATTCCCATTTATTCGGTGCACTACTAACATGAGTTCCTTTAACATGAGTTCCTTGAATATCAATTGCAACATTTTGACTTTTTTTTAAATAAATTTTTCCAGCCATTGTAAATGTTGTGTTGTGACTTGCTTCATCCAAAACTAATGCTCTATTATTGTCATGTGTTACATTAAATGTATACTCATCAGACATTGTTGTCCCTGTGTTATCACCACTAAGAGTAATATAATCGCTATTTCCAATTTCAGTTATGTTATGATTTTTAGGAATACTATTCCAACCTTTATTTTTATAATGTTTGGAATCCCCAGTTGGATCAATAGAAAAGTCTACTGGATTTATTGTTGGTGGTGTTACTGTTGGTAAATCCACTTCACTTGGTTTAGCTATCGTTAACGGAGTAATATCTGGTGGAGTTACACTAATATTGATATTTGGTGTTTTTGGTGGTGTTATACCCAATGTAACCTGTGGTGCTTCCAAAGTAATATTTATATTTGGTGCTCCAATTGCTTTTGGTTCACTTGGAGCAACTGGATTTTTTATATCAATATTAATTGGTTTAACATTTGGAAATGTAATATTTGGTGCTGTTATTGGCTCAGTCACCTTCAAATTAATATTCGGACGCACTACTTCCCTTGGCATATCAATTTTTGGATTTATTGCAATTTCCTCTTTTGATACTGATTTTGGACGTACGTTTGCCATTATCTGGATTTCCACTTCTGGCTCTTGAACATGAAGCAATGAAGCTAATCCGTAAGACTGCTTTCCTATTGTGGAAGTGCTAAGTGAAGAAGTCATGTAACTTTTTCTTCTGTTTGACAAAATCCCAGTATCTGCCCAGTTACCACGGTTATAAATGCTGTTAAACGAATATTTCTCAGCTTTGTCGCCTCTTCCTTTATAAGTACCGTTATTGCTTGATATAAAGGTATTTGCACCGAATTGCCATGATTGCCATGGAGATTTTACGACCTGATCTCCTTGTTCCATTAACTGGATTAATTCCAAGTTCAAGTCTTCTATCGCCTCTTCGTTTGCCTTTTTCTTTTTCTTAATCGCAGTACGTGTCTTATCTGCCGACATTACCAGCTCTTTATTTAATCGCTCATAAAGCACGTTTGAAGATGTATTTAACCCAATTGAAAAAGTTATCATTCCCGTTATCAAGTATGAAAACAGCAATGATTCTGTATATTTTACATCTTTTGCTCTTTTGGCAAATGCTTTTAGATCTTTCTTTGCCTGTCTTAAATTGTTACTCATAAACTTCTCCTTTTTATTTTTTTTAATTAGTTATTTATAAAAGCCTAAAAATTCAATAAACACTGTATTTTTTACGCTTAATTTCCCTGTTTTTTCCATTCTTCTGCAAATATTACGATTATTATTCAATCTTTATTGCTTTTATAGTATCCTAATTTTTTTATAATTTTAATTTTTATAACAAAACCTATTTCATAAAACCATAATCAACCTGCAAAACTCCATATTTTTTTTATTATTTTTTGTATAAATTACAATTTGAATATACTTTTAATCTGAACTTATTACATTATATCATTTTTTTATTTTCATTACAATATATTTATTTATAATATTTTATTAAGCCTTATTTATTAATTGCATTATTTTTTAATTATAAAATCAATAAAAAATCCCTCCAAATATATTATTTAGAGAGATTTTATGAGCGAGATTTAATCAAAATATGAGAAAATTATTTTTCTATCAAACTGCTTCCATCCATTTCAGCAGGTTTTTCCAATCCTAAAAGTTCTAACATTGTAGGTGCAATATCAGCTAATTTTCCACCTTTTCTTAATTTAGCATCTTTCATGTCGTTTGAAATGAAGATGAATGGAACAGGATTTACAGTGTGAGCTGTATGAGGTTCTCCTGTTTCTGGATTTACTAATAAATCAGCATTTCCGTGATCTGCAGTTATAAATAATGCTCCGTCCATTTCTAGCACTTTTCTTACAATTTGTCCTAAGCAATTATCCACAGCTTGACAAGCTTCAATTACTGCCTGTACATTTCCTGTATGTCCAACCATGTCAGGATTTGCAAAGTTTAAGATAACTGTGTCAACTTTTCCTGTATTTAATTCTTCGATTAATCTGTCTTTTACTTTGTAAGCGCTCATTTCTGGCTGCAAGTCATAAGTTGCAACTTTTGGTGAATCAGAAAGCAATCTGATTTCTCCTGGATAAGGTTCTTCTTTTCCACCGTTGAAGAAGAATGTAACATGTGCATATTTTTCAGTTTCTGCTGTTCTTACTTGAATTAATCCAGCTTTTGAAACAACTTCCCCAAAGCAGTTTACTATTTTTTCAGGTGGGAAAGCGATTGGCGAATCAAATGATGCATCATATTGAGCCATTGTAACAAAGTTTACTTTAGGATAAACTTTTCTGTCAAATCCTTTAAATTCTGGATCAACAAATATTCTTGTAAGCTGTCTTGCTCTATCTGGTCTGAAGTTTGCAAAAATTACTCCATCTCCATCTTTGATTAATCCATTGTCTTTTGAACCAATTTTAACAGGAACTACAAATTCATCAGTTACACCTTTTGCATAAGACGCTTTGATTGCTTCATCAGCAGTTGGGTAAACTTCTCCATCTCCGATAGTCAACGCATCGTAAGCTAATTTTTCTCTGTCCCAGTTGTTATCTCTGTCCATTCCATAATATCTTCCAATTACAGTTGCGATTTTTCCAACGCCAATTTTATCCAAGCCTTCTTGCAACTGAGCCAAATAATTTACTCCGCTTTCAGGCGCTGTATCCCTTCCATCTGTAATAGGGTGAACATAAACTTCTGTAAGTCCCTTTTTAGCTGCCATGTCAACTAATCCAATAATATGGTCAATGTGACAGTGAACTCCACCATCAGATGCAAGTCCTAAGATATGAAGAGCTTTACCATTATTTTTAGTTGTGTCCATCACATTTGCTAAAACTTCGTTTTCTAAAATTGAACCATCGTTAATTGCTTTTGAAATTTTTGGAAGCATTTGGAAAACTGTTCTTCCTGCTCCAATATTTGTATGTCCAACTTCAGAGTTTCCAAATTGTCCGTCTGGAAGCCCAACATGTCCTCCATCAGCACGAAGTTCTGTAAAAGGATATTCTTTTTTATATCTCTCAAAATTTAATGGTTTTGCCATTTTAATCCCATTAACTTGATCGTCGTGGTGATTCATTCCCCAACCATCTAAAATTACTAAAACTACAGGTCTTTTTTTCATCTTAATTGTCCTTTCAAATTAATATATTAAATTTCACTTGCTAACTTACTACATTTATTATACTAATTTTTTCACAAATTTTCAAGAAATTATGTGTTTTATTTTTATATTTTTTACACTAGCAGCTTAGTGAACTACTCCCGCTTTTAGAAGCCGGAGACTTCTTGCTATCTTTTGTTAAAGCAAATAAAAAATAAAAATTATTTTGTATTCTAGTGAAAACAACTTGATTTTTATTGAAAAAAATGATAATATATTATGTAGTTTGCACATATTTAAATTATGTGGCATTTTATTAAATAAAGAGAAATCATTGAAAGGAGAAGCATAAATGGCACACTCAAAAGCGTCTAAAAAAAGAGTTTTCATTGGTGAAAGAAATGCAGCTAGAAACCAAGCTATTAGAAGCAGAACTAGAACTTTCGTTAAAAAAGTGCTTGCCGCTGTTGAAGCTAAAAATGTCGACGAAGCTAAATCAGCATTAAGCGCAGCATACAAAGAATTAGATAAAGCTGTAACAAAAGGTGTTATCAAGAAAAACGCCGCATCAAGAAAAAAATCAAGACTTACATTAAAAGTTAATTCATTGGCAAATTAATTTTTTGCCACTGATTGATTTTAAAAAAATTTTTTTAAGATTAATGAAAAAAAGACTATCCTATTTTTAAGGTAGTCTTTTTATTATATACTCGAACCCATTTAAAATATAACTGTTAAAAATTATATAAAACTAGAGTTTGAGTAAAATAGTTATAACTTTTGAGTTCAGTTTTAAGGCAGTTTTACTATACATATAATTTTTGAACAACTAATTATACAATTTTAATCATTTTTTCTAAAAAGTTCCCTTACTCGCAAATTATTTTTTCTCGCTTTTAAAATCCAAGAAATCGATCCTTGTACAAAATACAAAATTCTTAGCCAATTTGGATTTATATAAATATCTTCATCACTTTTCAAATTTAAAATATTGTCAGAAAATTTTTCTAATGCTATACCTAAATTTTTCAGAGGTCCTTTACCCAATTTACATTTTTTCAAATATGGCAACAATTCTCCTGCACCCACGCCAACTCCTTGCCCCCATTTTGCCTGAACCTTCTCACACCAGTTCTTCATCTGCAGAATTGCTAAATGATTTTGTTTTCCTTCATAAAATCCATTATTAACCACACAATAAATTTTACTTCCAGACTTTATAACTTTTTCCTTCTCAAATTCTACAAGTAATTTCAGCAGATTGGATGGAATTCCATCAACATATAAAGGAAAAAGAAATATTAAAACATCGCTATTATAGATTTCATTTTTAATTTTATCATTTAACTTAAAAGAAATTGAATAATATTTTTTTATTTCATTTTCTTTAAGTAAAGACGAAAGATAGTTTCTTAATATTTCAGAATTACTTTTAACTGCTTTTGGACTTCCATTTATTACAGTGATTTTCATATTTTATCATTCTCCCTGATCTTCTAAAAAAGAAACCTTAAAATTTTTTGTATTTAAATTCACACTATTAGCCTTTACTATTTCTTTAGCCGCCATTTTTTCACTTTGTGTCAAATTTTCTCCATAAAAATATACATTTAAATCAAATCTCGTTTTATTTCGTGCGATATGATGCATTTCCTTATTCTTAAATTTAAAAAATGGCAACAAATATGGAATTGTCCTATCCAGCACATTTTTTACAAACGGACTATAAGAACCATAGACACATTGACTTATAATCACAACTTTGTCTGATTTTGAATATAATTTTGCTAAATTTTCATATCCATCCCTAATTTTACATTTCCCAGGAGTTTTAATCCAGCATTCAAAGCACCCCATGCAGCTTTTAATTTTATTATTATCACAAATTATAAACATATCTTCATCAGCTATTATTTTCTTTTTATTTATACTTTCTTTTATTTTATCTATAATTTTTTCTTTTTTTTCAATTTTCCACTTCAAATTTTTCAATTTTTCATTATTTAAATCATGTATAACCAATTCCATATTTCTCACCTTATTTAAGATTTAAACTCATATAGCATAACAACTTTAAAATTTCATTTTAATATTACTTTACTATACAAACTGATTTTATTATCTCTTCTATTTTTTCTTCCCAAATTTCAGAATATGTTATATCATTCATAATCATTATTGTTACTAATCCCTGTACTAATGCCCACATTGCTATAATTTTATCTTGCATAGCCTGATTTGGCACTCCCATTTTTTCAAGTATTTTTATCGCCTCGATTTTTAATATACTAAAGGCTTTTTCGTTATTATTTTCTATTTCTGAAAACTTTGAAAATAAATCTATTTTCATATTTTTTCTTGAAATCATAAAATGATAATATCTGTGATTCTCACAAAAAAACATAACGTATGTTTTTCCTAATTTTACCAGTAAATTCTCTTGATTTTCATATTTTTTCCTTGTTCTATCAAGTTCCGCCGCCAATATTCCCCATATATAATCGCTCATTGCGTAAAGCAAATCACTTTTTTTCTTAAAGTATGTATATGGTGCCGCATTACTTACCCCGCACATTTTAGCTACTTTTCTTAAAGATAATTTTTCTTCTCCTTCTTCATTTATCACCTCTATCCCTTTTTCAATCAATTCTTCCCGTAAATTTCCATGGTGGTAACTTTTTTTGGTTTTTTCCATATTTAAATTCCCCTAACTTTTATTATCTTATCACTGTAAAGATTATACAATTAAATCTTATCAATGTCAAGTTTGTTCAAAAATTTTTTTATTTCTATTTTTTAAATGGGATTTTAAAAATTCCTATAAAATAAAAAAGAGAGCGTCTAAATGCACCCTCTTTCGTTATTTTCTAACAATAATCAGTTTATATTAAAATTTAATTTCACAATAAGTTTTATTTCTTTACTTTTTCCACATCATCTTTCTTCTTTAAATCTTTGTCAGTTTCCTTTTCTTCCTCCTGTTTTACTCCCCAAGCCTCAGGTTTTGGCACACAAATCGGACGTCCTTCTGGCAGCATATCCCATATTTTTTTTAATATTCCCATTAGAAATACACCTCTTTTCTGTTTGCTTTTAAATTTTATTCGTATTCTTTAATTTTTTGCTGAGATTCTATCATACTTTTCATAGAGTTGCAGTTAAAGTAGTTTTTAAGCAATCTAATTATAAATCAATTATTTAAACATCTTGGTTCAATGTTTATATTTATTCATATTTTACGATTTCTCAAATTATTTTTTTCTAAATAATGAGCAAATTTCCATAATTAACATTTCAACCCCTGTTTCCATCTCTATTTTACCAGTCTTTATCTCTCTTTCAATTTCCCAGCATCTAAAAACTAATTTTTTTAAATTTAATTTTGTATAATTTTGCTCAAGTTCCAGCTTTTTAAAAATCACATAAGAATTTGGAATTCGGTTATTGGATTTAAAAATTTCCTTTATCTCTTCAAATTCCATTTTGAAAGTATTATAATTTTTACTAAATTTTCTTCCTCGTTTTTTTAACGAACTTATTTTATACATCGTTTCAAGTTCACTGTAAAGAGAATACAAAATTCCCATATATTCCTTCTTCTGCTCCAAATATCTCATTACATCCGCTGGATTATTCAATAATATATTCCGTGTCATCTCATAAATCTGATACTCCTTTTCAACCGACACAACATTTTTTATTTTTTCAATATCAAATTTCTCTCCATTCAAAAAAACCTTAATTTTCTCCACTTCATTTCTAACTTTAAACGGATTATTTCCAATCATCTCCAGAAGCAATGCCAGATCTCTGCCATTTATTCCTAGTTCATTCACAATATAGGCCCGTATTTCCTCTTCAGTCTCCTTCTGAAACAAAAAGACTTTCATTTTCCTATTTTTTTCCAGCTCATCCAGCAACTTTTTTAACTTTGCCCCAAATTTCCCATCTTCCTTGTCATAATCAATAATAATTTCCTTATTTACTATCTCAAGATTTGCTATGTATTTCAAGATTTCCTCAATATTTTTCAGTTTTTCTGCCCTTTTTAACACAACCAGTTCCCGACTTGAAAATATCGAATTAATATTAATTTTCTCCAAAAACTGCTCATTTTCCTTTAGATCCACATCAAAAAAACTCTCACTAATCCCCACATTTTCCTTCCGTATTTTCTCCAAAATCTCGAAATACTTAAATTCCCTCTGCTTTTTCCCTCCAATAAAATAAATCATTTATTTCCTCACACTTTTAATCTAATACTAAATCCTATTTGAAAAATAGAAATTATATTTTATTTATTTCCTGACAAGGGGTCTTGACCCCTTGCATAATAGAAGTTATAATAAATCTATTATTTTAACGGGAAATAGTATAAAACCCAAAAAAATATCTTCTAATACTCATTAATTCAAATAACTAATCCTTTGGCACATCATAAATCTGACGACAAATTGGACATTCCAAATATTCTTTTCTACCACTTATTGGAAAAACTGGTATCCAAAACAAAGTAAACCAGTCACGATATTCCATAAAATTCCAGTCAGATGTGTTGTTACATCTTGTGCAATGACAGTTTTCCAATGCTCCTAAATTTTTAAATTTTCTTTTTGTTCCAAATACTAAAATCATTTTAAATAAAGTCACCTCTTAATTTTTGAGTAAAATTGCTCCCACTCCTATAAAGTGGGAGACTTTATTAATCTTCTTTTTCAACTTCCAATAATTTCAATCTCAAATCATCTTCAAGCACTTGTTCTTCAATTCCTGCAGGTGCTCCAGTCATCAAGTCTTGTCCTTTATTAGTTTTAGGGAACGGAATTACTTCTTTTATTGAATCTTCCTTCAACATTGCCATAAGCCATCTATCAATTCCGTAAGCAAGTCCTCCATGTGGTGGAACCCCATATTTCAACACTTCCAAGAAGAATCCAAATTTGTCTTCCAATTCTTCTTGACTAAATCCTAATTTTTCAAAAACTTTCGCTTGTAAATCTTCATCGTGAATTCTGATACTTCCTCCACCGATTTCATAACCATTTAAGACAATATCATATGAATCTGTCTTAATTTTTGCAAGTTCATTCGTATCAAGATATTTTCTATCTTCTTCCTTAATTGAAGTAAACGGATGGTGTTGCGCTTTATATCTATTTTCTTCTTCACTCCATTCAAACATAGGAAAATCAACTACCCATAAGAATTTAAACGCATTTTTGTCAATTAATTCCAACTCTTCTCCCAGTTTCAATCTCAACGCTCCCAATCCATCATGTACAACTTTATATTTATCAGCTAAAATTAACGCAACTTCATTATTTTTGATTCCCAATTTTTCAATAATTTGTGCCAATTTTTCTTCTGAGAAGAATTTCGCAATTGGAGAATTTATCTCTCCATTTTCATTCATTTTAATATATGCTAAACCTTTTGCTTTAAAGTAAGTTTTCACATAATCTTCCAAATCTTTAATGTATTTTCTCGAGAATTTTTCTGCATTTGGTGCAACAATCGCTTTTACATTTCCGCCATCTTTCAACGCATTTTCAAAAACGCCAAATCCACAATCAGCAGTTTCTTCAGATAAATCAATCAATTTCATATCAAATCTCAAATCTGGCTTATCTGAACCATAAAAATTCATCGCATCATCGTAGCTCATTCTTGGAAATTTTTCAGTAATTTCAATTCCTGTAACATCTTTAAATACTGTCTTTGTTAATTCTTCAGCCATTGAAATCACATCTTCTTGCTCAACAAACGACATTTCCACATCTAATTGAGTAAATTCAGGCTGTCTGTCCGCTCTCAAATCTTCATCTCTAAAACATTTTGCTAACTGATAATATTTGTCAATTCCAGAAACCATAAGTATCTGCTTAAACAATTGTGGTGATTGTGGCAATGCATAAAAATCACCTTTGTTAGTTCTACTTGGCACGATAAAATCTCTCGCACCTTCAGGTGTCGCTTTTGCCAAAATCGGAGTATCAACATCTAAAAATCCATTTTCATTCATAAATTTTCTAATCGAAAACAGCATATCGTTTCTTTTAATAATATTATTCAACATTTTCGGTCTTCTAATATCCAAATATCTATAAGTCAATCTCATATTTTCGCTAAGATTCCCAGTTTCACTAATTTCAAACGGTAACTGTTTCGCACGGCTTAAAACTTCAATTTTTTTCGCTTCAATTTCAATATCCCCAGTTGGAATATTTTTATTTTTACTACTTCTTTCAGCCACAACTCCTGTAACCTTCAAAACCCATTCATTCTTATATTTTTTAGCTTCCTCAAAAAGTTCACTCCCAGAAACTTCCTCATTCAACAAAATTTGAGTAACCCCATATCTATCCCTCAAATCAATAAACACAAAGTGACCCAAATCTCTAACTTTAGAAATCCATCCTGACAAAGTCACTTCTTCGCCAATATTTTCCATTCTTAATTCATTTAATTTATAATCTCTATACATTTTTTATCCTTTCTTTTATTTAATGATTTTATATTTTATTTTTTTTAAAGATACATTTGATAACCTAAGTTTTTTTATTATTCTTAATTTTAATCAATAAAAATAGTCAAATCTTTTTGAATTTTCAATCTAGTGCCTCTTTTTCAGCACAAATCAACTCAATATCTTCAAATGCATTTTCTATCGCTTCTATATGATACATTTCATACATATCAAATATTTTTTCAGTTACCAGAAGTTTATCCCATTTTTCTAAAATATTTTTTGCATTCTCATTTTTCCATTCTGCATATTTTTCGAGCAAATACACAAAAAACTTCATTTTTTAGACACCGCTCTCACCTCTGATATATACAGAATTTCTAGGATCTCCAGTAATTTTCTCATTTTCCTACATGTCTAAAATTACTAATGGACTAAATTCCCACATTTCCAATTCAAAATCTGAAAGCATTTCATAAGTTTCTGAATACAAAAATTTTCTCATTGATTCCATTTCACTAAATCCATATTTTTCTGAAATAAGTTTTATAACTTCACTATCATAATTTGCCAAAACATCCGAAAATATTTCTTTCATATTCATACTCGCATCAACTCCACAAACTTCAATTTTTCCCTTTCCCACAGTTTAACTTGCACAACTTATTTCAAAATCTCCAAAACTTCCTCGAAGTTATATTTTTTCTGCTCCCCAGTACTAAACTTCTTAACTGTAATCACGTTTTCATCTCGCTCTTCTTCTCCTAAAATCAACACATATTCAGCATTTTCACGGTTTGCCTTTTTCATTTGTGCTCCAAAACTTTTTGCGTTATAGTCAAAGTTTACTTTAATACCATTTTTTCTAAGTTCATTTACAGTTTTCACAAAATACTCTTTTGTGTCATCGAAATAAATTACATAAATTTTTTCTTCATTTTCAGAAATTATAGAATCATCCATTAACATCGCAATTCTTTCCATTCCAGCGGCAAATCCAATTCCAGGAACTTTCGCATTTCCTAATATTTCAAGCAATCTGTCATATCGTCCACCCGCTAGAACTGTTGCTTGCGATCCCAATTTATTCGATTTAATTTCAAAAACTGTGTCCGAATAATAATCAAGTCCTCTAACCAATTTATCATTCACGACATAATTCACGCCCAACAATTCCAAATATTTTTTAGTATCTTCAAAATATTTTTTACTTTCTTCATCCAAATAATCGTAAAGTTTTGGTGCATTTTTAAACTCTTCTTGGTCGCCTTTGTCCTTAGAATCCAAAGCTCTCAAAGGATTTTTCTCATATCTTTTTTGCGAATCTTCACTCAATTTATCAAGTCTTTCAAACATAAATTTTTTCAAATCCTCAATATATTTTTTTCTCGACTCAACATTTCCTAAGCTATTAATCTCCACAACTAAGCCAGTTATTCCAAGCTCTTCAAGAAAATCACAACCCATTTTAATAATTTCCGCATCTAAATAAGCACTTCTCACACCAAACATTTCCACTCCAGTTTGATGAAATTCTCTCATTCTACCTTTTTGCGGTGCTTCGTATCTGTACATTGGACCGTTGTAAAACCATTTCACTATTGGAGAAGACTTATGAAATCCAGCTTCAAGATACGCTCTTACAACTCCCGCAGTCCCTTCTGGACGCATTGTAACATCTCTTTCTCCCTTATCCTTAAAATCATACATTTCTTTTGAAACAACATCAGTCTCATCTCCAACACCTCTTCTAAAAAGCTCCGTTTCCTCCAAAATCGGCGTAATTATTCGCTCAAATCCATATTTTCCAAAAACTTTTTTTGAAGCCTCTACAATCGCATCGTATTTTTTCACATCATCAGAATATCTATCTTTCATTCCTTTTAAGGCAGCTATCATAATTTTTTCCTTTCTTAAATTAATATTGTCAATTTTATTTTATAAATTATTATACCACAATTGACTAAAGATTTTAAGATGTGGGATTTCATAATTAATCTTTTCATTCAACATCCTTATTTGTAAAATCACATCTCTTCAACTGCTCCATTGCATGTTCTCTTATCATTTCTTCATCACTTTGCAACAATAGTTCCAGTTTTTCTTTCGCCTTAGGAGTGTTTATGTCTCCTAAAGCAAAGCAACATTTTCTCACTAATGCGAAATTATCATCCCAACGGTATTTTTCAAAATTTGAAGTTGCTAATTCATAAATGCAATCTATCGTAGAAGGTAATTCTAGTTGCTGGAGATAAAACACTATGTCTTCGTGTTTTCCATGCCATTCTTCTTTTGTTAATTTGCATAAAATATCAACAAATTTTTCACTGTATAATTCGAACATGTAAATTGCTGAAATTAAAATATATACGCTGTCTCCATTTTTTTCATTATATGCTTTTTCCAACTCTGTTTTTATATACTCTATTCTTTCATCATCATTTTTTAAAAATTCCTTTTGTAATTGTTGAAAACTTATTTGTTTTTTATATTTTTTCCACATCAAATTTTCCAATTTTTCAAGATTATTTTTTTCCATTTTTTATTATTTCCTTTCTAAAATTAATTTCTTTAATATTTTGATTAAATATTTCCAGTCCTTTTCTTTATTAATATTAGTCAAATTAAAAATACTCCATCATTTTAAATTTTGATACAATGTAAAAATTGTCGTGATCTTTTTATAACTTACTCACTAATTTATTTTATTTTTCTCATCTTCAATCAAATCTCTTAAATCATTGCTTCCTTCCTCATAAATTATTTTTGCAATAACCCTCAAAATTTTATAAAGTTTTCTCAATCCGTAAAATATTAAAATTGTCAAAAGAAAAGTTTGTGAAAATAATAATGAAAATAATAAATTTATGTTTTTGTTGATTTTGTACAAACTTTTTTCCAAAAAAAGGCTAAAAACGATATTTCTTAGCAAATAAACTTGCACAGGGATATAAATTGCAGTTGCCATGCGGATTATTTTTAATATTGAAAGTACAAGTTTTCTTATTTCAAAAGAATATTTTTTCTCTCTTTGCAAAATTTTATACATAATTTTTTCTTTTGTAATAAATTCCAACTCAAAATATCTATTTTTTAAAGTCAAAAGCAACATAAAAATTACAGAAATTAAAAACATCACATAATTAATTTGTTTTTTTATTTTCAATTTTTTATCCACAATGAAAATTTCTTTCCCTTTATCTTTTTGAAAATACCGATAACTGCTGTTTAACGGTAAATAAATTCCATTTGAAAGTTTTATAACTTTTCCTGAAATAATATTTCCGCTATAAATTTTATTTTTGGAAAAAATTTTCACAACATTATTTTTTAAATCAACATATTCACCCTTTTGTGAATTCAAATTTCCATTTTCTTCTTCAAAATTACTTCTATTTTTTTCATAATAAAGCATAAGACTGCTATTTTCCTTGACTAACAAATTTTCAACTCTATAATTTCCTTCTATTTTATTTCTCGAATCAATAATTTTCCCATTTTTATCAACCGACCATTTAAAGTGATAATTTTCATTCAAAATTTCAATAGTTGAATTTTTTAATAAATTTGTATCATCCACATCATCGCTTTCCAAAATTAAAAAACTCTGATTTTTCTCCAAAAGTTTTTTTGTATAATTCTGAAAAGTAAGATTTGCCAAAAACAGCAAAATTATCCCAATTATAATTTTATCCCATTTAATATGCAAATAAAAAGCACCAATATAAAACTTTTTCGTCATCTGCACTAAAAATAGACTTGCCCACCTTATAAAAACCAAACTCATCCAAACTATGACAAATGTTATCCAGCTCACAAAAATCAATAAATAAATGTGATAATTCAAAACTTTAATTTGCCAGGCGATATTTAAAGAAGTCAATATCAACATTGCATAAACTGTGATTTCCAAAAAGAATTGGGAAAAATCCATTATTTTAATTTGATTATTTTTTATTTTCAAATATTTTTTTCGCTTGTAATAAAGTTTTTGTATATTTTTTTTATTTTTATCTTTTTCACATTCTTTTTTCAAATTTTTTATTTGTTCTTCTAATTTTTTAATATCTTAAACTTAAACTTCTTTAAACGAACATCATTTTTCAAATATTTATTTTCATTTCGCATAAGTTTTACTTTTGTAGAAATAATATAAGAAACAATAATTTTATACAAAATTTGTAAAACTTTTATAATTTCTTTCATTTTTCCCTCCTTTTCTCCTTTTTTATTTGTTATATTATATAAAAAAGACTAGTTTAAGTCTAGTCTAAATACTAAAATATTTTATTCAATTATTTTTTTCAACTTAATTTTTAAAGAAATTAAATATTTAAACATACACTCAGACCTATTCAAAATTAAACTATTAAAGATTATACAAACTTAGTATTTAAGTAAAATAGTCATAGTTTTTGAGTTCAGTTTTACTATAACATAAAAATTAATGTTTATATTTTAAGGAATTTATGATAAAATTTTATTATATTAGTTTTGAAAAGAAGTGAGGGAAATATGTATAAAGTACTGATTGCAGATGATAATAAGCAAATTGTGTCAATACTTTCAGAATACTGCAAAAAAAATAATTTTACTGTAAGTACTGTTTTTGATGGAGAAGAAGCATTAAAGGAAATCGAGAAAAATAAGTTTGATATAGTTTTGCTGGATGTAATGATGCCGAAAAAAGATGGATTTGATGTGTGCCGTGAAACGAGAAAATTTTCAAATGTTCCAATTATAATGATTACAGCACGTGGAGAAGATTATGAAAAAATAATGGGGCTTGAAATTGGGGCAGATGACTATATTGTAAAACCATTCTCGCCAGGAGAAATAATTGCCAGAATAAATGCAATTTTGCGTAGAATAATGCCTAAAAATGATGAAAGTGAAAAAATATTTACTTTTGATAATCTTGAAATTGATTTAAACAATTTTACGGTAAAGGTAAATGACGAGATAATTCCATTGACAAAAAAAGAAATTGAAATTTTATGGACTCTTGCAACAAATCAGAATAAAGTTTTTACAAGGGAGAATTTGTTAGACTTAATTTGGGGATTTGATTATTTTGGAGAAAGCCGTACTGTTGATACGCATATAAAAAGGCTTCGTGCAAAATTAGACAACTATGAGCATAAAAAATGGAATATTAAGACAATTTGGGGTGTTGGGTATAAATTTGATATTTTAGAAAAATAATAATTAATTTGAAGAAAAAAAAGAAAAGAAAGGAGCAGATTTTTTTAATGAGTAAAAAAATAAAAAAAATCTTATTTAATGGAGAAGAATATCCTCCAGAAACATTTCGATTAGGAATGATGCTGTGTATGGTTGGAGGATTTATGGATGCATACACATTCATTACACGTGGAAAAGTACTTGCCAATGCACAAACTGGAAACATTGTCTACCTTGCAATAAATTTAGGAAAAAGAGAATGGGTAAAATCCTTTGATTACTTTATGCCAATTTTATTTTTTGCACTTGGCATATTATTTACTGAACTTATAAAAACGAAATTTGAAAAGCATAAGATTTTCAGATGGCAGCAAATCGTAATAATCTATCAGGTTATAGTAATGTTTTTTATTTCTTTCATACCAAGCGGAAACTGGAACATTATCGTAAACATAATCATGTCCTTCATCGCCGCCATTCAGTATCAAGGCTTCAGAAAAATCAGAGGTCTTGCAGGAGCCACTACAATGTGCACAGGAAACCTGCGAAGCGGAATGGACAACTTAGTTAAATACATCAAAACTAAAGACAAATCACATTTACAAAGTTTCTGGATATATTTAGGCTTAGATGGATTTTTCCTTATTGGATCATTACTTTGTGTAATTTTAGTAAATATTTATGGGATAATTTCTCTATTAATTTGCTGTATTTTGCTAATTTTTGTATTTATAATAATGTTTAAGGAAACTATTTAAAAAATAAAAATTATATTTTACAAACAAGGGGTTTTGACCCCTTGTAAAAAAATTTATAACTATCCTACTGTTTAGATGTGAAACAAATCTCTCGACTAAAATTCATTTCTCAAAATTTCCCCTTTTCTTAAATCACTTCTCATTTTCTGAATGACATCATCCATTTCATCCAGTTTTTTCAAAATTTTCTTTTCTTCAGCACTTGTTGTAATAATTTTACTAATTCCCCCATTTTTTATTATAATCCGTTTATCTGCTATTAATGCCAACGTTGGATCATGTGTTGCCATTAACACAATCTTATCTGAAGAAACAAGCAATTCCAAGGCTTTTTTCCTATCAATTCCAGCATTTTCAATTTCATCAATCAAAACAATTGGAGATGAACTTAAAATTGCAGTATCAGCAATCATCAAGGCACGAGACTGTCCACCACTTAAAGCTGTAATTGCAGTAGTTAAGTCAAATTGCTCTCCAGCCAGCTTATTTGCCGCACTAATGATCTCTTCCACAGTTTCATCAATGTTTTCAATCATTCGGCTTTGTGCATGCAGTTCCAGAAATTCCTTTACTGACAAATCCATAACAAAATTCATATTTTGGGATAATTGTGCGACTAATTTATTATTTGAAGAATAACGCCATTTTTTATCTGGAAATTCACCATTTATAAGAATCTGACGCTTTGTCGGCGTATCCTTCTGGGCAGTCCATTCGATGTCAGCAAGAAGCCTTGATTTTCCAGAACCTGTAGGTCCTACAATTGAAATAATTTCTGATTTATGAATATCAAGCCTTTCAAACCCCTCTTTATTTCCCGATTTATCTTGCCCAGCGACAATTGTAAGCACATCAATCGAATTTTCATCTTCCATTCCCAAAAATAATTTCATTTGCTCAATATAGTCAACTAAACTTTCCTCAATTTTTTCCACATCTAATGCAAAATCCTCAATTTTATCTTCTGCAAAAGTTGCAATAAATTCGTGAAAAGTACTATTGTAAAAAGTTTCCACAGGCAAGTTATTTTCAGTAAAAAAATTCTCTGCAAACGGATATTTCTGAACAAGTTCACTAATACTTAATTTATTTATCAAATCTTTTTTTTTCATATTTTTTCCTTTTTATTAATTATTTTTTTATTGCTGTAAATTCATTTTTCTAACATTACCCATCTGATATTTTTCCCCAATTCTCTTTTCTCCCAGACAATATGAACAAAGTGCCGATGGCATCGGAAATCTAAGTTCCATTCCTTGAACACTGTCTATTTCCAGTTTTTTCTCATAAAGAAGCGTACTCAATTCATAAGCTCCCTGTCCAGTAAGCCCGTTAACATGCATAGTCACAGCCTTTGGATTTACAGAGTTCACACGTGAAGCAAAAACTTCTCTTTCAGCTTGCGAAACAATATCTCCCTTTGTAATAATAACAATATCCGCAGCCTTTAATAACGGTCCAATTTTCTTTGGGGTATTAATTCCTGATAAATTATCAATCACACAGACTCCCTTTATATCCTTAATATACGGAGAACATCTATTACAAAGCCCTGCCGATTCTGTAATTAATATTGAAAGCCCAAGACTTTTCCCCCATTGCACAACTTCTTCAATATTAGACACAAAAAAGTGATCTGGACATAAAGCCCCAGAAATTCCCTTTTTTACAGGAATCCCTGCCTTCGCATACAATTTATCATCATCTGTATAAAGGCAGTCAAATTTTACCACTCCAACCGACATTCCCTGCGATTTCAAGGCTTCCACAGTTTTTAAAATAACACTCGTTTTCCCTGAAGATGGCGGACCTGAAAATATTATTAAATTCATAATTTCTTCTCCTTTTTTCTATTTTTAAAAATTAAAAATCTAAATCAATACAACATTTCTTCAATCTCTAATTCTAATCTTTACATTCATAATTGTCTATTTCTTTTTTTATTTCTTAGTTATTTCTAAAAATTTATTTTCTTTACTTTCTCTTTTTATCTTTACTGCCACAAATCCTGAATTTCTTTAGTCTTTAATCAATTTAATTATTTTTAAATATCCAAAAATTTCAATAAACATAAATTTTTTCAAAATTTTTATAATTTTTATCAATGTTTTACTTTATTGTTCAAGACTTTTTTTCACATCATTATTAAATTCCTCTTCACATTCACGAATAATTTTTCCAATATCGTGACTATAGATAAAATCCCATCCAATCCATTTGAAATTTTGATATTTTTCCAAATGATTATCCACATTTGGATTTGTTGACGGAAATTTACCATTTGCAGAAAAAATCGTTCCAATTTCATTTGATATAAATAACTCCATAAACGGCTTAATTTTATCAGCCTTCGATTTTTTAGTAATCATAAATATTGGACTTAACAAAGCCCCATCTTTAGGCCAAACAACTTCTAAATCTCCTGTTCCATTAACCATTTGTGAAAAGAAATATGGAATTATACTAACTGCAGGTGCTTCAGGTGTTCTAGTTCTAGCCTTTACCATTTGAGCTGGATGCAAACTTTTTTTATAAGAACGAGCCAGATTATGAATCCCATCCATTCCAAAATCCTTATAAAGATTAGCAAGCAATGCATTAAACAAATCCAAATCAGCCATCGGCAATGCAACAGAATCTTCAAATTCTTCACTTAATAAATCTGACCAAGTTTCAGGCATTTTTCTATTACCCAAAGAAGTTTTATTCACCAAAAATATTGCTGGAACAACTCCCATTATTGCATAACACTTTTTAGGATCTCTCAAATCAATATTTTCATTACAAAAATCACTATTCATATCTTCAATATACGTCTCAAAAATCCCATTTTCCATATACTGACCCATCAAATTTTTATCAAAAAACAGCTCAAATCCAGCCGAAAGCAGCACATCTGAAACCTTATCAGGATTTCCTGTCTTAACTTTTTCCACAACCCAGTCAAGTCCCAAATTCGCCGATTTTAAATTATACGAAATAGAATAATCATTTTTCACATTTTGCTCATTTACCCAATCCTTAATTCCCTCCAAAAGCGGTATTCTAATAGGACAAGGCAAAACTCCCTCAATGATTAAATCACTATTTTCATCAGCCTTACTTTCATCCAAAGAAACATCAATATCCGCATCCTTTTTCAAAAACATTTTTAATTTCTCAACAAACAATTCCTGATTAATCTTTTTAGACATAAGTGCCATTCGCAACTTAATATTTTTCCCCATAACCTCAAGCATCTGCTTATTTTTAAGCTGCTCAAACCCATTAGCAATAAAAAAATCTAAAGCCTCAGGATATTTTTTTATAATCTCATAAAGCGTATCATCTAAATTAAACATACTACATTCTCCTAAATTTCTCTATTTTTTATTTTGATTTTAAAACAATTTTATTATGAGTGAATTATAACATAAAATAACAAAAAAAAGTGTAATATATATTACACAAATTTACAAATATTTATCTAATACTTAAATTCTATTTATACTATTTCCTATTAAAATAACAGATCTATTATAAATCAAAATCTCGACCTTTTTTTAAATAGTATCTAGTAAATAATCAAAAAATTATCATAATATAGTGAAACCTATTTAAAATTATATAAATTTAAGGTTTGAGCAAAATAATTATAATTTTTAAGTTCAGTTTTAAAGTAGTTTACTATAAATAAAAAAAACTCCGCTAAGGAGAATATGACATGACAAAAATAAATTCAATTCTGCAAATAAAAAAATGGCGTCCCCGGTTGGACTCGAACCAACGACCCTCTGATTAACAGTCAGATGCTCTAACCGGCTGAGCTACGGAGACACACATATTTAAAAAAGTTTGGCAACTACCTATCTTTCCAGGACGAATCCAAGTATTTTAGGCACTAACAGACTTAACTGCCGGGTTCGAAATGTTTCCGGGTGTATCCCTGTCGTTATCATTACCAAACTAGATATATATACTGTCCATTAAGACAATGAGAAATAAATAGCAGCAGCAAAAGATTATCTTAAAAGCAGACGTAATATTAGTACTAGTCAGCTAAATGCATTGCTGCACTTGCACCCCTAGCCTATCGACCATATGTTCTCTATGGATACTACGAATATTCATCTCAAAGCCGGCTTCCCGCTTAGATGCTTTCAGCGGTTATCCGTGCCAGACGTGACTACTCAGCCATGCCACTGGCGTGACAACTGATACATCAGAGGTCTGTCCAACCCGGTCCTCTCGTACTAAGGTCAGATCTTTTCAATATTCAGGCGCCTGCAGTGGATAGGGACCGAACTGTCTCACGACGTTCTGAACCCAGCTCGCGTGCCTCTTTAATGGGCGAACAGCCCAACCCTTGGGACCTTCTCCAGCCCCAGGATGAGACGAGCCGACATCGAGGTGCCAAACACTTCCGTCGATATGGACTCTTGGGAAGTATCAGCCTGTTATCCCCGGGGTAGCTTTTATCCGTTGAGCGACGGTCCTTCCATGCGGAACCGCCGGATCACTAACTCCTACTTTCGTACCTGCTCGACCCGTCAGTCTTGCAGTCAAGCTCCCTTATGCGTTTGCACTCTTAGGCTGATTTCCATCCAGCCTGAGGGAACCTTTGAACGCCTCCGTTACTCTTTGGGAGGCGACCGCCCCAGTCAAACTGCCCACCTAGCACTGTCTCCGTTGCCAGATTAGAATTCCGACAGCATATGGTTGGTATTCCAACAGCGACTCAGCAATGGCTGACGCCATCACATCACAGTCTCCCAACTATCCTATACACACATTGCCAGAACCCAATGCCAAGCTACAGTAAAGCTCCACGGGGTCTTTCCGTCCTACTGCAGGTAGCCGGTATCTTCACCGGCATTACAACTTCACCAGGTCTCCAGCCAAGACAGCTCTCAAATCATTTCACCATTCGTGCAGGTCGGAACTTACCCGACAAGGAATTTCGCTACCTTAGGACCGTTATAGTTACGGCCGCCGTTCACCGGGGCTTCAAATCGGAGCTCTCACTCCTCCTCTTAACCTTCCGGCACTGGGCAGGTGTCAGCCCATATACGTCGCCTTTCAGCTTAGCATAGACCTGTGTTTTTGGTAAACAGTTGCTTGAGACTCTTCACTGCGGCCTGTTTCCCCTGGGAGCGCTTCTCTCCTTCAGGTATGTCAGGCACCCTTCTCCCGAAGTTACGGGGCTATTTTGCAGAGTTCCTTAGCTAGAGTTATCCTGTCGGCCTTAAGTTTCTCACTCTGTCCACCTGTGTCGGTTTACAGTACGGGCGCTGCTTCTCATCGATAGAAGTTTTTCTTGGCAGTGTAGGATCTGCGACTTATGCAAATGCACTTCCCCGTCAGGTCTCACGTTTAGGCGTGCGGATTTGCCTGCACGCCCACGCTGGGCCCTTAGAAAGGCTAAACCGTCAGCCTTCTCGCATACCTTCCTGCGTCACTCCGTCTCTCAAGCGATAACAGCGGTACAGGAATATTAACCTGTTTTCCATTCGCCATCACAATTTTGCTTATGCTTAGGTCCCGACTTCCCCAGGGCGGACAAGCCTTCCCCTGGAAACCTTGGACTTCCGGCCGGCGGGATTCTCGCCCGCCTTCTCGCTACTCATTCCTGCATTCTCGCTTCTGATACCTCCAGGACGGCCTTGCGGCATCCCTTCGACGGCCTACAGAACGCTCTCCTACCAAGATACGGTGTATCTTCCGCAGCTTCGGTTTATGTCTTAGCCCCGTTACATCTTCGGCGCAGGCACTCTCGACCAGTGAGCTATTACGCACTCTTTCAAGGCATGGCTGCTTCTAAGCCAACCTCCTGGTTGTCTATGAATGTCCACCTCCTTTCCCACTTAGACATAATTAGGGACCTTAGCTGGCGGTCTGGGCTGTTCCCCTCTCGTCCGAGGACCTTGTCATCCACGGACTCACTCCTGAACATAATATATGGTATTCGAAGTTTGCTTGATTTCGGTAAGCAGTACGCCCCCTAGATCATACAGAGCTCTACCCCCACATATCTCAGTTCAAGGCTGCACCTAAATGCATTTCGGAGAGAACGAGCTATCTCCTAGTTCGATTGGCTTTTCACCCCTAGACCTATCTCATCTCCCAACTTTTCAACGGCGGTGAGTTCGGCCCTCCACTGAGTCTTACCTCAGCTTCAGCCTGGACAGGCCTAGATCACTAGGTTTCGCGTCTATGGCTGGCGACTTGTCGCCCTGTTAAGACTTGGTTTCCCTTCGGCTCCGTCTATTAACCTTGCCACCAGCCATAACTCGCAGGATGATTAACCAAAATCCACGCAGTCACACATAATGTGCTCCTACCGTTTGTAAGCACACGGTTTCAAATTCTGTTTCACTCCCTTGCTCAGGGTTCTTTTCACCTTTCCCTCACGGTACTCTTCACTATCGGTCAACAACAGTATTTAGCCTTACGTGATTTGGTCCACGCTGATTCACGCCAGATTCCTCGTGCCTGACGCTACTCGGGTGCTTCCAGTCTCCACATATGCTTTATGTTCTACAGGACTTTCACCTTCTTCGGTCCAGCTTCCCAGCTGATTCCACTTACACATATACAGATTAAACATTATGACAATCCGTTAATGGAAGTCCCGCAACCCCGTGCCAGCAACGCTGTCCGCTTGACACTGGCACGGTTTAGGCTTTTCCCAGTTCGCTCGCCGCTACTTAGGGAATCGTTTTTACTTTCTTTTCCTCCTGCTACTTAGATGTTTCAGTTCGCAGGCTTGCCGTTTTCACGCATGCCCTCCAGGCATGCAGGTTTACCCATTCGGAAATCCGGGAATCAATGATTATGTGCATCTTCTCCCGGCTTATCGCAGCTTATCACGTCCTTCGTCGGCTGTTGCTGCCTAGGCATCCTCCGTGTGCCCTTATTAGCTTTTATATCCAGAATAACTTTTTACTCCAGTTCAGTTATAATCTTTTACCTACTATTCATTTCCCATTGTCCTAAATAATAATATTGGTGGAGATAAGCGGGTTCGAACCGCTGACCTCTGCCTTGCAAGGGCAGCGCTCTCCCAACTGAGCTATATCCCCAAGACTTCTTATGGTGGGCATGGCTGGACTCGAACCAGCGACCCCTGCGTTATCAGCACAGTGCTCTAACCACCTGAGCTACACGCCCATAAGATATATAAAGAAGCAGTGCTTATACTCCTTAGAAAGGAGGTGATCCATCCGCACCTTCCGGTACGGATACCTTGTTACGACTTCACCCCAATCACTATCCACACCTTAGATGCTTTCCTCCTTGCGGTTGGACCGGCAGCTTCAGGTGCAGACAACTCTCGTGGTGTGACGGGCGGTGTGTACAAGACGAGAACGTATTCACCGCAGCATTGCTGATCTGCGATTACTAGCGATTCCAGCTTCATGAAGTCGAGTTGCAGACTTCAATCCGAACTTGGACCGGCTTTAAAGATTGGCTTGGCGTTGCCGCCTTGCGGCTCTCTGTACCGGCCATTGTAGCACGTGTGTAGCCCAGATCATAAGGGGCATGATGACTTGACGTCATCCCCGCCTTCCTCCTGCTCTTCGCAGGCAGTCTTGCTAGAGTTCCCAACCTAATGATGGCAACTAGCAATAGGGGTTGCGCTCGTTGCGGGACTTAACCCAACATCTCACGACACGAGCTGTCGACAGCCATGCACCACCTGTCTCTGCGTTCCCGGAGGCACAGCCTGCTCTCGCAGGCCTTCGCAGGATGTCAAGATCTGGTAAGGTTCCTCGCGTTGCGTCGAATTAAACCACATGCTCCACCGCTTGTGCGGGTCCCCGTCAATTCCTTTGAGTTTCAGCCTTGCGGCCGTACTCCCCAGGCGGATTACTTATCGCATTAGCTTCGGCACGGACACTCTTCATGCCCACACCCAGTAATCATCGTTTACAGCTAGGACTACCAGGGTATCTAATCCTGTTTGCTCCCCTAGCTTTCGCACTTCAGCGTCAGTTACCGTCCAGTGAACTATCTTCATCATCGGCATTCCTGCACATATCTACGAATTTCACCTCTACTCGTGCAGTTCCGTCCACCTCTCCAGTACTCTAGCCACATAGTTTCCAGGGCAGGCTTGCGGTTGAGCCGCAAGTTTTCACCCCAGACTTATCTGGCCGCCTAGATGCCCTTTATGCCCAATAATTCCGGATAACGCTTGCGACATACGTATTACCGCGGCTGCTGGCACGTATTTAGCCGTCGCTTCTTCTGCAGGTACCGTCATTTTTTTCTTCCCTGCTGAAAGCACTTTACAATCCGAAAACCTTCATCGTGCACACAGAATTGCTGGATCAGGGTTGCCCCCATTGTCCAATATTCCCCACTGCTGCCTCCCGTAGGAGTAAGGGCCGTATCTCAGTCCCCTTGTGGCCGTCCACCCTCTCAGGCCGGCTACCTATCATCGCCTTGGTGGGCCGTTACCCCACCAACAAGCTAATAGGACGCAAGGCTCTCCTGCAGCATCTCCTTTCATCAGGCTGGACATGAGTCCGCCTGACTTTACCAGGTCTTATCAGTCGTTTCCGTCTGTTATCCCTGACTGCAGGGCAAGTTCCTTACGCGTTACTCACCCGTCCGCCTTGGCTAGGCTGTGCAAGCACAACTTCGCCAAAGACTTGCATGTGTTAAGCATTCTGTCAGCGTTCATCCTGAGCCAGGATCAAACTCTTCATTCAATATATTTACATATATTTAAATTTCACCTAATTAGTCTTGACGTTATCTTTTTCAAGATACTTGACTTTATTGATTATACACTTAATTGCTTCTTTATGTTATTAATATCTCTATTGTCCGTTGATACATTTTCGTATCGACAAGATATATATTATCATAAAAGAAAATATTTGTCAACTACTTTTTTGAAATTTTTTTTGATTTTTTTAAAATTTTTCAATTTTCCATATTTATTTCCATTCAGCTATTCTATTTTTATTCGATATTAAAAGAGTTTGAGCATATTTCTTAATTTTTTTGATTTTCTAAATAATTATCTATTATTTGAATACTTTTTATATAATTTTCTGTAAGACTCTTGTTTGACTTATGTAATAATTCAATATATTTTTGATTATTTTCTTTTAATAAATTTTGTAATATTTTATCATATTCAGAATCTTGATCTAAAATAGCTTTATCAGTTGTATCTTTTTTTATATATAATAATACATCAAAATTTGTATGTCTTACAAAATCCTCCACTACTGGATGTTTTTCTCCCGTTTCAAGAATTGAAAAGGATTGCAAAGAATAAAAATCTGTATCAATGAAACTTAATTTTTCTGCATTTTTTATAGAATCCATTATTCTTCTGTTATGTTCATAGGCTATATTGCTGTAATCATCATATTGAAGATTATCTACATTATTTTGTAATTCTTCTTTTACATATTCTTTTTTATACTCTTTTACATAAGTTGTATTGTAATAATTTGCTAATTTATGGGTTAAATTAGTTTTTCCTGAATGTTGTGAACCTATTATTGCCACTTTCAAGACAAAAAATTCTCTTACGTATTTTGGAATAAAAAACCAGTTTTTATAAGGATTTTTTCTTATTTCTGTTGCACTTATATGAAAATTATTTCTATTTGTATCTATCATTTGGATTTTTAAATTTTTATTGAATGTGCTTTCAAAATTTGGTAATGTTAAAAAATTGTTTTTGTAATTTTCTACATCTTGAGTTTCATTTGTAAAAATCACATCTACTTTTATATTATTTTTCAAAAGTGTTTCCTGTACTCTTTCACTCCATAATTTCCAGCCATTTGGATAAAATGGGATTCCATCTTCTGCCAAATGTATGATTTTTATATTTTTCTGATGTTTAAAGGTTTTTTCAACAAATCTAAGCCGATCTTTTACAGTCGGCATTTTTTTCATCCTTGATTCTTCAAAAAGTTTCTTATCTCTGTCAACATCACTACAGACAACAACGTATAAATTTTCCACAAAACCGCTTGCCTGCTGTATAAAATCAACGTGTCCAATATGAAGTGGATAAAATTTTCCAAATATTATTCCATTTTTTAACATCTAAATTTTCTCCTTTTTCTGTTTTTTATTTAACCATTTTTAAGATTATAAAATTCCAATAAACACAGCATTTTTAGATTTATTATTTTTTTCTGCTTCCTGGTTATAAATCTTGTTATTATTTATCTCTATTGTTTTTATTCTTAGTTTGTCTGCAATTTTTTCAAGTTATATTTTTTTATTATTTGATAAAATAAATATTTTACTTAATTTAATTTTCAGTAATTTGACTTTGAACAGTTTCAAATAAATTATCTGATTTTTTATCAAATTTTACATTTGAAATTTCTGTAAAACGTTTGCTTATTTTATTGGAAGTTGTTGTAATGTCTTTTACATCTTTGGAAACTTTTTCAATATCCTTTTGAAGACTGTTCCAACGAGTTTGGTATCTTCCAAATTCAATATTTAATTTTTCAAGTTCCTGCTGAATAACGCTAGCATATTTATCACGTTCCATATTTGTCATTATAACTTGAATTACGGTTAATACCGATATTAATGTTGTAGGTGAAGCTATTCTTACATTTTTCTTGTTGGCATATTCTATTATGTCAGTATGATAGGCATTTATTTCAGTAAAAATTGCTTCGGCAGGTAAAAATAGCACTGCCTGTTCACTTGTTTCATTTTTTATTATATATTTTGAAGAAATTGCATCTATATGTTTCTTCAGGTCATTTACAAAATCTTTTCTCGCACTTTCCCGCTCAATTTGGTTCAATTCATTATTATACATTTTTCTATAATTTTCCAGCGGAAATTTTGAATCGACTGCGATATTTCCCAATGGTTCAGGTGTAAAAATAATTGAGTCAACTATTGTGCCGTTTGAAAGTTTATATTGCTTCTGGTAAAGTTTGTCGTTTTTTTCTCCAAAAACTGATGCCAGAATTTGATAAAGTTGAACTTCGCCAAATATCCCACGGCTTTTCTTATCAGTAAGAACATCTTGAAGCGAAACGACATTACTTGACAATGCTTCAATTTTTTTCTGTGCCTCATCAATTTTACTAAGCCGTTCCAAAACATTCCCAAAAGTTTTTGTTGTTTCCTCAAAACCCTTCGACAAACGTTGTTCCACTTTTGTATTCATCAAATCAAGTCTATTTTCCACCTTCTGATTTAATTTCTCAAAATTCTCATTTATATTTTGATTAAGCACATCCTTAAATTCATTTATATTTTTTGTCAGCCTGTTATTATTCTCAGTCATAACTCCTGTCAGCACTGTATTATTTTCACTCAATCCCGTTGACAGCTTTTGAATAGCATTATTCATACTATCAGTCAAAAGTTGGCTATTTTCCGTATAATTCTTAGACAAAAGCTGATTATTCGTATTTATCGTCCCATTTATATTCTGCCCAAGCTCATTAAATCTCAAAAGCATTTTTTCATTATTTTCTGCCAAAAGTGTACCAATATTTCCTGTCCCTTCAAGCAAACTATTTTTTGTACCTAAATTTATTGATTTTTCAATTTCATCAAATTTTCGCTTATTTTCTTCAAAATTTTGTCGATTATTTTCATTAATCTGATTTAACATTAATCTTTCTAAATTCTCATTATTTTTTTTATTTAAAAAAACAATTATCATAGCTATTATAAGAATATTTATAATAACTGCTACTGCTATCAGCATCATTTGCTATTCTCCTTCTTTTATTACTCACACTGCTATTAGAAAAATTTCCAAGTTCCATCTTCATATCTAACTTTTTTTCTATTGTTTTCAGAATCTTCTGATTCACCCATTTCTTCTTCAGTTTGATTTTCTATTTTTTCTTCAGTTTCTTGCTCTTTATCTTCAAAATTTATTATTTCTTTTTTTACTGTTTCCTGCGATTTTTTCACTTGAATATTTTCATCCTTTTGCTTCGGCTCTTTTGAAATTTGAAAATCTATTTTTAATTCTTCTGATTTTCTTGGCTTTACAGGACGTTCTAAATTTTCAGCATATTCTGCTTTTGGAAGTGGTGATTTCTGCTTTTGAAATTCATCTTCACCCTCATTTTTACTTCCATTTTCACTTTCTGGATTTTCAATCTTTTTCATTGCCAGTTTTTCCCGTATTTTTTCAAGTAATTTTCGATCTTCTTCATTTAAATTGTCAAAAATATTTTCATAATATTCAATATTTTTAGTATCAAATTTTTTCATAAATTCCCTAATTGTTATAGCTTCTGGACTATAAGCAACCTGATATTGGCTATCTGAATTCTTGTCATAGAATACTTCATTTATAAATCCCATTTTTTCAAGGTCTGAAAGCACTTCCTTTACAAAGAACACTTCCATTCCAAGCCTGTCAGTCAATTTCTGATATGTGAAGGCTTCTTTTTTTTCTACAAAATTCTTAATAATCAGCGATAAAATCAGTATTCCTGCTTCCCTTTTTATCTTTATCGGCATTTCAATTTTTTCATTATACAAAAATTCATCTGAAGTCTGTATTGAAAAGGCTATTTGGGCTCCAAGCAAAATTGTTACCCATACATATTGAACCCAGATTAGAAAAATTGGGATTAATGCAAGACTTCCATAAATTATGTTATATTTTGTAATTGAAGATTGCAACAGCAAAAATATCAATTTCCATCCAAAAGTAAGTCCAGTTGTAACAACTCCAGCAAAAACAGCTGGCTTAACTTTCACATTTGTATTTGGAATAACATAAAATAAATAACTAAATAAAATAATATAAGTCGCAGGCCCAAAAAATCCAATAAATAAATTTGTTAAAATGACATTATTTGGAAATTTTTTTACCATTTCTTCAACTACAACTGAATTTAATGCAGATAATAAAACAAAAAATATCGGCCCTAAAAATATAATTGCAACATAGTCAACTATTCTTCTTGCAAGTGATCTTTTTTTATTTATTTTCCATATTTTATTAAATGAATTTTCAAGCATTATGAGCACTTTTACCGCAGAATAAATTAAAATTACAATTCCAACTCCAGTTAATATACTGCTTTCAGTTGATAAAAGCAGTCTTTGGGCTATATCCACAATTACTTTTAAAAAGCTATTATTTCCAGGCCACAGTTCAAAAAATTTCTGTATAAATATCTTGTCTAGCCCGAATCCTTTTGTGATTCCCAATACAAGGGCAACCACAGGAAAAATTGCAAGAAGCGAATAATAAGTCAGGGATATAGCAAGTATTTGAGTTTCTCCATCCCGGTAATTTCTATAAATTAAATAAATTATCCTTCTGATTTCATCAATTCTTTTTTTCAATCTAGCTTCTTTTTTTTCCTTCTTTCCTTTCAAGTCTTTTTTTTCTTTCATAAATTTATCCACTATTATTTTTTTAAATAACCATTCGTAAAAATTAGCAAATTTCTCCTAAATATAGCAATTTTTCCATACTTTTTCTTATTTTTTCTAAAAATTTTAACAAAAAATTTTAAATTGCTGCTTTTATTTAATTTTCCATTACTTTATTTTTACAATTATCTAACTAAAATAATTTTATTATAATTTTTATCCAAAATTAAAATATTCCCTTTCTTCAAAAATTTCATCCATAATTTCATCATAATTTTCAATTTTTGCCTCTTCAGCCAGCACATCCTCCAACTTAGGATTTGTAACTGGATGTTTTGGAGCAAAAATTACACAGGAATCCTCATACGGCTCAATAGATTTTTCATAAGTCTCTATTTCCTTCGCAATTTCTATTATTTCCGTTTTATCCATCCCAATAAGCGGTCTAAATACTGGCAATTTTTTTACCGAAGCATTTGTACAAGTAAGCCCTCCCATTGTTTGGGAAGCAACTTGCCCAAGGCTTTCTCCTGTAACTAAAGCCTGATACTGTATAGTATTCGATATTCTCTCAGCCAGACGCATCATAGCACGTCTTGTTAAAATCGTAGCCAGGTCTTTTTTTGTCTGTGTATTTATTGCTTCCTGAATTTTTAATATATTTAATGAATAAAGTCTTGTTTTTCCGACATAAAGCGATAAAATATCTGTCAGTTCCTTCACCTTTTCAAGAGCCTGTTGACTTGTAAATGGAAAACTATGGAATGTTACAAAATTCAGACGCATTCCTCTTTTTGCCATCATAAAAGACGCAACAGGACTATCTATTCCTCCAGATAAAAGCACAAGCCCTTTTCCAGTTGACCCAAGTGGAAGTCCACCATAAGTTTTTATTCTATCTGTATAAATATAAACATTTTTTCTAATATCGACATTTATCATAACATCAGGATCCTTCATCTTAACCTTTTCAAAGGGACTGCTTACAAGTACATAAGCCCCCAATTCACGTGCATAATCCATAGATTTCTTCTCAAATCCCTTATTACTTCTATTAACTTTTATCTTAAATGTCCTTGCCCCTTGTTCATAAGCATAATTTGCAAACTCCAGCACCTTTTCCTTAATAAATTCATCGTTTCTCTCAACCTTAGCCGACTGATTAAGCCCCACAATTCCAAAAACCTTTTTTAATTTATCTGTTATTTCATCTAAATTCTCAGGATTTATAAAAACATATAATTTTGACAAATCATCAAATAATTGATATTCAAACCCCTTCAACACTTTATTAATTTTATTTCGCAATTTTTTTTCAAACTGCCCTCTATTTTTCCCCTTTAACGACAACTCCCCATAAGAAAGCCCCACTGCATTCAATAAATTTTTGTCAGTATAATTGTTCATTTTTTTCCTTTCCATATTTTATCTAAATTTATAATAAAACTATCTCATTTTCCTAATTCTTGCCACACTTTCCTTCAGCCTTTTTACAACTTCATCAATTTGCTCCACTGTATTTTCACTTGAAAAGCTAAATCTTATCGCCCCATCCAGTTCCGACTGATTAAGACCCATAGCTTCCAGTATTCTGCTATTCCCTTTTTTAGAAGAGCAAGCCGAACCTGTAGAAACATAAATCTGATACATCCCTAAAAAATGTGTCAGCACTTCACCTTTTGTCCCCTTAAAAGAAACATTCAAAACCTTTGGACTCGATTTTTCAGGATCAAGCGATGAATTAAGTTTAATCTCCGTAATTTCTTCACAAATTTTATCAGCAAGCATTTTTTTTATATTTTGAGAATGTTCCATATCTTTTTTATCCTCTTTTGACAAAATTTCCACAGCCTTCGCAAATGCAAGAATCAATTCTGTCGGCATTGTTCTTTTTACAATCCCATTTTCTGCATTTGAACCAAAAACTACATCAGTAATTTTAACATGTTTATTTACATAAATCGCCCCAATTCCCTTTGGTGCATGAATTTTATGACCGCTCACCGTTATCGCATCCACAGGAATTTTATCAAATTTTATATTTGTACACCCAAATCCTTGCACAAAATCAGTATGAAAATATGTATCCTTATTTTTATTCCGAATAATCTTAGAAATCTTATCCAAATCCTGAATTGCTCCAGTTTCACTATTTACAGCACCCACAGAAACCAAAATCGTGTCTTCACGAACCAAATTTTCTAATTGCTTTAAATCTATATATCCATCCTTGTCAACATCCAGATAATCAACTTCAAATCCAGCATTTTCATAATGCCTAAATACTTCATAAACAGATGGATGCTCAATCTTTGTCGTAATCAGATGCTTTTTTATACGGGAATTTGCATTGATAACCCCTTGCAGCAAAAGATTATTTCCATCTCCGCCTCCTGCTGTAAAATAAATTCTGTCAGCCTCCACTTTTAGATATTCAGCCACAATTTTTCTAGCCTTTTTTATTTTCAAAAGAATTTTATGAGAAAAATCATGAATCGCATCAGCATTCGCATAATTTTCCTCCATTGTCTGAACTAGCACATCTATAACTTCTTTATACGGCTTTGTGCTAGCAGAGTTATCTAAATAAATCATTCTCCCTCCTTATCAATTTTTATCAATATAATCATTTGTAAAAATCTAAAACTCCAATTAACACAGTATTCTATTATTTTCCAATAAAAGTTCTTAATTTTCTACTGCAATAAATACTAACGTTGATTAATTTTCATAGTCTTTAATTTTATAATTTTTTGTTTTTTTATTTCATAAAAAATTATATTATTTCCTAATTTTATTCAATATTTGATTTACTTTTACATTATACTATATTTTGAAAAAATTATCAAAAATAAAGTTCCTACAAAAACATATTTAAAAATTTTAAAATAAAAAAAAGAGAAAATTAACTGTAAAATCCAATTACAATAAATTTTCTCCAAATTATTTTTATCCTTTAGTTTTTCATACTTCAAAATATTATTTTAGTGCAAATGCCTTATGGTTCAACGGTCCAGTATAATCATTTAATTTAAAGGATTGCTTCAAGGCTTCTGCTATTAATTTTTTAGTTGTAGCAACAGCTTGAGATACTGTCGCCCCTTTGGCGATTTCTGCAGTTACTGAAGCTGAGAATGTGCATCCTGCCCCATGATTCCATTCTGTATCTATTTTTTCAGATTCAAAAAATTCAAAATCCTTTCCATCATATAAAATATCTACAGATTTATCTCCTGCAAAAAACTTTCTTCCTTTAATTACAACATTTTTTGCACCTAAGTCACATATTTTCTTAGCCGCTTCCTTTGCTTCTTCAACTGTATCTATTTTTTCCATTCCAGCTAACTGCGCTGCTTCAAATAGATTTGGAGTAACAACAGTTGCATAAGGCAACAAGCATTTTTTCATTGCCTCTACATTTTCTGGAAAAAGATTTTCAGTCGATCCGCTAGTTACTTTACAAACCATGACAGGATCAATAACAATCGGATTTTTCAAATCCTTTAAAACAGATCCCACATATTCAATAATTTCCACTGTTGGAAGCATTCCAGTTTTTAATGCATCCACTCCAATTCCATTTATAACAGTATCAATTTGCTCTTTAATAACATTCATTTCAACTGGGAAAACCTTATGTGCCCATCTATTTCGTGGATCCATGGTAACAATAACCGTAAGGGCGCTCATCCCATAAACTCCTCTTTCCTGAAAAGTCTTTAAATCCGCCTGTATTCCAGCTCCTCCACTCGTATCAGATCCTGCAATTGTTAAAACTTTTTTTATAGACATTATGCTACCTCCTATTTTGTATTTTTTTTATTAAATTATCTTGCAAATTCAATATTTTTCATAATTTCCTTAGCAATTTCAGGCTTATTCATCGTATAAATATGAATTCCTCTAATTCCATAAGCCAGTAATTCTATAATCTGTTCACTTGCATACATTATTCCCGCTTTTTTCATAGATTCTGGATTATCTCCATATTTTTCCAATAACTTATCCAATTTTTCAGGCACAGAGCATTTTGACAATTCTATAATTCTTTTTATCTGTTTTGCATTTGTAACTGGCATAATTCCTGCAATTAACGGAACTTTTATATCTAATTTTTCAGCCTGTTCCTTAAATTTTATAAAAACATCATTGTCAAAGAACATTTGTGAAGCCAAAAAGTCAGTACCAGCTTCAACTTTATTCTTTAAGTGAAACAAGTCAACTAAATCATTATTTTCATAGTGAGTTTCAGGATAAAATGCACCGCCAATTGACAAATCATTAAATTCACTATTTTTTCTCAAGTCGCTAATTAACTCCGAAGCATACTTATAATCCCCTCTATTATAAATATCTTCTGTCTCTCCTTGCGGAACATCCCCACGAAGTGCCAAAATATTTTTGATATTGCATTTTTTAGCCTCCTGCAAATAATCATTAATTTCACTTTTTTTACTTCCAACACAAGTCAAATGAGCCAGCACTTCCGTTTTCAAATTATTTTTAATATGCGAAGCCATCTCAATAGTCCCGCCTTTAGTCTTTCCGCCCGCTCCATAAGTAACACTGATAAAATCAGGCTTATATTGCACTAATTCAGCCGTTACATCCTTTAATTTTTCTTCAGAAAAATTTTTATTTGGCGGAAAAATCTCAAAGGAAATCAGATGCTCCTTTTTCTCAAACAAATCTTTTATTCTCATAAATCCTCCCAATTTAAATTATTTTTAAAAGTTTACAAAACCCTATTAACACACTCTTTTTCAATTTTATGTTTCCTATTCTTATTCAATTTCACAACAAAAATTTTTAATTTCTGATTACATAAATTCGTTATTAATTAATTTGCAAAAACTTTTTATTTTTATATTTTTTTAAAGCAACTCTGCTATTTAAATAAAAAATATACTCAACTCTATTTAAAATCGAACTATTAAAAATCACATGAACTTAGGATTTGAATAAAATAGTTATAATTTTTAAGTTCAGTTTTAAAGCAATTTTACTATAATATCACTTACATTTGTATTATCAATTCTCTTATATTGTACTACAAAAAATCCATTTTGTAAATTTTTAAACTATATTTTTTAGTTTTTGTTTACAATAAATTTTAGTTATAGCAAAATTTAAAAGTTATAATTTTTAAATTTATACTAGTTTCCGTTAGAGTTTTACTATTTAAGTGTAAATAGTATTAAACTACATTAAAAAATACAAAAAAATCCCCAGAATTTTTTAATTCCAGGAATTTTTAACTAAAATTTATTTATGTTTTTTGTAAGATCTGATTCTATTTGGAAGTGAGAATAATTTAATAAATCCTTCTGCATCCTTATGGCTGTATAGTTCACTTGCACCAAATGAAGAAATTTCTTCGTCATACAATGCAAAATCAGTAAATCTTCCAGCGATTTTTATGCTTCCCTTATACAATTTTAATTTTATTGTACCAGTCACATTTTTAGAAGTTTCATCTACAAATGCATCAAGCCCTTCTCTAAGCGGTGTAAACCATTGTCCTGAATATGCGATGCTCGCATATTTTTGTGATACCAATTTTTTAAATTCAAAAGTATCTTTATCAAGTATCAAAGTTTCCAGTTCCTTTAATGCTTCCATTAGCAATGTTCCACCTGGAGTTTCATAAATCCCTCTTGATTTCATTCCAACTAGTCTATTTTCCACAATGTCAATTACTCCAACACCATTTTCTCCAGCGACTTTATTTAATCTTCTCAATAATTCCACAGGCTCTAGAGCTTCACCATCTACTTTTACAGGCCATCCTTGTTCAAATGTAATATCCACATAAGTTGGCTTATCTGGAGCTTTTTCAGGCGGAGTTGTCATCATGTATACAATATCTTCCTTATGTTCATTTTCAAGATTTTCAATATCTCCACCTTCATGCGAAATATGCCATAAATTTTGATCTCTCGAATAAATTTTTTCTTTTGTTGCACTTACTTTTATACCCTTTTTTTGTGCATAGTCAATCGCATCTTCTCTTGAAGAAATATCCCAAATTCTCCAAGGTGCAATTATTTTTAATGTCGGATCCAATGAAAATACACCAGTTTCAAATCTAACTTGGTCATTCCCTTTTCCAGTACATCCATGGCAAATATATGCCGCCCCTTCTTTATGAGCCACATCTACCAATGCCTTAGAAATCAAAGGTCTTGCAACTGAAGTTCCCAAAAGATATTTGTTTTCATAAACTGCTCCTGCTCTTAATGCACGGAATGCATAATCTCTTACAAATTCTTCTTTCATATCCTCCACATAAACTTTTGAAGCACCTGATTCAATAGCTTTTACCTTTACTTCCTCCATATCATCATCTTGTCCCACATCAACACAACATGCGATTACATCTAAGTCGTAATGTTCTTTTAGCCAAGGAATGATAATTGATGTATCAAGTCCACCTGAATATGCTAAAACTACTTTTTCTTTTGCCATATTTTTGTCCTTTCTAATTTAAGATTTATCCAATTAAAATTTGTTTGGAAAATTTTGTTTCAATGTTTTATTCCAACTGTCAACTCTATTTTTTTGTGTTTTTAAAAATGCATCAACATCTCCTTCAACTACAACTTTTTTCATTACATCTCCATTAGACAATTTTTTTACAACTTTTAAATCATCATCTGACACAACTTCTCCAAAAATTGTATGATTGCCATTTAGCCATTCTGTTGGAACAGTTGTAATAAAAAACTGACTTCCATTTGTTCCAGGTCCTGCATTTGCCATAGCTAATTTCCCAGCCTTTGAAAAATTCAGTCCATTATTAACTTCATCTTCAAATCGGTATCCAGGTCCTCCAGCACCGGTTCCCGTAGGATCTCCACCTTGAGCCATAAAGTTGTCAATTACCCTATGAAATTTTAATCCATCATAATATCCCTTTTTAGCCAAATTTACAAAATTTGCCACAGTTACAGGCGATTTTTCAGGTAATAAATTAATATTTATATCACCCTTTTCAGTCATAATTTTTACTTTCATCTTATATTCCCTGCTGTATGATATCACGCCTGCCATCATTATCATCAGAAACGACAACATTAACAATGATACTTTTCTAATCATACATTCCTCTCCTTTTCTTATTTGTTTTAGCTGCATATTTTAACGCACTTAAAACCTTTTTTACTATTTTCCGTCAAATACTGTTGGATATGCCTTATCATTGTTAAAAGCCCAAGAACCAGTATAATAATAGCTATTATCACTTGAATTGTAGACTAAATTTCTACCTGCCTTCAAATGCATGTATTTATATTTTTTCAAATAGTTTTTAGCTTTTTCAATATCCTTAACTATCACTCCAACTTTTACATTTTCATAAGTTTCTCCATCAAACACACATTTTTCAAAATTTACATCCATTCTAGAATAATCCTTGCCGTCTACCTTTTTAAATTCACCATCTTCCTTCGGAACATTACAATAAGAATCCTTTTGAAGTTTTGCTGTTACTTCGTGAACTTTCTTACTTTCTCCAGCCGCAAACATTGTCATAGAAATTGCAAATAATGCAAAAATACTTTTTTTCATAATAAGTTTCCTCCTAATTTTATATATTCGAATCTCTTTAACATCAAACTGATAAAATTAAATAATATCGGAATCTTCCTTAAAATAGTTATAACTTTGTAAGTTCGGTTTTAAAGCGATTTTATTACGTATAGTATAGCACACTTTCTCTGATTTTTCCATTTTTTTCTTATATTTAGATTAGTGAACTACTCCCGCTTTTAGAAGCGGGAGCTTCTTGGGAAGTATCTGCTTCTGTTAGCCAAATATATTTACCAAGCTCTTCGGGCAGTCCCTGCCCTGTTTTCTTTTATTTTTCTAATATCCCATTATTTCTTTTCCAACGTTTCTTATATTCAATGCCGCATTGTAATCTCTATCAATTTCAATCCCACAGCACTCACATTTATAACTTCTTTCTGATAATTTCAGTTCATCTTTAACATTTCCACATTTACTACAAGTTTTCGACGATGGAAACCACTTATCTATCTTCAAAAATTGCTTTCCAAAAAACATCAGTTTATACTCAAGCATTCTCAAAAACATTCCCCATCCATTATCTCCTACACTTTTTCCAAAATTTAATGCCTGGCTCATCCCTTTCATATTCAAATCCTCAACAACTACAGCATTATACGCTTCAGACAATTTTTTCGATAATTTATGTAAAAAATCTCTTCGACAATTTTTAATATATTCATGTAATTTTGATATTTTCATTTTTTGCTTATACCAATTTTTAGAAAACTTTACTTTTCTCGATAATGATTTCTGTAATTTCTTCAATTTTTCCTCCAACATTCTAAAATATCTTGGATAATCAGCCCTTTGGTTTTCAGAACTGATAAATAATTCAGACATTGAAAAATCAAGTCCAATTACTTTATCATTACTTGGATTTTTTTGAATTTCTTTTTCAAATTCTGTCAAAACAGAAACATAATAATTTCCATTGCTATTTGTCAATGTTACTGACTTTATCTTGTAATCCTTCGGTATTTCTCTATGATATTTTAATTTAACTTTTTTCAATTTTGGCAAAACCAAATATTTGTTTTCCTCAATTCGTATTGAATTATTCACACAATTTGTCGTGTAACTTTTAATACTATTCTTTTTAGATTTGAACCTTGGAAATTTTGCCCTCTTCTGAAAAAAATTCGTAAACGATCGTTTTACATTCAATTGAGCATTTGAAAGTGCTAGACTGTCTACTTCTTTTAGAAATTGATTTTCACTTTTCAAACTAGCAGGTGTAACTATTTTATTTTTTCCAGTTTCTTCATAAAATTTATTTGCAGCATACAAAATCGTATTGTAAACAAAACGGACACATCCAAAAGTCTTATTTATCAATAATTCCTGTTCCTTATTTGGATAAGAATGCTAAATTATATTTCATAAATTACACCTCCTTTTGATTTTGAATATTATTTTTAATTATTTCTCTTCGATATTTTATACAAAAATTGTATCATAGGCATATCCTTTTTTCAATTTTTTTACAAAAAAAGCAATTCATCTCCCACCTATAGAAGTCGGAGACTTCTTGCTATCTTTTTGTTAAAAACACTAAATTTTATTGTATACTAAAATTTCCTTAATATTAATTCTTTGAATTATTCAAAATAATTTTTCCTATAATCCCAATACATCCTTCATAGTATAAAGCCCTGCTTTCTTCCCAAAAAGAAATTCCACAGCCCTAACTGCACCATCTGAGAACATTTTTCTTGACAATGCTTCATGTTTTATCTCAATTATTTCATCATTTTTAGCATAAATCACAGTGTGTTCTCCCACGATATTTCCACCACGGATAGCATGAACTCCTATTTCCTTTTCAGCACGTTTACTATGTCCTTCTCTTCCATAAACTGTTCTGTAATCTTTTCCATTATTATCCAAGTTTTCTTTCACAATTTCCAGCAAAGTGTCTGCCGTACCGCTTGGAGCATCAATTTTTCTGTTATGATGCTTTTCAACTATTTCAATATCAAAATCTTTTAATAATTTTGTTGCAAAAGCTACAATTTCATTGACAATATTTACTCCAACCGAAGTATTTGTAGCCTTAATTACCGGTATTTTTTTTGAAGCTTCTTCAATTTCCTTTATTTGAGCTTCAGAATGTCCAGTTGTAGCGATTAACACTGGAACTTTTTTATTAATTCCCGCTTCCAGCACATCTTCCAAAAGGCTAAAGTGTGAAAAGTCTATAATTGCATCAAAATCCACATTATTTTCCTTCAAATTTTTAAAATCTCCATTTCCAAGCGGGTCAACAAATCCAACAAATTCATTTCCAGAATTTATTACAGATTCCTTCACATATTGTGCCATAACTCCAGCACCGTAAACTACTATTTTCATTTAACAACCTCCTTATAATTTTAAACTCAATTTTTTACCATTATTATAAAAGACCGAAAATCTCGGTCTTTTTATATTATTTTTATCAAAATTTCTATTTAACTGCTCTTAACATTTTTATCTTGCACGAATTACTTCCATACGGTAACCATCTGGATCTGTCACAAAATAATAATGTCCTGGCTTTCCAGGCAAGCCCTTAATATCAGTTGTTTCATATCCAAGTGCCTTATGTTTTGCATTGTCACCTTCCAAATCATTTGAAGCAATTGCAAGATGTGAAAAACCATCACCAATCATATATGGTCCGTGACCGTAATTGTAAGTTAGCTCAATTTCAAAATGTTCACCTGGAAGAGCCAAATAAACAATAGTAAACTTATGCTCTGGATAATCCATACGTCGATCTTCTTTAAATCCAAATGCCTTTTCATAAAATTCAATAGACGCTTCCAAATTTTCTACACGTAAGCAAGCGTGCAACATGTTTAAAATAGCCATTTCATTCCCTTCCTTTTCATTTTAATTTATTTTAAGAATATTTTAACTACTTCTTGCTCCGCTCATATCAAGTCTAAGACCTGGAAGTTTTCCTTTTACTACTCTTCTTTCAATTAATGATTCTGAAGCTCCAACTTTTGTCAATCTTTCTATAACTTCAATTATAAATTCATCATTTTCTTCTGAAACATAAGAACCTTCAGGTATTCCTAAAAGTTCTCTTCCTTCTGGAGTAGAAACTGGTGTATTTATATATTTTATTAATTGATTTGTATTTTCATCTAATCTTACAGTTCCCCATACTAAGTCAAAATTATCTGAAACTTTGTCATTTGGTGTTATAGCTTGTACCGAACGAGCTACTTCAGAAAAGTTTCCGTACTGATCTTCATATCCGATAGATACTTCATAATCTTGATTTACATCAATGCCAGTAATATAGTGTGAACCTATTCTTTCATGTCTTATAATTTTTCTGTATTCTTGTCCATCCTTGAAAAGTTTTATAACTACATTGTCAATGACTCCATTATTTGATGATAATCTTTCATACGTATCATCACGAATTTCCCAATACATAAACAATGTTGTAGGATTTTTTGGCATTAGCACGATTTCATCAACAAAATATGCTGCTGGCAATGGAGCTTTATCGAAGTAAATATCCTCATGGTTTGAGTTTCCATCATATTCAACACCTTTTGCAAATTTTGAACGGTTAATTTCAGTTTCTACATATCTACGTCTTATTTGATCTGGCGAAATTTTTTCAAAGTCAAAATTCAAAGATTTAAACATTCTCTTATATTTTTTCCCAAAATTTCCAACTAATTTTCTATTTATGAAATTTCTATAAAACGTTCTGCTTCTTTTTATTAAAAAACATTTTACTAAAATTCTCTCAATAATTTCTCTTTCAATAACTTCAAAAGAAACTATTTCTTCAACTTTTTTAAAGCTTTTTCTTTTATTTCCAACTAATTTTTCATTTATGTAATTTCTATAATGTGTTCTTTTTCTATTTTTTCTTGCTTGCTCCATTCCCATTCCACCTTTACATTAATTATTTATTTAATTTTTATTTATAATATTTATAACAGTTCTTAAAAAATAAGAATTTATATTTTTTAAGTTTATTATTAAAATTAAATCTTAATAAATGGTATACTGGATACCACTGCTAAATCTAACAAAATTGTTATTATTAGCTTTTTTTCTAAAGAATCTCTTTACTATTCCTTGTTTAAAAAATTTTTTAAACCAAATACTACTTCATAAAAAGAACTTTATTTCTTTGTTTATATTTTATCATAAATAAAAGAGAAATTCAAATATTTTTATTTTAATTTACTTGATTTTTTGAAACTATTTTAACACATTTTTTAAAATTTACTTTTTGCTCAAATTACTCTGAATACGTTTTTTTGTTCCTAAAATATCTCGATCTTCTTTTAACTTTTGATTTTTTGCCTTTTCAATAGCAACTTGTCTTGCCATTCTTTCAGCTTCTGCCTTAGTTGTTTCAACTATATTTACTCCCAAAATAACAACTTTATCCTGTCTAACTTCTAAAAATCCACCTTCCAGATAATATGTCACATCTTCCTTGTCCTTTTCACGTACAAGCATCTCTCCTGCACCAATAGCTGTTATGTAATTAATATGCTTTGCAAGTATTCCAATATCTCCACTTTCTGTACGTAATTTTACAAATTCGACAGGCTTTTCAAAAACGAGTCTTTCTGGAGTTACTGCTTCCAAAATAAATTCTGCTGCCATAAAGCCTCCTTCCATTTAAAAGTGATTTTTAAAAATTTAAAAAAATTTATGGGAAAACAGGGAATGTTAAATCCCTGCTTCCTTTAATATAATCTTTAAAATTAATTATTCACTCATTAATTCTCTTGCTTTTGCAACTGCATCGTCAATTGTTCCAACATATAGGAATGCTTGTTCAGGCAAGTCATCGTGAAGTCCATCTAAAATTTCCTTAAATCCACGTATTGTTTCCCTTAACGGAACATATTTTCCCTTCATTCCTGTAAACTGTTCTGCTACAGAGAATGGTTGAGAGAAGAATCTTTGGATTTTTCTAGCACGGTTTACTGTCAATTTATCGCTTTCATCCAGTTCATCCATTCCCAAAATTGCTATAATATCTTGCAATTCCTTATATCTTTGCAACACTTTCTGAGTTTCCCTTGCAATTTTATAATGTTCATTTCCAACAATTTCTGGCTCTAATATTCTTGATGTTGAATCAAGTGGGTCAACTGCCGGATAAATTCCAAGCGATGCAATTTGTCTTGATAATACTGTAGTTGCATCCAAATGGGCAAATGTTGTTGCTGGAGCCGGATCTGTCAAGTCATCTGCCGGTACGTATACAGCTTGCACTGATGTAATTGAACCTGTACTTGTAGATGTAATTCTTTCCTGCAATGCTCCCATTTCAGTTGCCAAGTTTGGTTGATATCCTACAGCTGACGGCATTCTTCCAAGAAGTGCAGATACTTCTGAACCTGCTTGAGTAAATCTGAATATATTGTCAATAAATAAAAGCACATTTTGTCCTTCCTTATCTCTAAAATATTCTGCCATTGTAAGCGCTGTAAGTCCAACTCTTAATCTTGCACCAGGCGGTTCGTTCATTTGCCCATACACCAACGCTGTTTTGTCGATAACTCCACTTTCAGTCATTTCATTATACAAATCACGTCCTTCACGTGTACGTTCTCCAACTCCTGCAAATACAGAAAGCCCTCCATGCCCTTTTGCAATATTGTTAATTAATTCTTGAATTAATACTGTCTTTCCAACTCCTGCTCCTCCAAATAGTCCAATTTTTCCACCTTTTAGGTAAGGAGCCAATAAGTCAACTACTTTTATTCCTGTTTCCAATATTTCTGAATCAGTACCTTGCTGTTCAAATGATGGAGCATCCTTATGGATAGATTCCCTTAAAACATCTGTATCAAGTTTTTCCCCATCATCAACTGTTTCTCCTAGCACATTGAAAATTCTTCCCAGTGTAGATCTTCCAACGGGAACTTGAATTGGCTTACCAGTATCTATAACTTCAAGTCCACGTCTTAATCCCTCAGTTCCAGACATTGCAACTGCTCTTACAACATTATTTCCATTGTGTGCATGAACTTCAGCTACTAGTTTTTCACCATTTTCATTATATACTTCAAGCGCATTGTAAATATCCGGCAACTGCTTTTCAAATTTTACGTCAATAACCGGTCCAATTACTTGAACTAATTTACCTTTATTCATAGGTTAAGTCTAACCTCCTTCTTAAAATTCTGCTCTTTTAATTTTGTTAATATTTCTATTAATTTAAAAATTACTGTACACCTAATGAACCACTTATTATTTCTGTCAGTTCCTGTGTTATTTTTCCTTGTCTTTCACGATTATACTGTACTTCCAAGTTTCTTATCATTTCAGAAGCATTGTCATTAGCCTGCTTCATCGCTGACATTCTGGCCGAATGTTCACTTGCCGAATTTTCAAGCAACGATTGATACAGTTTTATATTCAGCACTTGTGGCACAAATGAATTTAATACTTCTTCCTCTGATGGCTCAAATACATATTCCTTTGTCGGCAATCCTTCCTTTTTCTCAATTGGAAGCAATTTTTCCACTTGAATATTATACTCAACTGCCGATACAAATTTTGAATAAATCATATAAACTTCATCATAAAAATCATTTAAGTAAAACTGCACAACATCTTCACTAATTTTTTTCCCAGTTTCAAACATTGTCTCAGGAATCATCTGCGTATATTCGCTATCCACGTTAATATCCCGATTTTTACAATATTCTTTAGCCTTTCTTCCAATTGTTATAACTGAAACATCCTTGCCTTCCTTTTGAAATTCCTTCTTCATGCTTTCAAGCCTTCTAAAAGTATTTGAGTTAAAACTTCCGCAAAGTCCTCTATCCGATGTCATCACAATAATTCCAACCCTTTTAACTTCAGTTTTTCCATCAAAAATTACAAATTTATTTCCTGTAAGGCTTGCAACTAGATTATCAAAAGCTTCATTTACAGCACGTGCATAGTTTCTTGATTTTAAAGTAAGAACTTGAAATCTTTTAAATTTAGTAGAAGATACAATATTCATCGCATTTGTAATTTGACTGGTATTTTTTACGCTGTCAATACGTTCCTTTATTTCCTTCATATTTGCTGCCATATATTTTCACCTGCTTTACCAGACATATTCTTTTTTATAATTAATTATAAATTCATCAAGTTCATTCTTCAAGTTATCATCTAATGATTTTTTCTCTAAAATTTCACTTAAAATATTTGAATCATTTCTAATTGCTTCAATTAAATCCTTTTCAAATGTTCTCAATTTTTCATTTGGAACATTGTCAAAATATCCATTTGTTACACAGTAAAATGAAATTACCTGTTCTTCAACTCTGTATGGACTATATTGCGGCTGCTTTAATACTTCCATAATCTTAGATCCACGGTTAAGCTGATCTCTAGTAGCCTTATCCAGATCTGATCCAAATTGTGTAAATGCCAGCAATTCATTGTATTGCGCAAGTTCTAGTTTTACTTTTGAAGCAACTTGTTTCATAGCCTTAACTTGTGCTGCTCCTCCAACCCGTGATACTGAAACTCCTGCATTTATCGCTGGTCTAAATCCAGAATTAAACAGATCTGTTTCCAAGAATATTTGTCCATCTGTTATTGAAATAACATTTGTTGGAATATATGCTGAAATATCTCCAGCCTGTGTTTCTACAATTGGAAGCGCTGTAATCGAACCTCCACCTAATTTATCACTTAATTTTGCCGCTCTTTCAAGAAGTCTTGAGTGAAGATAGAATACGTCACCTGGATATGCTTCCCTTCCTGGTGGACGTTTCAATAATAATGACATTTCACGATATGAAACGGCATGCTTTGATAAGTCATCATAAACTATCAATACATCTTTTCCCTGATCCATAAAATATTCACCCATAGCAACCCCTGAATATGGTGCTAAATATTGAAGTGGCGCTGATTCTGAAGCAGTTGCCGCAACAATAGTTGTATATTCCAATGCACCTGCTTCCTCCAATTTTTTATAAATTTGCGCAACAGTCGATCTCTTTTGCCCAATTGCCACATAAATACACAAAACATCGTTATTTTTTTGATTTATAATTGCATCAATTGCAATTGCTGTTTTACCAGTTTGTCTATCTCCGATTATTAATTCCCTTTGTCCTTTTCCTATTGGGAACATTCCATCTATTGCCTTAATTCCAGTTTGCATAGGCTGTGTAACAGGTTTTCTTGCGATAATTCCTGATGCTTGTCTTTCGATTGGCATATATTTGTCAGCAGTTATTGAACCTTTTCCATCAATAGGATTTCCAAGCGCATCAACAACTCTTCCAAGCAGCTCATTTCCAGCTGGAACTTCAGCTACTTTTCCCAATCCTTTTACTATGCTTCCTTCTTTTATTCCTTGTGTTTTCCCAAAAATTACTGCTCCGATGTTACTTTCTTCCAAGTTTAGTGCCATTCCGATAGTTCCATTTTCAAACTCTAAAAGCTCTCCTGCCATAGCGTCACTTAATCCGTAAATTCTGGCAATTCCATCTCCCACTTCCAAAACCGTTCCAGTATTGGAAATATCCAGTGAACTTTTGTAATTTTCGATTTCGCTTCGGATTATTTTACTTATTTCCTCTGGCTTGATTCTCAAAGAAAAGCACCTCCATTTCTAAAAATTTTTCTTTATTTCATCAATTTGATTTTTTATTGAACCGTCAATAACCTCATTACCGATTCTTAAAATTCCTCCACCGATAATTCCCTTGTCAACTTTAAGGTCAAGAACGACTTTTTTACCATATTTTTTTTCAAGTTTCTGTACTAACAGATCCCTTTGTTTTTCCGATAGCTCCTTTGCAAATATAGCAGTTATTGGAAGTTTATTATTTTCCTCATAATAAAGTTTCAAAAAATATTCCTTTATATCGCCAATCAACGATAACCGCTGCTTTCTTACAATGTATTTTACTATTCCAAGTGCTTCGCTAGATACGTGACTAAAGGATTTTTCCAAAAATTTCTCCTTTTCTGGAAACTTTTTAAGAGGATCTTCCAAAATCTTCCTGAACTCCTCTTCCTCTGCGTAATTTTCCTTAAGAATATTCAATACTTCCCTAACTTCATTTATACTTTCAGAAGATTTTGCTATATTGTAAATTGCTGATGCATATCTTTTTGCAATCTCATCATTAGCCATTTTAATCTCCTATCTCATTAATAAACTTGTTTATAGTTTTATCCTGCTTTTCGTCAATGTTTTCCTTGATAATTTTTTCAGCAAGTTCAACCGCCATTTCTCCAACTTCCTTTTGAAGTTCAAATTTAGCATTTTGACGCATTTTTTCAATATCAGCTTCCGCCTTCATCATCATTCTTTCACGATTGCTCATAGCCAGCGATATAATTTGATCTTTTCTGTCATCAGCCTGTCTTTCAGCTTTTATCAAAATATCATTGGCACGTCTTTTAGATTCCTTTTTCAATTTTTCAATTGATTTTTTTTGATCTTCCAGTTTTTCTTTTTCATTTTCAACAATTTCCATTTCAGATAAAGCCAGTTTTTTTCTATCTTCTAGGACTTTACCAATTTTTTTTGAAAAAGTTCGTGAAAAAAAATAGACTAATACTATAAAGTTTATTATTTCAATAGCCATCGTAAAGTCGATGTTTATTAATTTTCCTCCCATATTTACTCCTTAACTTTGAGAAATTAACCTGATTTTACATATTAATCCTATTTTCTTTTTTATAACTCTTCACTTTTTAGAATTCTTTTTTTATTCCTTTAAATCTAACTTTGATTCAAATTCTAAAAATACCAAATATTATTTTTTTATTTTTAAGTCTTATCCTTTTAAGAAAATTAATAGGAATGCTATTACTAATGCATAAATTGCTGATGATTCTGTAATTGCAAGCCCTGTAATCAATGTTTGCATAATGTCTTGCTTAGCTTCAGGCTGTCTTGAAACTGCTTCTACTGCATAACCAGTTGCAATCCCTTGTCCTAATCCTGCTCCAACACCTCCTATTGCTGCAATTCCCGCTCCTAATAAAGCTGCTGCCTTAATTAATTCTACTCCTGCCATTTTTAATCCTCCTAATTTTTTATTTTTATTTTTTGTTTAATAAAGTTAATCTTGTCCTACAATACTCTTATTTATACAAAATACTAACTTTGAACATATAAAAGAATTTCAGGACTGCAGTTTTTATTTTATTCCTCTTCACCCAATGCTTCACTTATGTAAACTGATGAAAGTATCGTAAACACAAATGCTTGAACAATACCAATGAATAGATCCAAATAAAGCTGTATAATCATCGGCCATCCAACTGAAAAGGAGAAACTTCCCTTCAACATATCATGTGTCAATGATTGAAGCAGACCTCTGCCAACAAGGCTATATAAAAGCCCTACAATTACAAGTCCCGCAAGCATATTTCCAAATAACCGCATTGAAGTATTTAAAACTTTTGAAAAAATATCCACAATATTTAGCGGAAACATAAACCACATTGGTTCAAACAGTGATTTTATATATCCCCTTAATCCCTTTTGCTTTATAGATACCGCCAGAAAAAGTACAATTACTACAAGCGATAATCCAATTGTAGTATTTGGATCTGCTGTCGGCGTTCTAAAAAACGGTTTTACCATTTTAACTCCATCTTCATTAACTACCATCATAATATATGGAAATAAAAATGTACTTAAGTTTGAAAACATTATAAACGCAAATAATGCCGAGAAAAACGGAACATAAGTTTTTTTATGCTTTCCAAATGTAGTTAAAAAAGTGTTTTCAATAAAGTGATAGTACTCTTCCATCACAATTTGCATTTTACTTGGATTTTCAACACTTGCTTTTTTTGTTCCAGCCCCTACAATAAACATAATTATAAGCATAAGCACCCACGTATTAATTACAGTTTGACTAAGTGAGAACTTAAGTCCGCCCAGAACAAAATTAAAATAATGCGGAGCTTCTACAACTGAACTTGGTGACTCAAATTTTACTGGTAAGAATGTCGAAATAACTGACAAAATCAGATTCACGACAACCATCATAAGAAATAGGAAGCCTAAAAACTTAAAAATTTTATTTTTCATTGATTTCCCTCCTTTCCCTCAACTTTGAGTAAAGATTTAAAAAACTTTGTTACATATGTTTATTATACTCCAATTAAATTTTTTTTGCAAATTTTATTATTATTTAATTTAACCTGCTATTTACCGCATATCTTTTATATTTTTGGGGAGAAAATGACAAATTATTTAAATCACTTTTATTTTTTTTCTAAAAAGAATATTAACAGTTATAACAAATAAAAAAATAAAATTTGAAAAGAATTAAAAAAAGTTCACAAGTCAAAAATAAATTAACTCTCATAAATTATATTATTTTTATAAAACAAATAAAATTTACAATTTAGCAATTTATTATCTTATGAACCATACATTTTATTATTTAAAAAACTGTGTAAATACAGTAATAATACTAATATTAACGAAATCGATAAATAATGAACCGACTATTGGAATTACAAAAAATGCCATTTTAGAATAAACGTATTTTTCTGTAACAGCTTTCATATTTGAAATTCCATTTGGAGTTGCACCTAAACCGAATCCGCAATGTCCAGAAACCATTACAGCCGCATCATAATCTGATCCCATCGCCTTAAATGTTACCAAGTTCAAGTAAACATACATTAATACAACTTGCGCAATTAACAATATAAATACTGGAAGCGCCAAGTCAATAAGTTCCCACAATCTTAAAGTCATCAGTGCCATCGCTAAAAACAAGCTAAGCGCCACATCTTCAAGAATGCTTATTTCCTTAATTGGAGCATTCAAAGCCTTTACATTGTCAGATATATTTCTAATAATAGCTGCAATAATCATTGGTCCGATATAAATAGGAAAATGTGCTTCAAATCCTGTAAAACTCATAAGATAATCAATAAACATTGATAAATATGAACCGATCCCCATTGCAATCAAAATATAAAAAAACGCCATTGAAAAACGCTCTCCGTCAAGATAAGGCTTCTGTCTTTTTAAAACTTCCTCATCTATATCTTCATCACCGTGCTTTACTCCATCTTTTGTAAAATGTTCAGGCAATAACTTATGTTTATTAATAAGTCTGCTAGCAATAGGCCCTCCCATCGCAGATCCTATAATCAGCCCAAAAGTTGCCGATGCAATTGCAATCGCATTTGCTCCTTTGTATATTGGACCAAGAGCTTCAATTGTAGGTGCAACAGCTGCTGAAGTACCGTGTCCACCAGTCATTGGAGTCGATCCAGTCATTAACGCAAGCAGTGGAGGAATTCCCACAAATTTTGAAAGCACTACTGCAACAACATTTTGCATAACACATAATCCCGCCGCAACAAATAAAAACATAACAACCTTTTTTCCACCTTTTTTCAATACTTTAAGACTTGCGTTAAATCCTACACTTGTAAAAAACATTACCATAAAAAACTTTTGAAGCGTATCATCAAATTTAATTTGAGCTACATTTGTCTGTCTAAAAATAAAAACGATTATTGAAAATAAAAATCCACCAATAACAGGAGCCGGAATGCAATATTTTTCAAAAAATTGAATTTTTTTTCTAAGCTTCATTCCAATTAAAAGCAGAATAACTGCCAACCCGATTGTCTGGATCATATCCATGTTAATCTTCACCATAAAACATTATCACCTCGATCTAATTTTTTTTTTCACAATAAGTTATTATACTATAAAACCTATGAAAGTGCAAATTTATAAAAAATATTATAAGAAATATAAAACAAAAAATCAGTACCGTTTAAGTTTTAAAAACTCTTCTGATACTGATTTTTCTTGATTTCTTAAATTTCAATTTTAAATTTATTTTCTTTTTTCAAAAAATTACTTTTTCTAAAAATTATTGATTTTCAATATTGGCATAAGGCCCTTGAGCTAGGCTGCTTGTAGCATTTTTAGGGTTTGTCAGTAATGACTTGTAGCTAAAGAATATGCTTCCTTTTACTTCTGGATAATTTCTATTGAAATTAACTTGATTTATTAACTCTTTTGCATTTTTCCAGTCGTTTACTTTATAAGCTGCTTGCCCAATATATAAATCTGTGTTTGTTTGTCCAGCATATTTGCTCCACCATTTTACAAGTGTATTATATTCAGCAGCTTTGAATCCTTGATTCCAGTAAATTTGAGGTGCAACGTAATCTATCCATCCTTTATTCATCCAAAGTAAAATATCTGCATACAAGTCATCATAATTTTGCACACCTGCAGTTGTGTCAGAACCTCTTGACGGATCAGTAGAAGCATTTCTCCATACTCCAAATGGACTTATTCCAAATTCCACATTTTCATTTTCCTTCTTTATAGCTTTATGCAATTTTTCAATCAGTCTGTTTACGTTATCTCTTCTCCAGTCTCCAACTGTTGCAAAATTTTTACCATATTTCTGATATTGTGCTGAATCAGGATATTCTTGCCCTTTAACTTTGTATGGATAAAAATAGTCATCCATGTGAATACCGTCAACATCATAATTTTTCACAACTTCAACAATACTGTCTACAACATAGTCATCAACTTCAGGAATCCCTGGATTTAAATAAAGCTGTCCTCCATAAGAAACAGTCCATTCAGGCTTTTTACGTCCAATATTATCCTTTGATAATTTATCTCTTGATCCAGATGTCGAAAGTCTGTATGGATTAAACCAGGCATGAAATTCGATTCCTCTCTTATGTGCTTCTTCCACCATGAATTTTAATGGATCATATCCAGGATTTACCCCTTGAGTTCCTGTCAAATATTCAGACCAAGGTGCGTATTTTGATGGATAAAAGGCATCCGATGTCGGTTTTACCTGCACAAATACTGCATTCATATTCCATTTTTTTACATTGTCAAGAATTGTTAAAAATTCTCTTTTTTGCTGATCTACACTAAGTCCTTTTTTAGATGGCCAGTCGATGTTGCTTACACTCGCTACCCATACACCTCTTAACTCCCTATTTTTTGTTACTTTCTGATTATTAACTTTTGCCGCATTGTTACGATTCCCCATTATAATGCTAGAGGCGTTCAACGAAGCTGCCGTTAAAACTGTAATTGCCAATAATGATACTTTTCTTAAAATTGCTTTCACCCGCTTCTCCTTTCTGAATGTTAAATCTTCACTATAATTTTAGTATATTTTTTACAAATTTTCAACATATATTCTCATTTATTTTCTTACTTTAATTTTTTCTTTTTTAGTATTGACTTTTATTAAAAAGTTGGATATTATTATATAGAAAAATTAAGTTAAAACAAAATATTACATAATCTCATTTCATAAATAAAAAATATTCAACAGACAAATTAAAATATCAAAAATTAATTTAACAAAAATCAATAAAAAAGAAGGAGGGAAGTGTATGTTAAAAACTAAAAAAAAGGAGCTTTTAAAAATATTAATCCTCATTTTTGTTTTTATATTCGCTGTATCTTGCAATAATATATTCAATTTTGGGAACAAAAGCAAAACGAATAGTAAAAGTAAAGAAAAACAAGAAAATGAAGAAAAACAAGAAAATGAAGAAAAAAAACAAAAAGAGCAAATTAATGAAGAATACACAGGTATTACAGTTCCTTTAGATGCAGTTAATTTTTCAATTGAAAATGAACTGTTATACTATAATAAACAACTTTTTACAGGAAGAGTAACATTTACAACAAATGAAGGTTATAGTGGATATTTTACATTTAGTAATGGAGTGATGGAAGGAGTATATGAACTAAAAAGAAACGGTAATGTAGAAATTGGAAAAACAGCTGGAAATAAAGCTATATATGTAAAAACAAAATCAAATTCTGGTTATGAAAATGAAATTATATATGATGAAAATAATGGCTTGATAAAAGAAGTAAACTATGTAGATGGAGAGTATGAAGATAATTTTGATTTTTCAAATAAATTTTCAGGTAAAATAAAAAAATTTGGAAAAATATATAATTTCTCAGAGAGTACAAAAAAAATCAAAGATGGTCTAAACAATGAAACTGAAAGTGAAAGTGAAAATAATAATAAGAATGAAATAATCGTTGATAAAAAAGATGAAATATTTATTTATAATTATTCTTTAAGAGAAGACGACAATTATATAATTATAACTGAAAGACAATATAAAGGGGATAAAAAAAATTACAGATATTTAGTATTTATGGGCGAAAAAGAAGAAATTTTCCCAAGATTCAGTAAAGATATGTTAAAAGTGTTCAAAAGCATTTTTACAGATATACAAGGTGCTTCAAATGCTCAAATAAATACAAATACAAATGCAAATAATGAAATGACTCAAGAAACTGCGACAAACTATCAGAGTACATCTACATCTACCTCTGCGCCTTCTCAGAATAATAACACAAGTAATAATCAAAGTTCTGATGAAGATCTAGCAACATTGGATCGTGTCTATGACGAAGTCATTAATAAAGGAAATGAGAGTTATTTAAATAATTTTTCAAGCAGCCAGCTTTCTATTATTAGAAATACAATATACGCCAAAAGAGGATATATTTTTAAAAAAGAAAAATACAAAAACTATTTTTCTAAAAAAAGTTGGTATAAAGGAACTTCATATAGTGAAAATATAATAACACCTGATGAAAAAAAATTAGCTGAATTAATATTATCAAAAGAATAAAATAAAAAATTAAAAGGAGCAAAAAATGGAAAAAAATAATTTTGAAACAGGAAATCAGAATAATCAAAATCAAAATAATAGAAACTTTAATCCTATGAACCAAAATAATCAAAATCGGAATAATGGAAATTTTAATCCTATGAACCAAAATAATCAAAATCAAAATAATAGAAACTTTAATCCTATGAACCAAAATAATCAAAATCGGAATAATGAAAACTTTAATCCTATGAATCAAAATAGCCAAAATCGGAATAATGGAAACTTTAATCCTATGAACCAAAATAACCAAAATCGAAATAATGAAAACTTTAATCCTATGAATCAAAATAGCCAAAATCGGAATAATGGAAATTTTAATCCTATGAACCAAAATAACCAAAATCGGAATAATGAAAACTTTAATCCTATGAATCAAAATAGCCAAAATCAAAATAATAGAAACTTTAATCCTACGAATCAAAATAACCAAAATCAGAATTACAATAACATGAATCAAAACCAAAACAGCTATAACCATAATAGTTCTAATTACAATAATATGAATCCGAATCAAAATAATCAAAACTATAATCCAAATATGAATCAAAACAATAATTTTAATAATCAAAAATCTTTTTTGGATTCAATACTTGAAAAAGATAATCCACAAAATAAATTATTCTTAAAATTAATGTTTTGGATAAGTACGGTTGTATTTGGTTTGGTTGCTTGGATAACAATAAAAGGAATAGCACTTTATATGCAATTTATGGATTTACAAAAAAGTGGTCTTATTTCAAATATTTCAACATATTTTTCGTCGGAAATGCCAGCTCCATTGAAAGCATTTTTAGGAAAATCAGCAACTACTTCTTTAGAGGTTTTATCCATTCGTAATACTTTAAAATATATATTTATAGCTTTATTTGTATTACTAATATTAATCTTTCTAAAACTCCGTAAGACAAATAATTTATTTAAATTTAAAAATATAAATTATTTATCAGTAATAATATTTTGTATTGCTGGTATCGCTGAAATTAAATATACAGATTTTATTGATAAATTAACAGGTTCATTAGCGAATTTAGGTATGGGAGATCTAGGAGCTTCAGCAGATATTTTTAATACTGTTCCAGACATATTTATGATAAAAACTTGTTTTATAGTTCTTCTTGTATTTTCATTAATCGCAGTTGTTACGAATTTTTTCTTAATATTTAGAAATAAAAAATTTGAAATGCAAGATATACAAAGAGAATTTAGAACAATGAAAAATAAAGTTATGAAAAATAATAATAATTACTATAACCAAAACAACAATAACAACAATAATAATGAAAACTGGAACAATAACACAAATAATGATTATAATAATCAAAATTATAGATAAATAAAAAGCATTAAATAATCGTTTTACAAAGTTTTGTAAAAATAGGAGTAAGTATGAATGAAAAAAATCAGAATTATAATAATCAAGGCTATGATATGAATTATAGTAACGGAAACTCTAACGAATACAATAATTATGATGAACATAATGATGATATGAATTATGGCAATAATGGAAATAATAATTACAATGAACCATACTATAATGATCAAAATTATTATAATAATTTTAACAATCAAAATTTTGATGGAAATTATGAAAATCAAAATTATAATTATAATAATAAAAAAAATAATAATACAACTATTTTTATCATTATAGGAATAATAGTAGCAATAATTGGATATTATGTAGCAACAAACTACATATTTATTGATAAATTTGACATAAGTAATTATTATACAGTAAATGTTGATGGAATTTCTGGAGAAGCTAAAGCGGAAATTTTAACAAAAGAAGCAACTGGGGATGAATCCAAAAAAAGTTTCAATTTAAAATTAAAAAATTTTTTAGATAAAGCTAATATAAAATTTGAACTTTCTAAAAGTGAAGGTATTCAAAATGGAGATGTCATACAAGTTAATGCAATTTATGACACAAGATTAGCAAAGTTTAATAAAATCAAAGTTATAAATGATAAATTTGAAATAAAAGTTAGCGATCTTCCTAATCCTGTAAAAGATATTTCAGAAGTTAAAAATTTATCGCAAATAAAAAAATTATATGAAAACTATTTTATATCAGAATTGGGACGAAGGACAGATTATTATTCAACATTATATGAAATTTTGGGAATGTATTCAGGAAAAGATTCAAATGGACAAGTTATATTAAGGATATACGGCAAAATAAAGTCTAGAAATATGTATTATGACGGAAAAGCTGTTGAGTATGATTATTTGGAACTTTCAAATCTTATGCAGAACAGTAATAATGAAATAATTTCAGCAACTAGAGCTACTATTACATCAGATTCAAATCTAAATGGAGAAATGAATTCACAAGAAATGGATTCAAGACTAAGATTAGAAGGATTTTCAAAAATAAATTAAAATAGAAAAAAATTCAAAAAATTATTTTGAATCTAAATATAAAAAGGGCATTAGTTAGATTTTTGCCCTTTTTTGTAATTTTTATTAATATTTAAAATTAAGTTTCTCATCAAATTGTGATATAATTATAGCATCGCTTCTAAATAAATTTTAAATTATAATTAATACTAAACCCCATCAAAAATAGGAATTATAACAAATTTATTATTTAAATGTAAAATAACATAATAATATTTTATAAATAATTAAAATGGGCAATTTTAAAAATAATAAGACAAAAACTCGATAAATACAATATTTTATTTAAAATATTAGAGTTTTATTTCAAAAATACTCAATAAAAATATTAAAAATTTTAGACTTCTACAAATGGCTATGGAATAAAAATGAAAGGAGAAAATAAAAATGAAATATGAGCTTGTATTAATAGATTTAGATGATACGCTTTTTGATTATTCAAAGACGGAAGATTCAGCATTTAGAAAAACATTTGAAAAAATGGGATTTTTTCAGGTAAATCAGATTGAAAAAGAAAAAATTGAAGAAAATTATGAGAAAATAAGGAAACGGTATAAAGAGATAAACTTACAGTTGTGGAAGGATTTGGAAAAGGGGAAAATGGATAAGGATAAACTGAAAGTTTTGAGATTTGAAAAAATAATTGAGGAATTTGGCTTGGAGTATGATTCGATTGAGGTAAGTAAACTGTATTTAAAAAAACTGGGAGAAGGAGTTTTTCCATTTGAGGCGACTGAAAAACTGTGTGAATATTTACATTCTAAATATAAAGTTGGAGTTATTACAAATGGTATAAAGGAAGTTCAGCATTCACGGATAAAAAATTCAGCAATTGCAAAATACATTGATAAAATTGTTATTTCTGAAGAAGTTGGAGTGAATAAGCCTGATAAAAGAATATTTGAATGTGCAATGGAATATTTTGGAATATCGGATAAAAAATCTGCAATAATGATTGGCGATTCTTTGGAGGCTGATATAAAAGGTGCGCAAAATGCCGGAATTGACACTTGCTGGGTAAATTTTAAAAATATTGTGAATGATACTGGATCAGTTCCAAAATATGAAGTAAAAAAATTAGAAGAATTATTTGAAATCTTATAAACGAATAAAGAATGGAGGAGATTAGGCAGTGACTGGAAAGAAGAAGGCAATCTGTTTTTTTATTATTTTTCTGTTGGTAAATGCTTTTGGATTGTCTGAAAATGAAAAAACTCAAAATGAAAAAAACTGGAAATCTGAAAACTACGTTGCTCTGGAAAATGAAAATAATAGGAATTTGAAAAGTGATAATGGAAATAACGAAAAAGAATCTGAATTAAAAAAAAATATGGATTTAAAAAATAATGAAAATAATGGCATTAAAAAAAATCTTGAAAACAAAGAAAACGATGCCAATAGAAAAAATGTAATTAATCAGGAAGACAAAAGAATTGGGCTGGTACTTAGCGGAGGAACTGCAAAAGGGCTTGCCCACATTGGTATATTAAAAGTTCTGGATGAGGAAAAGGTGCCGATAGAATATGTAACTGGAACTAGCATGGGAAGTATTATTGGAGGAATGTACAGTGTTGGATATACTCCGGACGAAATTGAGGAAATAGCGGTCAGCATGGACTGGATGAGCCTTTTTAATGATAAAATCGAAAGAAAGGATAAAGGAGCTGTAAGAAACTCGATTGAAGATAAAAATAGTACGGTAATTCCGATAAAAAACTTTATGCCAAAATTACCAAGCGGGGTTGTTGGCGGAAAGACAGCTAGCCAGAGATTAAATGAACTTTTTTACGGTGCGCTGGGAGTTGAAGATTTTAAAAAATTCCCAAGAAAATTTGCGGCAGTTGCGACTGATTTGGAATCTGGAGAAGGCGTAATGATTGATAAAGGGTCGATTGCAACAGCAATAAGGGAAAGCCTGTCAATTCCATCAGTTTTTGCTCCGATACGAGATGGAAAAAGACTTTACATTGATGGCGGAGTAGTGCGAAACTTGCCAGTTCAAGATGTAAAGGTGCTTGGAGCTGACTATACAATTGGAGTAAATGTGGGAGATGGATTTACAAAAAGGGATGAATCGAAAATGAATCTGATTGATGTAATTTCAGATGCAACAACGATTGCAGGAAGACAGGAAGTTGAACGGCAAATCCGGATGCTTGACTTGTATATGAAACCTGACTTGGAAAAGTTTGAAGCTTATGATTTTTTAAAAGTTAAAGATATTATTGCGGCTGGGGAGGCTGTGGCAAGGGCAAATATAAACGAAATCAGAAAATTATCAAACCCTGAGCTTTATGAAAAATTAGAGGAAAAACGAAAAGAATTTAGGCAGACTTGGAAGGATGAATATAATATTACCGGAATTGTAATTGATGGAAATAAAAAATATACAAGAGCATATTTTGATAAATTTTTTCCTAAAAAGCTTGGAACTTTAACAAGGCTGGATATGGAAAAGATTGTTAATAATATTTATCAAAATGGTGATTTTACAACTGTTTATTATGAAGTGAAGGATAACGACCTTATAATAAATGTTCAGGAAAAACCAAGCGATTATTTAACGCTTTCAGGAAATATAAATAATGAGGATTTGGCTACTGTAAATGTAGGTTTCCAAGGAAGCAAGCTTATAAATAATACAAATGTCAGATATTCAGTAAGTGGAACAGTTGCAAATGAATATGGAGCAAAAGGAAGAACAACCGCAGAGCTTGGAAAAAATTCAAAGGCAATAATTTATGGAGAATTTGAATATAAACGTGATATTATTGAAAATCAAAAATATAGAAATGGATATTTCAGTTTTGAAAACAGAAGATTTAAAATTGGAACGGGAATAGGTGTAGAAGTGTATAAAAATCTGCTATTCTCAATTGGTGGAGGTTATCAGATATCAGATGTGGAAAAACATGAAAATAATGCTGAAAATGTGAGAAAACCATTTCCGTATTTTGAAGCAAAGCTAAATTACGATACAAGAGACAGCCTTAACTTTGCAACAAAAGGAATTTACCTATTTTCAAATTACACATTGGCAAATTCAAAGCATGCTAACTTTAACTCACTGTATGCAGGCGGAGAAATTAATATTCCAATTGGCGAAAAAGTAACGATTACTCCTGGAATAGCCTATTTGACATCTTACGGAAAAGACATTCCTGAAACATACAAGCCCAAAATGGGAGGAATAAGAACTGCTGATAATTCATTGGAATTTGCAGGAATGCCGGCTGACAAAATTCGTGGCGGAAGTATTTTTACAGGAAAGTTAAAAGCTCAATATAATTTATCAAACCTTGTATATTTGGATACAACTTATTCAAGATCAAATATTTCTGGAAAAAGTTACAGTTTTGGCAATGACGTGAAGGAAAGTTATAAATTCGGAATTGGAGTAAAAGCCTTGACAATACCGATTTACTTTGGATTTGCGAAAGTACCGGGAGAAAGCTGGAGATATTTATTAAATTTTGGATATTCACCAGAATAAAATAATTTAATGTCAAAAAAATTGATAAATCTCTTTTTAATATTGAAAAAATATGATAAAATGAAATTGTAAAAATTTAAAAATATAAAAATTTAGGAGGAAAAAATGAAAAAAATACCTGAAGCAGTTGGTCCTTATTCAGCATTTAGAAAAGCTGGAGATTTTTTGTATATTTCAGGACAAATTGCAATTAATCCTGAAAATCAGAAAGTTGAAGCTGTTACAGTTGAAGATCAGGCAAGACAAGTACTTGAAAACCTAAAGGCAATTTTAGAAAACAATGGATTGTCAACAGGAAATGTTATAAAAACAACTGTATTATTAGACAATATTGATGATTTTGTGACAGTAAATAATATTTATGCAGAATATTTTACTGAACCATATCCAGCAAGATCTGCTTTTGCTGTAGATAAATTACCAAAGGGAGTACTAGTAGAAATTGAAGCAATAGCTTATTTTGGTAAATAATTTTTACTTAATGAAAAAAATTGATGACTTCAGAAAGATTAATCTAAAGTCATCTTTTTTATTATTTTTAAATTTTTAAATCAAATTCCACTCAAATGAGTATACTTGAATTATTTCACCAAAAACTCTTTCACAAAATTAACAACTTCCTCAACCTTAACCTCAACGCTTTCTCCAGTTGCTCTATCTTTAACTTCCACAATTCCATTAACCGCACCTTTTCCAGCTACAATTTTAAGCGGGAATCCGATTAAGTCAGCGTCTTTAAACTTAAATCCTGCTCTCTCATTTCTGTCATCTAAAACAACATCTATATTTTCATTTTTCAACGCCTCATAAATTCTTTCAGCAACATTTACTTGAGTTTCATCTTTCATATTAGCAATAATCACATCTGCAATATACGGTGCAATTGATTTTGGCCAAATAATTCCGAAATCATCGTGTTTTTGCTCAATTACAGCCGACATCAATCTTGAAACACCAATTCCGTAACATCCCATTTGGATTACTTGCTGTTTACCATTTTCATCTAAAACTTTTGCATCTAACGCTTTTGAATATTTATCTCCCAATTTAAAAATATGTCCAACTTCCATTCCACGAGCAATTTTTAATACACCTTTTCCGTCTGGCGAAATATCTCCTGCTCTAGCCGTTCTAATATCAGCAACTACATCATAATGCAAATCTTCCAAATTAACATTAATAAAATGATAATCCTTTTTATTTGCTCCCAATGCAAAATTTCTCACATATTTTACAGTTTCATCAATAACAACTGTAAGTCCTTCTTTTTTCTCATAAGATCCCGCAAATCCAGGAACAATCCCAAATTTTTCGCATTCTTCTTCAGTCATCATTTCCAATTCCATCGAAGCATTCACTGCATTTTTCAATTTAATTTCATTTACATCTAAATCTCCACGAATAAGTGCCAATACATAATTTACTTTATCTTCCAACACTTCCTTCAACATAACCGCTTTAACAGTTTTTTCCTCTGGAATATTCAAAAATTCTGACAATTCCTTAATTGTCTTAGTATTAGGCGTTTCAATCAATTCTTTTGGCAATTTTTCCTCTGAACTTTCCTTCAATTCAATGATACTCGTTGCTTTTTCAACATTTGCAGCATAATCTGATGAGTCACTGTATAAAATATCGTCTTCTCCGTTTTCAGCAAGTACCATAAATTCATTTGAAGCATCTCCTCCAATCGAACCAGAATCCGCATCAACCGCCCTAAATTTTAATTCCATTCTTTCCAAAATTCTAGAATATGCATTTTTCATATTCAAAAATTCTTCATCCAACGATTCTTTTGTTAAATGGAAACTGTAGGCATCTTTCATTAAGAATTCTCTTCCTCTCATAAGACCAAATCTTGGACGCATTTCATCTCTAAATTTTGTCTGAATTTGATACAAGTTAAATGGCAATTCTTTATACGAAGTAATTGTATTTCTAACAATATCCGTAACAACTTCTTCATGCGTAGGTCCCAACGCAAATTCTCTCTCATTTCTATCCTTCATTCTCATAAGTTCTGAACCATAAGCAAACCATCTCCCAGACTCTTCCCACAACGAAGCTGGCTGCAACACTGGCATTAAAATTTCCTGTGACCCAGCTCTATCCATTTCCTCTCTAACAATATTCTCAATTTTTTTCAAAACCTTGTATCCCAATGGCAAATAGCTATAAACTCCTCTTGTCAACTGTCTAATCATAGAAGCTCTCAACATCAATTTATGACTTATTACTTCTGCCTCTTTTGGTGCTTCCTTATATGTTTTTAAAAATGCTTTCGATAATCTCATATCTTCTCCTTCTATATTCATTTTTTTTATTTAAATAAAGTATTTATAATGTTTATATTGTATATTTTTTTTTGACTTTTAGCAATAGTTTTTTGAAAAATAAATTTTTTAAAGCTGAATATTTGGAATTTTAGGAAAGATATAGTATAATTATCTTAGAAAACACAGTAAAATTAAAATCGAAAAATATTGTATTAATGCGATTTATAAATTTTGACAAATAATAAAAAAAGGAGAGATTTAAAATGAAAAAACTTATTTTATTGGGATTATTGGCATTTTCAGCCTTTGGAATAGCAGAACCTTACAGAGATGAAAGAGGCGTGCTTTTTATGTCTGAAGAAGAATGGGGAAGATTTTATAATAAAGATGGACAAGATGTGGATGCATGTATTCCAATTGGATCTATGATCATGGAAGAAAGCTATATAAAAGATGGCAAAAAAATGCCACATACTTTAACTGAAGTCCAAAATATAATTAAACAATTTAACGAAACGCTAGGTGAAGCAGGGCTTCGTGATATTAATGGCAAAAAAGATAAAATCCATGAATTTTACTATGCGGCAGTATGCAAGAAGCCTACACAAAAACAATATGATTTAGTCGGATCTCCAACATTTAAAAAAGAAATGGAAAGAATTTTTAAAACTCATAAATTTATAGAAGAAAACGATTAAACATAAACTTTTCTTCAGTCATTTTTCTCTAAATTTATAAACTTGTAAAATTATATTATTTAAAGTATAATGTAAATGAAATTTAAAATATAAAAAGAAAAAATACAAGATGAAATGGAGCTGATCTATGCACAAGCAATTTGCGGAAATTTATGATATTTTTATGAAATATGTAGATTACGATGGATGGTATAATTTTTTAAAGAGATTTATAAAAACAAAAGGAACTATTTTAGATTTAGGATGTGGAACTGGAGAATTTATTTTACGGTTTCTTGAAGATGGATTTTCTGTTGTTGGAGTGGACTTGTCTGAAAAAATGCTGGAAGTTGCAGAAAAAAAATTAGAAAAAAAAAGGTTAAATGGACAAAAATTAGGTAAAGAAAAATTTGGAAAAGATAAGTACAAACTTGTTAAAGAAAATATTATAAATTTTGAAAATACTGTAGATTTTGAAAATAATAAAAATGGCAGTTTATATCAAGCCGACTATATTGTCTGCAATTTTGATACGGTAAATTATTTAAAGGATGAAAAGGAATTTTTGAAATTTATTGAAAAATGTAATAAAAATTTAAAAAAAGATGGATTCTTAATTTTTGATGCTGTAACTGAAGATATTTTTGAAGAAATATTTGAAAATGACATCTTTCTAGATGAAGAGCCGGAATACACAAGCATCTGGCGGCATGAGAAACTATCCAAAAGAAAACATCTGATAGAAATAGATTTATTTATCCGTGAAAATGAAAACGACAATCTATTTAGAAAATACAATGAAATTCAGAAAAAATTTATCTATGACCCAGAATGGATTATAAAAACTGTCCAAAATAAAGGCTTTGAAATATTCGATACCGCCTCAAACCCTGAATTTGGAGAAAGCCGAATATTTTTTATCCTGAAAAAATTATAAAACTAATATTTTCTCAACTTAGATATAACGAATTTAGTATAGGCTATTTTATAAAATAAAAAAGAAGGTAACTTATGAAAATTGAAAATGAAGAAAACAAAAAAAATGATTCAACTGAAGAAGAAAGAATAAAAGAAGAAGAAAAAAGAAAACAAAGACTTTTTGAAATAGAAAAAAAACTCGGAAGGCATAACAATGACAAGGCAGTAAAAAATAAAAGAAATAATAAGATTATGAAATATTTTGCCCTTGCAACGAATATGGTTTATATTCTTGCTCTGCCAATTTTGATTATGCTCGGTTTTTATTTGCTTTTGAAAAAATATTTATTTAAAACGGATCAGCCAATTGTCCTGATTATTTTTCTTATTTTAGGGGCTATTTCAGGATACTGGTCGCTTATAAAGCAAATAAATAATATAAAATAATTTCTAAGTTTTAATACAAAAGGAAAGAAAGGAAATACAGAAATGCTGGAAAAAATGCCTGAAAATATAAAAAGTGCATACATTATCTCAATTTTTACTATGATATTTTTCCCTCTTTTAGGAATATTTTTCAACTATTCTGAACTTTATTTCGGTTACTTAGTTGGAGCAGTAATTTCGGCAATAAATATAAATTTACTTATAAACGGCGTGGAAAAAATTCTATTTTTTCAAGATAAGCCTAAATTACGGGGAAATTTAGAATATTTAAAGCGGATGGCAATCTTTTGCCTTGGAATGTTTATTGTTGGAAAAATCAGCCAAAAATACTTCCCAAATCACGTTTTAACAAATATTTTAGCAACTGGCATTGGAGTTTTGAACTTTAAATTTTCGTATTTTTTGTATCATTTTGGAAAAAAGTTTTTCTTAAAAAATAAAGAATAAAATAATTTTTTATTTTAAAATAAGGGGCCTTGGCCCCTTTCTAACGTTATTTCCTCAGAATAGTAAATTTATTATAGACTCTGTTTAACAAAGTTTTGACCTCTTGCAATAAAACAAATAAAACATGTCTTCTTTTTTCTAATATGGTTCAGTATGATAATAAATCTACTGACTTTAATTCTCTAAAAAATTACTCTTCAAAAAAATCTCCTATTCTTCTATATTTTTCATATCTTTTTCTCAATAATTCACGTAACGAATATTTATCGATTCTCTTGAATTCCTCTACAACTGCAGCCTTCAAGTTTTGAGCCATTTCTTCAAGGTTTCTGTGCGCTCCTCCCAGCGGCTCCTTTATAATTCCATCTATAATCCCTAAACTTTTTAAGCTGATTGCATCCATTTTTAAACTTCTAGCAGCTTCTGGCGCTTTTGTTGAATCATTAAACAGGATTGAAGCGCATCCTTCAGGAGAAATAACTGAATATACACTATTTTCAAGCATCAAAATAGAATCAGCAACTCCAATTCCCAATGCTCCTCCACTTCCACCTTCACCAATTACAACCGACACAATCGGCACACGCAGTCCAAACATTTCTTCAAGATTTTTAGCAATAGCTTCACCTTGCCCTTTTTCTTCGGCTTCTATTCCAGGATAAGCTCCAGCTGTGTCAATTAATGTTAAAACCGGCAATTTAAAACGTTCTGCCATTCTCATTAATCTCAATGCCTTTCTATATCCTTCAGGACTTGCCATACCAAAATTTCTGTAAAGGTTTGAATCAATATCTCTTCCCTTTTGATGCCCGATTACCATTATTTTGTATCCATCAATCATTGCAAGTCCACCGACAATTGCATGATCATCCTTAGATAACCTGTCACCGTGAAGTTCCACAAAATCCTGTGTCAGCTCATTTATATAATCTAAAGTATACGGTCTTTGCGGATTTCTTGAAATTTGGATTCTATTCCAGGCATCCATTTCATTTTCCTCAAAATCCTTATATTTATTTTCCAGTTTTTTTTCAAGTTCTGTAATCTGAGCAGAAAAATCAATGTTTTTTTCAGCTGAAAATGCCTTTAATTCCGATATTGCTTCTTCCAATTCCTTAATTTCATCTTTTATACTCATCTTTTTTATCCTTTCATTTGAAAAATTTTTAAATTTACACTAATTTTTCCAATACTCTGTAAATCGTTGTTTTCAAGTCTTTTCTTTCTGAAATTATATCAACCATTCCGTGTTCCAATAAAAATTCTGCCCTTTGAAATCCCTTCGGCAATTTCTGGTTTACAGTTTGCTCAATAACTCTAGGTCCTGCAAAAGCAATAAAAGCATTTGGCTCAGTTATAATCACATCTCCAAGCATTGCAAAGGAAGCCGTAACTCCACCGGTAGTTGGATCAACAGGTACAGAAATAAACGGAATTCTAGCTTCATTCAATTTTTTAACTGCTCCTGAAGTTTTTGCCATCTGCATAAGTGATAAAATCCCCTCCTGCATTCTAGCACCTCCTGAACTTGAAACTACCACAACAGGTATTTTCCTTTTCAGTCCACGTTCCATTGCCCTTGTAATTCTCTCTCCAACAACAGAACCCATACTTCCGCCCATAAAGCTAAATTCCATCGCAGCAATACTAACTTCTATTCCATTAATTTTTCCAGTTCCGCTTATAACTCCATCCAGCATACGGCTTCGTTCACGTGATGTTTCCAACTTTTCCTCATATCCTGGAAAATTTAACACATTTTTAGAATTAAGCGTCATATCCTCTTCTATAAAAGTTCCTTCATCAATCAAAAGTTCAATTCTTTCAAATGCTGTAAGCCTAAAATAATTTCCACATTTTGGACATACGTTCAGATTATTTTTCAAATCCTCATTGTAAATGATTTCATTACATTGATTACATTTTTTCCACTTATTGTCATCCACAATATCCACTGTCAATTTTGACTTAGATGTAAGCGTAACATACTTTTTTTTTGATTTTCTGCTTGAAAACAAACCCATTTTTTTCACCTCTCAAAAATTTTATTTTTTATAACAAAGTTATTTTAAAATTAAACTTAAAAATTATAACTCCTTTACTCAAATATATTTACAGTAAATCCGATAAAAAAACACAAATCATATTTATCACTTTGAAACAAGGAAGTTTTAACTCCTTACACAATAAATTCATTACCAAAATGAAAAATAATATAATTTTATTTGACACTAATATAGTTTGAGCATAAACCTAAATAACAGGTGTTATAATACTATTATATAATACATCATTTCTATTAGAATAAAATTTGAAAAATATACACTCCTAAAAAAATACTCTATCTAAAATCGAAAATTTATATTCATCAAACGAAAGAAAATAGCAGCAGAGAAAAAATCTGTCACTCCCATCCTTTATTCCATACTTCTTATCTCCAACTATGAAAAGTCCCTTATCAGCCAGCTGAGCCCTAATTTGATGCTTTCTCCCAGTGATCAGCTCAATATCCAAAAGCGAAACATCCTTATTTTTCCCCAGTAAATCCAATATTTTTTTCTGATTTTTCAATTTATCAATATTTATATATTTAAAATAAGTAATGCTTTTTTTAGATTCCCTTGAAACAGGATTTTCAGAAACAATAACCCTATTTTCAGCCGTTGTCAAATAATTTTCAATTTTAAAATCTTTTTTATTTTTAAATTCTCCATTATGAACAATCGCAAAATATTTTTTATGAACTTCATTTTCCCTAATTTTTTCAGAAATATATCTCAAAAACTTCAATGTTTTACATCCGATAACAAGCCCCGATGTTTCAAAATCAATTCTATTTGCAAAATTAATATTCTCACTTTTATAAATTTTTTTAAAAACTTCACTGAGTCCATATTTATGCCCTGTTCCCTTATGCATCGGGATTTTTTCTGCCTTATTTACAATAAAAAAATCTTCATTTTCAAAAATAACCATTTTTTTATATTTTTCAAGATCATTTTGAGAAATTTGCAGTTTTTTTATTTTATTTTCTATTTTCTCATTTTTTTTAATATTTCCCATTGATAAATTCTTTATTGTAATTTTATCATCTAATAACAGCCGATAATTTTCCTTCGACTTTTTCCCATTAATTTTTACATCCCCAGATCTTATTGCACCAAAAATCCTGCTAAGCGGCTCATTTTTAAAACTTTTCCTCAAGTATCTATCCAGCCTCATCCCTTCCATTTCAGAATTTACAATAATTTCATTCTTTTCCAAAAATTTCTCCCATTTTTTAAATTATTTATTGTTATGAATTTTTATACTTTCCACTATTCCTATTATAATAAACGAAGCTAAAAATGAACTTCCTCCATAGCTCATGAACAATAGGGGTTTTCCTGTAACTGGCACAAGTCCAATTGTCATTCCTACATTTACAACTACGTGCATAAATATTACACCTGCCAAGCCATACAGTATAAGCCTGCCAAAACTGTCCTGTATAATTCGGGTAATCCTCATTATTTCCAAAATTAATCCGAAATATAGAAGTAAGACTAGTGTGGATCCAAAAAATCCCATTTCTTCAGATAATACTGAAAAAATAAAATCCGTCTGCGCTTCAGGAAGAAATTCCAATCTGCTTTGGCTTCCCTGTAACACTCCCTTACCTAATGCACCTCCTGCTCCAACTGAAATTTTTGACTGGATTACGTGCCATCCGCTTCCTTTTTTATCCTTTTCAGGGTGTAAAAATGTTTCTACACGATCCCTTTGATAACTGCTAAGTACAAATCTATAAACTGGATAAACTGATAACATTACTACAATTCCTATTATCCAGATTGGCTTCATATTTGCTTCATACAGAAAAATCATAAATAAAAATGCAGAAATTGTTATTAATGTCGTTCCCAGATCAGGCTGTATTAAAATAAGCAATATAAGAGGCATTGCTGGCAGAATTGAACCAACAATATCCTTTAAGTTGTTAATTCCATTTTTATATTTTTCTACAATCCAGTAGGCAATAACTAGAATAATTATCACCTTCACAAATTCCGACGGCTGCAGCTGAAATGGCCCAAGTGCAATCCAACGTTGCGCTCCAAGAGTCTTTTTTCCTGCAAAACGTACAAGCAGCAGCAATATTGCCCCAATTCCGTAAATATGCCAAATATACAGCTTTATATGTCTATAATCAAATGCGGCTATAATAAACATCAATATTGTCCCTATAACAATCCATAAAATATTTTTACCAACCATTCCGCTTTGTCTTGTCGCACTATATACAAATACTGTGCTAATTGTCACAAGTGCATAAACTATCAGTAAAATCATTTTGTCCATACGAAAAATATTATTTTTCAGATCTTCAATTATTCTTTGACTTTGAAACATTCTCTTCTCCTAACCCTATTTTTTAATTATCATAAATTCCTTTTAACTTTACCTTACTTTTTAATATTTCCAAGAACCGTAATATTTTCTGTTAAATATCCAGTTTTTGCAAAATTATTCACATCTTCAAGTTTTACTGAATTTACTTCATTTTTTATCTTTTCTGCATCTAATATTTCATTTTTTCTAATATAGTAATTTCCCAAAATTCCCATTCTTGAACGTGGATTTTCCATTGAAAATGCAATTCGGCTCATATATTTATTTTTTGCCTTTTGAAGTTCATCTTCTGTTACTCCACTTTCACGTAATTTCTTAAATTCTGCAAGTGTTATTTCTATTGCCTTTTCATAATTTTCCAGATTTGTCCCAATATACGTTGATGTCAAACCTCCAGAAAGGTAATACTGATTAAATGTGTAAACAGAATATGCAAGCCCATTTTTTTCACGAATTTCCTGAAAAAGTCTAGAACTCATTGAACCGCCGATAATATTTGCTAAAATATCAGTATATATTTTATTTTCACTGTTATAATCTTCACTTTGATGTGAAATGCAAATATTAACTTGATTTATATCCTTTGAAACAACTCTTTTTCCAGCATTAAATGAAAACTCTGTCTTCTCACGTCTATTAACCTTCTTATCAGCCAGCTTTCCAAAATATTCATCTACTTTCTGAATAATTTCATCCTTATCAAAATTTCCAGAAACAACAATTAAAATATTATCCTTAGTATATCTTTCCCTGTAATATTTTCTGATTTCCTCTGCTGTAAATCCCTTCACGCTTGCCTCTGTCCCAATAATAGGCTTTCCATACTGCCCATTTATGCAATCTGCATAATTCATCTCGAATACCAGGTCATCTGGCGAATCCTTATACATTTTAATTTCTTCCACAATTACATCCTTTTCCTTTTCCAATTCCTTTTCATCAATCGTAGAATTTATAACAATATCAAACAAAATATCAACAGATTTTCCCAGAAACTGTGTCAAGGCATTTATATAAAAAACAGTTTCCTCCTTTGTCGTATGCGCATTCACATTCGCCCCAAGATAATCAATCTCATCTGAAATTTCAAAATAATTTCTATTAGGAGTCCCCTTAAAGATCATATGCTCTAAAACATGTGAAATTCCTTCTTCTGTATCACTTTCATCCCGTGATCCTGTTTTTACAAATACACCAACTGAACAAGTAGAAATACTTTCTAATTTATCAAAAATAACTTCTATTCCAGTATTTGTCCTTATTTTTTCTATCATTTCAATCCTCTCTCAATCCTTATTTTACACTAAACTCTATTTTAAAAACAGAATTATATTTTATATTATATGCTAACAATAGTTTCTGACCCTTTGCAAAGAGTCCACTGTTTGCACATGAAACAGTATTAAATAAAAAAATAATACTACATATTAATATTCCGAATCTCTAAATAATTTTATTCCAACTACAAAAAATACAATTAACGGAATAAAGCAAGCCGCATAAATTGGAACTGTGCCTGCAACTGCCATTGAACGCAAAATCGTGCTGATACCGTAATAGGCATAACCTATTATTACAGATAATCCAATATTTAACGCAGCTCCCCCCCTTACATATCTACTTCCAAGTGAAAGTCCAATTAAGCACATGACAAATGATGACAATGCAAAAGATATTCTATAATAAAATTCTATTCTTAAATTTAAGGAATCTGCTCCGACCCTTGTAAAATAGACTGTTTTCTCACGTAATTCAGGCATTGTCAAATTTTTAGCCTTTACTGGACTTGCCAGGACATCTTCCATACTTGCAACAAACCTGAATTTCTTTGTATCCGCAGGCTTTGTTAAATTAGTCCTGCTGTCATATTCCTTTAAATCTTTAAAAGTCCATACATTTGTTTTCGGATTAATTTTTGCAAATGGCGAAGTATATATCTTGCTGATTTTACTAAATCCCTTTTCAAATTTAAAAATTTCAATATATTCCATTGTTCCAGTATTTTTATTTACATTTTCACTATACAGAACTGTCTTTTTATCAATTTTTACGAAAACGAATTTCTTTTGCGCCCTTACAGGCTCCTTATTATCAATTTTAAGGGACTTTAAATTTTCTTTCTTAGTATTTGATTTCCCTAATATGTCATAGTTTATCCAAAATACTCCCATACTTACAAGAAATGAAAAAATCATAGGAAATAACGCTATTCTTGCAAAACTTATTCCACTTGTTTTCATTGCGGCAATTTCCAGCTGTTTTGCCATCTTGCTTATACACAGCAGACTTCCCAGCAATACTCCAAGAGGAGCAGTATTTGTTATAATTTCAGGTGTTCCATATCTCAGATACTTTATGGCATCGTGGCCTTTAAGCTTTCCATCCATAATCCATCCTGTCAAGCTGATACTTTCTGCTAATAAGAAAATCAAAAAAAACATCATCATACCCAAAAGGAAACTTTTTACATAATTTGAAATTATATACTTGTCTAATTTGTTCATACTCCTCCCTTCGTTATTTTCCTCTATATTTCTTTATTGAGAAATATATACACAATATAAATAAAACAAAATTAGGAACCCACATTGCAATATTTGCAGGTACATTATTCTTCAGCACCATAATTTTTGCATAACTTGCCATTCCTATATAACCAAATATAACGATTAAACTTACACCAAAACTTATTCCTCTTCCACTTCTTCTATGCCCAACTGAAAGAAGCACTCCAAGCCAGCATAAAAATGTACTTGCTAGCGGACCTATAAGCCTTTGGTAAATTTCTACCTGTGCCTTTAAAGCTGTTTCCTTTTCTCCAGGCTTGTTTATATTTTCCTTATAAAATTTATTTAACTCTTTTATATTCATTTCCTTACGGCTTTTTTTCACTTCCTTCTTGCTTTCTCTAAAAAAAGTAGTAATAGGTATTTCCTGTTCCATATACTCAGCTGAAACTTGATTGCTGCCATCTTTTTCAAAAGCATACCCTTTTACTTTGCTCAAATTTATGATTCCTGGATCAAATCTTGCATTTTCAGCCAAAAAAACTATTGGATAATGGTTATCCCCACGTTTATTTATTATTAGAAAGTTTTTTGCTGTTGCCGCTTCATTATTTACCTCATCAATATAAAAACCAAATCCCTTTTCTTCATTTGTCAGAAATACTTTTTCTTCCGTCAGTGAACTAGGCTTTGAAGCAAGCACCTGCTTTGTCTGAGCATTTATATTTTCCAAGGCACGGGGATTTACATAAATTTCAAGTCCTAATCCAATCAATGTTAACACTACACCAAAAATAAATGCTGGTCTAAGTATTCTAAAAAGCCCTATTCCAGAACCTTCCATTGCAACAATCTCATTTGTTTCTGAAAGTCCGCCATAGACAAGCATTACTCCAAGAAACGCTCCCATCGGTATTGTCTGCACAAGAACTCCTGGCATTGCATAAAATAGATAGTCTATTATGGATATAAACGGCAAATCACTTGCAAACAGACGCTCCATAACTTCCATTACAACATTTAACATCATAATAAATGTAAATATGCTAATTCCAAACAATGACGGCAAAATAAGTGAATTGTAAATATACCTGTCAATTATTTTCATTTTTATCAATTTTCCTTTTTTATTTTTCTTTGTATTCCATTTTTTTCATAAATCTTTTTATTTATTTTAATTAATCTCTTTTGATTTTTCAAATTTATCTGGTTCTGGATTTTCATAATCATGTAAAACATCATTTATTACTTCCTTTTCCCGCTGACTTATAACATATCTTTTCACATCATTTTCTATAAATCCAGGAAAAGAATCCGTAAACCTTAGTGCATATTTTGTCATAATCTTAATGCAAATACTTTTATTCCTTGCATTTTTTATGCTTTTACTTTTTAGAGAGCCTGCAATTACTACAATGTATACAATAATTGCAACAAAAAACAATTTCATTATTCCAAATATCATTCCAGATAATTTATCAAATTTATTTATTTTTATACTCTTTAAAAACTTTTTATTAATTATCAAAATAGCAGAATAGGCAAGATATTGGATTGCGACGATTACAATAAATACTTTCAACTGATTTTGAGACTTAATTCCCTCTGAATCCAGAAAAAATTTATAAACATAATTTGTTATAAAAATAATAAAAATATACTTAAACATATTAAAAAATTCTAGCGAAAAACCTCTCCTGTACCCAAGAAACATAAATATTATCAGCAAAACTACAAATCCAATATCCAGTATCATTTTTTTACTCCTATTTTTCTACATAAATTCTAGGCACCCTTTGACTTATTCCACATAAAATCTCATACGAAATAGTGCCACACAATTCAGCAACTTCCACAACACTTATATTTTCACCAAAAAATTCCACAACATCGCCTTTTTTAGCTTCATCCTTTAATTCATCAGGAAGTAAAATCATAAGCTGATCCATACAAACACGTCCTGCAATTTTACATTTATGTCCTTTATAAAAAACATAACCTTTATTTGACAAATCACGCCTTACTCCGTCAGCATACCCGATGGAAACAGTCGCATAAGTTTCCCCAGCTTTTCCAAGATAAGTATTTCCATAACTTATAAAGCTGTCTTCCTTTAATGTTTTTATATAGCTTATTTTAGCAAAAAGAGACATTACAGACTTAAATTTATACGGTGCAGTTTCCTTATCTGTAACTCCTCCATAAATTATAATTCCCGCTCTCACAAAATCCTGTATGCTTTCTTGAAATTTTAAAGTTCCAAAACTGTTGTGCAGATGTCTGTATCGTATTGATGGTATCCCACTTGATATTTTTTCACACATTGCTTTAAATTTTCTTTCCTGCAATTTTGTATATTCTTTGTCGCTGTCAGATGATGAAAAATGCGAAAAGATTCCTATTGGATTAATATGTTTTACATTTTTAAGAATTTTATTTAATTGTTCCACTTCGCTTTCTTGAAATCCTACACGTCCCATTCCTGTATCTATCTTTATAAACACGTCCACAGTTTTCCCGTTTTCTTTTCCAGTTTTTTCCAAAAATTCTATTTCTTCAAAATCTGTCACCATAAAATAAATCTTCTTGTCAGCAATGAGATCCATATATTCATTTTCCACAGGTCCTAATATCAGCACCATAATATCATTATGAAGTTCCTTTATTTTCAGTGCTTCATCACTTGTCGCCACAGCAAAATTCTTAATTCCCTTTTTTATTAAAGCGTCACAGATTTTTAACATTCCATGCCCATAAGCATCTGCCTTTATTACCGCTATTATTTTCTCTTTAGGCACAATTTTCTCAATTTCATCAATATTGCTATACAAATTATTTATATTTATTTCTGCCCAGCATCGCATTTTTCATTTCACCTTCTAAACTTATCATTTTATTTTTTATTTTATCCTATCTTTCAAACAATTTAACTAAACTAAAACTTTATCCTTTTCATCATATCCATTTACTGTTTTTCCTGAATGTTTTGTAGTATCTTTAGCTTTTGGCTCATCTTTACCTTTTTTCATGATATAAACCAAAGGACTTGCTACAAATACTGATGAATACGTTCCAACTAACATTCCCACAAACAATGTCATACTAAATGTCTTTAACGTATCTCCTCCAAGAATAAGAAGTACAATTACAGAAAATAAAGTAGTCAATGAAGTATAAATCGATCTTGTAAATACTTGATTTATAGATTTTTCTATTATTTCACCAAATGACATTGAAACTTTATTTCTTCCTGATCTATTTTTCTTAATATTTTCCCTAATTCTGTCAAATACGACAATCGTATCATTAATGGAATATCCCAAAATTGTAAGAATTGCCGCAATAAATGGAGTATCTATTTCATATCTAAGCATTGTAATAATCCCAAAAGCAATAATAACATCGTGAATTAATGCCACAATTCCCGCTATTGCATAAATAAACTCAAATCTTACTGTAATATAAATAATAATCAATATACTTCCTATCAATAACGCTTGAAATGCATTTGCTGTTAATTCCTTACCAATTACCGCACCTACAGTTTCATTTTTTACAACTTCAAATTTTCCAGTATTTTGTTTTAATTCTGACATTACTTTTGCTTTTTGAGTACCGCTCATTTGCTCAGTTCTTATAATAACTGTATTATCCGTATCAGAAAACTGTACTCTTTTTGCCTTCATTTGAGGAATTTTCCCAATTAAACTGTTTAACGTGCTATTTACTGCATTTTGATCTATTTTTTTACTGTATTTCAGTTGAATTAATTCTCCACCTTTAAAGTCAACACCTAAATTTAATTTTATAGTAAATAGTGAAATTAGTGAAATTAAAACCATTGCCGCTGAAATCCCCAAATAAAGTTTTCTATGTTTAATAACTTTCAAATTAATCTTCATTATTTAAAGCTCCTTTCCAGAACAACTGCTCTCTTTTTATCTTAAACACCTGTATAAACAATCTTAAAAATATTTTTGATACAAATACCCCTGTAATTACCGTAGCAACCACACCAAGTGACAATGTTACAGCAAATCCCTTTATTGGCCCTGTTCCAAAGAAGAATAACACAGCCGCCACAAGTAACGTTGTTATATTTCCGTCAATTATCGCAGGAAAAGCATTTTCATAACCCTTTTCCACCGCATCATGCAGCGATTCTCCAAACCGCAGCTCATCTTTTACTCTTTCATAAGTAATTACATTCGAGTCAACTGCCATTCCCAATGTCAAGATAAATCCTGCAATTCCAGGAAGTGTCAAGGCCGCTCCAACTCCACTAAGCAATCCTAAAACTAGAACTCCATTTATAAGAAGTGCAATATCTGCCACAATTCCAGGTATTTTATAAATAGCAATCATAAATACTGAAATTACACATAAAGCAATTAATCCAGCTACTCCAGTCTGTTTTATCGAATCTACTCCAAGTGTTGCACCAACCGTTCTATTTTCAACAATTTTTATTTCCACAGGCAACGCTCCTGATTTTAATAGATTTGCAAGGTTATTTGCTTCTTCCATTGAAAATCTTCCAGTTATAACTCCACTTCCTCCACTAATTTCACTGTTAATCGTAGGAGCCGACTGTTCTTTATTATCCAGCATTATTGCCAGCTGCTTTCCAATATTTTCTCTTGTAATCTTAGCAAAGGTATTTGCCCCTTGCGAACTCAATTCAAAACTAACTGATGGCATTCCCATTTGATCTCTTGTTACCCCTGCAGATTTTAAGGCAGATCCTTCCAAAAGCACAGGCCCATAAGAACCATCCCTATTTTTTATTCTAAACTCAAGTTTTGCAGTCGTACCAATTAATTCAACAGCCTTTTGAGGATCTTTTATTCCCGCAAGCTCCACTATCAATTTATCATTTCCACTAAGCTGAATAACAGGTTCAGCCACCCCAATACTGTTTACCCTTCTTTCAATAATACTTTTAACTTTACTCATCGTATCAGGCTCAATTTTCCCCTGTGCCTGCAATACAACTGATGTTCCACCTCGTAAATCAAGCCCCAATTTTATTTTATTCAATGCTAAAATAACAATTGGAACAATAATAACTACAAGCAGCCAAATATAATGTGATTTTTTATTTTGCATTTTTTCATCCTTTCTTTTTTTATTTTATTTAAATATCTATTCTTATAAATATGTTTAATAAATTTTAAAATAAATATACTTTTATTACTCTTTAAGTTTTATTTATTTTTAAGTTTCTTTAAGCAAGAATATCAAACACCATGTCCTTTTGCTTTACGCAAAACTTTCTTACAAAAGAGAAATAGAACTTGCTTTTCAATTTCAATTATCTTTAATACAAATAAGTGAACTACTCCCGCCTATAGAAGTCGGTAACTTCTTGCTATTTTTTTGTTAAAAACTCTATATTTAGACTTTTTAAGCTAATGTATCCAAATATTTTTGTAAAATTATCGAAGCTGCCACCATATCCACAACTTTCCTTCGTTCTTTCCCATTCTTTTTAGAATAATTTTTCAAATAATGTTCCGCTTCTGTTGTCGTGTATCTCTCATCCACAAAAATAATCTGAATTCCTGGTATTTCTTTTTTTAACTCTTCCACAAATTCTTCAACTTTTTCAACTTGCCTTTTTTTAGTTCCGTCCAAGCTTTTTGGAAGTCCAACAACGACTTTTTTTGTGCTTTCATCGTCTAATATCTCTTTTATTCGAGAAATCGGCTCAGTTTTATTTCTGTCAATCACTTCAAGAGCAGTCGCAAGAATTCCCAAAGGATCGCATTTCGCAACCCCAATTCTCACATCTCCGACATCAAGTCCAATAAATTTTCTCATCTTTTTCTCATTTCTAAATTTTATTATTCAAATTATGAATTAATTTTTCGACAAGGGGATAAACCCCTTGCTAATTGGCATTTATTCAATCATATAAATTACAATTTTTCATTTACAAACTCAAATGCTTTATCAACAGCTTCTTTTACAGCATTTCCATCTTTTCCACCAGCCTGTGCGAAATCAGGTCTTCCTCCACCGTTTCCACCAGCAACTTGAGCCGCAACTTTTACTATTTCTCCAGCTTTTACTTTTGAAATCAAGTCTTTTGTAACTCCAACTACGAAAATCGCTTTTCCGCCATTATTTGTTCCCAAAATAATAATTCCAGATTGAAGTTTTTCTTTTCCTCTATCTACGATTTCTTTTAATTCATTTACATCTTTATTTGTAAACGCAACTTTTAATACTTTTACTCCATTTATTTCATCTACATTTTCAAGTAATTCATTGATTTCATATTTTACTAATTTAGTTTGTAATTGCTCATATTCTTTTACGATATTTTTAGCTTCTGCAATGTACTTCTCTACAACATCAACCACATTTTTTCCATCAGTTTTCAACATTCCAGCAACTTTACTTAATTTTTCTTCAAGTTTATTAACATATTTCAAACTTGCATGTCCTGTTGTTGCTGTAATTCTACGAGTTCCTGAAGCTATTCCACTTTCAGATTCAATATTGAATAATCCGATTTCTCCAGTAGATTTAACATGTGCACCTCCACAAAGCTCGATTGAATATCCGTCAATTTCAACGACACGAACTACATCTCCATATTTATCAGAGAAAAGTGCCATCGCTCCTCTTTTTTTCGCATCTTCAATATTTTCAAAATCAATTTTAACTTTCAAGTTAGACAAAATAATGTCATTTACAGCTTTTTCGATTTTTTCAATCATTTCTGGCTCAATTGCTTCATAATGTGAAAAGTCAAATCTCAATTTTTCATCATCCACAAGCGAACCAGATTGCTCAACATGAGTTCCTAAATTTTCTCTTAAAACTTTATGTAAAATATGTGTTGCAGTATGGTTTCTTTGAATATCTTTTCTACGATCCGCATCAATTTTCATTTTTGCTTCTGCACCAACTGCTGGAGCAATTCCTTTTACAATCTCTACTTGATGAATAAATACATCATGTTTTTTCACAACATTTACAACTTTTCCTTCAAATTCTCCAGAAGTAATAATTCCAGTATCCGCAACTTGTCCTCCTGATTCCGCATAAAATGGCGTTCTATCAAAAATCACTTCATATCCTGAAATCCCTTCACTTTTAGCAATATGCAAAATCTTTCCTTCATCTTCAAATTTTTCATATCCTGTAAATTCAGTTTTTCCGTGTTCTTCAAAGAATTTATCAATAAAGTCATCTTTTATCATATCTGAAACTGTAACTCTGCTATTTTTTGATCTTTTTACTTGTTCTTCTAATTTTTGGTTAAATTCTTCTTCAGAAACTTCATACCCTTGATTTTCCAAAATTAATTCTGTTAACTCAAACGGAAGTCCAAATGTATCATATAATTTAAACGAAGCATCTGCTGAAAGTTTTTTAATTCCTTCTTTATCCATTTTTTCAATTTCTTCAGTTAGCATTTCAATTCCATTTTTCAATGTCAACGCAAATCTTTCTTGCTCAAGTCTTAAAACTTTTTCAATATATTCTTGTTTTTCAACTAATTCTGGATATGCCTCTTTCATATTTTCCACAACATAAGGCACTAATTTATACAAGAACAAATCATCTTTCGTAATATCTAATTTTTGTTTCGCAACGATTCCCGCACCAAATGCTCTTCTTATAATTTTTCTTAAAATATATCCACGACCTTCATTTGATGGCAAAACTCCATCCGCTATCAAAAATACTGACGCTCTAATATGATCCGCAATAACTTTTACCGTAATTTCAAATTCTTCTTTCTTAATATCCAAGACTTTTTCAATACCTTTTATTATTGGCATAAATATATCAGTTTCAAAGTTATTATCTTTTTTTTGCACAACTGAAGCTATTCTTTCAAGTCCTGCTCCTGTATCAATATTTTTTTCTGGAAGTGGCACAAGTGAACCGTCTTCAAGTCTATTCCATTCAGTAAACACAAGGTTCCAAATTTCTAAGAATCTATCTCCTTCATCTCCTGGCTTACAGTTAATTTCTTCATTATTTTTACCCATATTTTGTGTATCGTAGTAAATTTCACTACAAGGTCCACAAGAACCTACAGGTCCAGCTGCCCACCAGTTATCTTCTTCTCCAAGTCTAACAATTCTATCTTCAGGCACTCCAATTTCCTTATTCCAAATTTCATAAGCCTCATCGTCTGTTTTATAAACAGAAACATAAAGTCTTTCTGGATCCAATTTCAAAATTTTTGTTATATATTCCCAAGACCATTCAATCGCTTCCTTTTTAAAGTAATCTCCAAACGAAAAATTCCCCAGCATTTCAAAAAATGTATGGTGTCTAGGCGTTCTTCCTACATTTTCCAAATCATTAGTTCTTATACATTTTTGATAAGTCGTAATTCTTGGAAACGGAGCTTCCTTCTCTCCCAAGAAAAATGGCTTAAACGGCACCATCCCAGCAACCGTCAACAACAAACTTTTATCATCTGGTATTAACGAAGCACTTTCAAAATGTTTATGCTCCTTTGATTTAAAAAAATCTACAAAACTTTTTCTTATTTCATTTCCTGTCATTATTTATCCGAGATTGTAAAAACAACCTCTCTCCTTTCTTAATTTATCTTCTTATTTATTTTTTAATATTTTAAAATCATTATTTTTAATTAATATCGCTTCTTTATTATTTATTAATTCCAAATCTAATTTATCCTTATACAATTTAACTATTTTTTCAGAACTTTCTGCAAACGGTTCTTCGCCAAAATGAGGAACTAAATAAAAATCTATCAGATTCATTCCTGTGTAATCACTTAATTCCTTTGCCAATGTTTTATCGTCTGCAAGAGAAGCATATTCGATATTAGGACCTGTTATTACAGACCCTGCCGATTCTCCGATATAAAGCAATCCATTTTCTATTCTTTCCTTCAAATAAGAAATTAAATTTTTTCTTTTCAATTCTTGTAATAAATAAAATGTATTTCCACCAGAAATAAAGATTATCTCTGCCTTCGATAATTTCTCCTTCACTGTTTTTTCTGAAAAAACAGAAATATCAAAATTGTCCACTTCATATCCAATATCCTCAAAAGCCTTCTCTGTAAGATACATATAATTCTTATATTCTTCCACATTAGTTGCTGTCGGAATAAATAATATTTTTTTACTTTTAGCATTTTTATCCAAAAATTCTTTTACAAATCCTATACTTTCGTATAAAGATGACGTCAAAATCATATTTTTCAAAAAAATCAACCTCCTAATCCAACTTGAAGTTATCTCCAAGATAAACTCTTCTGGCAGTTTCATCATTCGCAATTTGCTCACCAGTTCCAGAAATCAAGATTGTCCCTTCAGCCATTATATATGCTCTTTCAGTAATTCTCAATGTTTCACGCACATTATGGTCTGTAATTAAAACTCCTAATCCTCTTTCTTTTAATTGGATAATTATATTTTGAATGTCTTCTACTGCAATAGGGTCAACTCCTGCAAAAGGCTCATCCAACAAAATAAAATCTGGATTTGTAGAAATCGTTCGAGCAATTTCCACACGTCTTCGTTCTCCTCCTGAAAGTGCATACCCTAAACTTTTTGCAACATGTGAAAGTTTAAATTCTTCAATCAAACTTTGCATTGTAGCAATACGTTCTTTTTTAGGAACTCCACGCATTTCCAAAACTGAAACTATATTTTCTTCCACAGTCAAATTTCTAAAAACAGATGCCTCTTGTGGCAAATATCCAAGCCCTAGCCTAGCCCTTTTGTACATTGGCAAGTTTGTAATTTCCTGCCCATTATACATAACTCTTCCGTGATTTGGCCTTACAATTCCTGTAATCATATAAAACGTAGTTGTCTTTCCTGCCCCATTAGGTCCAAGAAGTCCCACAACCTCGCCCTTTTCCATCGCAAGGCTTACACTTTTTACAACTTCTCTGTTTTTATATATCTTTTTCAAGCTATCGGCTTCTATACTAATTTTTCTAGCCATATTCTCTCCTACTTATTCTCTTTTTTCTATTCTTTTATAAAAATTCTAATTTTTATTTTTCTTCCTTTTTTTACAAGATTCAAAAATTTCACTCCACTATAAACATTACTATTATTCAATTTTACAGCCTTCATTTTTACATTTTCTAATTTTTTTCTTTTCAATGTCGTTTATTTATTTTAACTTCAATAGATCTGTTCGGCAACTTATCTTTTTTATTTTACAAGAAATCAAAATTCCTTGCTTCAGAACATTTGTTTTATTAAATTCTAAATACATGTAGTTTCCGAGCAAGCCTAATAATTTTAAATTCTTAAAATTATTATTACTTCGATATATTATAAATCATTTTTGCTTTTTTTTCTACTTTTTTTTAAAATTGACCACGTAAAAATTTAACAAATGACTTAATTTAGTAAAAAAATTTGTTTTTAAAATATTTTTATTATATAATTGAAAAAGAAATATAATTGTAAGAAGAAAGGAAATAAAAAAATGATTTTTTTAGATAAAGCTATTTTGTACTTAACACAAAATATCGAAAAGCCACGTGAAGTAATCGAAGAGGAACTAGAGTTTGTAATAAAGCAATGCATTTTAAACTATTTTGTAAATGAAAAGAAAATTGACATTAATGAACTCTCGGATTTAAATGTAACACTTGTCATAGATTTTGAAGATGATGATAAAAATAATAAGACAAAAATGATTGTAGAAGAATACTTATTTGAAATAAATCACAAAAATATGCCATTAGTGAGAACCTTTAGACTTGGAACCGATAACGACCATTATGTCCGAAGTGATTTAAAAGAATTGGAAAATGAAATTGATATGTTTGAAAATGGTATTGGCATTTCCAAAAAAAATAGTTAAAAACTCATACTATTTCACATTTTCACGTAATAAATCCATTATAAATTTTTAATCTTAGCAAGGGGCTAAAACCCCTTGTCATAAAATAAATAAAACATATTCTTTTTTTTTATTAAAATTCAATGTTAAAAATTCGAGTAATTTTATTGAACATACACTCCAAAATCTTTATTGTCAACTAAAATCTCAATATTTGGAACATCTTTATATTTCGGATAAATTTCCGTCAAAAACCAAGCTACAAGCTCTTCATCTCTTTCAATTTCCGTACCATTATTTACAAATACACTTACAACTAGCTCCTTAAAATTTTTCATTCCTTGCTCAATATCGCTTAAAATCTGTTCTTTCGTCTGTCCTTTTGTACAAATCATTAATAAGCACATTTGATATTCGCTTTTTAATTTTTCCAAAACTCTTTCATTTAAAATAAAATTTTTCTTCAAAACCTTAGCTCTATAATTATTGTCAAAAGTTTCCAATCCGAATGCAAATCTTACTTCTTGTTCAGAAAAATATTCTCTAATTTCATTCAATCTATTTAAGTACCCAAAATATGCTTCAAAATAAAGTATTTTTATATTTTTCCTATTACAAATTTCTCTTATTTTCTCCAATGTCGCACCATTTAGCTCAAACACCGACCCAGAGTTTATAACTTCAAGAACTCCATATTCCCCAGTAACTCTACTCAAAGCCTCAAAATTTACTTTTTTCATCTCTTCTTCGTCATTCGTATTATCCAAAATGTAATTACAAAAAGCACACTTTCCATAAGCACAGCTAAACCCTTTTAATAATACGATTTCACGAGGATTTTTCTCTTTTATTACACTATATCTTTCCATGTTATATATACCTTTTTTATTTATTTTTAAAATAATTTACAACAAATTTAATATTAATCACTTATTTTACCTTGTTTTTTCCATAAAGTCGCAATATACACAAAAGGTGTGTCAAGCAGTGAAATTACGATTTTTAATAAATATGTTGAAAATATGATTCCGATTACTGTTTTAAATGGATAAACTCCTGTAAATGCCAAAAATGAAAATACAATATTATCTAAAATTTGACTTATCATTGTACTCGCATTGTTTCTAATCCAAATATCTCTATAAGATGGTCTAAATTTTCTAATAAATTGATAAGACCAAATATCAAACGACTGAGAAACCGCAAATCCACACACACTTGAAATTGCAAGTCTTGGCATGAATCCAAATACTGCTGATAAAGCACCTTGCATTGTATCATCAGGCGAAACTTTTACTTTTAGCACAATTTGCATTATAAATGTTGTGAATAACATTGCAGCAAAACCTAATGAAACCACTTTTCTAGAATAATGTTTCCCTTCGTTTTCTGTCAAAATATCCGACGCCAAATAAATTCCTCCATAAGCAATATTTCCCATTGTAATTCCATCAAAACCAAACAAAGTCATCATTTTCCCAACTTGAATGTTAGCTAGAACGATTGACAACGGTACAACCGATAGCAGTCCTCCTTTTCCCCAAAATCTGTAAGCCAGAGCAACTGCTGAAAAATTCAATATTAGATATCCTAGCCATAATAATTCATTTACTCCAAATTGCAGGTGATTTAAAAAATTAAGCATTCATTTCCTCCTTAAAAATTTTTATTTTTTATTTTTTTCTATAATTTAAGCAATAAAAAAAACATACTATCCTTTTGAATAATATGTGTTTCCAAAAGGTTTTTTTTATAGATGGAATATCCCAAACATCATTATATTTTTTTTATTACAATCATTTATAGTTATTTTTACAGGCTTTTATTATACAAGTATTTGTTAAAAAATGCAAGGAAATAATAATTTTTTTATTCTTTTTTAATTTTTAAGTCCTAACTTTTATACAAATTTTCAATATATTCGTTCTTTTGTCCATTTTCATCATAAACAAAAATAGGCATTTCAACGGAAAATCCCTTCTTAGCATCTTTTATTGCTTCCAATAAGCAAATTTTTGAGTTTTCATTCCATTTTGTATAGCAATTCTTCATTCTTTTCGGCTCTAAATTATATTTTTGTAAAAGCGCTAGAACTTCCACCAGCCGTTCGCTTCGGAACACAATTGAAAAACTGCCCATATTTTTTAATAAATAGGAAGAAATCTTTATAATTTCCTCAAGTGATAAATTTATATTATGTCTTGCATTTGCCAGCTGCTCCAGGTCATTGATTTGTGAAATGTCGCCAGTAAATTCAAAATATGGCGGATTTGTAACTATTGTGTCAAATTCATCACGGCTAAAAATATTTTTATAATTTTTTATATCCTCATTTATTATTTTGACTTGATTCTCAAATTTATTATTTTCAACATTTCTTTCAGCAATTTCCGCCATTGTTTTTTGCAATTCAATACCTGTAATTTGTGCCTTTGAGCGTTGTGCCAAAAGTAAAGCGATAATTCCGCATCCAGTTCCAATATCAAGAATTTTTTTTGTCTTCCTATTAATTTTTACAAAATCAGAAAGTAAAACTGAATCAAGCGTGAAGTTTTGAAAATCATTTCGCTGAATTATTTTCATATTTTTTATTGGAGTAATTGTTTCTTCTCCAGTTTTTTTCATAAAATATGGCTCCTTTTTTTAAAATAAAAAAATAAATGCGGAAATTAATTCCGCAATATCTGTATTTTTTATAATTCTCCAGCATAATTGTGGTGAACTTTTTGAACATCGTCATCATTTTCCAAAACATCAATTAATTTTCTTAATTTTTGTAAATCATTTTCTTCAAGAGTTTCAACTTCAATTGATGGTAAATATTGAATATCTGCTTCTAATAATTTGTATCCTGCATTTCTTAAGGCATCTGCCACAGCATCAAAGTTTGCTGTTTCAGTTGTAATATAAAAACTGTCTTCCAAAGTTTCCATATCTTCCATTCCAGCCTCAAGTGCCACTTCCATCAATGCTTCTTCATCAATGTCATCTGTTTTTTCAATAATAATTTCACCTTTTCTTCCAAACATATATGAAACTGATCCAGAAACTCCAAGATTTCCACCATTTCTATCAAAAGCCATTTTTACAGATGAAGCAGTTCTATTTTTGTTATCAGTAAGAGCTTCTACAATAATAGCAACTCCAGCAGGTCCATAACCTTCATAATTCAATGTTTCAAAAGCTGTTGAACCATCAGTTCCTGCTCCCTTCTTAATTGCTCTGTTGATGTTATCATTAGGCATATTAATCGCCTTTGCTTTTTCAATTGCGTGTTTTAGTGCAACGTTAAATTCAGGATTTTCTCCTCCTCTTGCTGCAACTGTTATAAGTCTAACAAGTTTTGTAAATGATGCGGCTCTTTTTTTATCCTGTGCTTCCTTACGCCCAGCTATTGTACCATGTCTTCCCATTTTTTCCTCCTAAATTGATTATATAAAATTATATCATAAAAAAAAAGTCTAATCAATGGGAAAATTAAAGGATTTTTTGATTTTAAAAAATTTTATATTTATCCTTGACATTTTTCAAAAAAGTGATATTATAAATATAGAAACAAGAAACTTTGAAAACCAAATTGTTTTGTTTTAAAATTAGGAGGAAGATTATAATGAAAGAAAGATTAGAAAGAATGAGAAACGGAAAAGGATTTATTGCAGCATTGGATCAAAGTGGTGGAAGTACTCCGAAAGCCTTGAAATTGTATGGAATTGATGAAAGTGAATACTCTAATGATACAGAAATGTTTGATTTAATTCATAAAATGAGAACTAGAATTATAAAAAGTCCTGCTTTTAGTGATAAGGAAATTGTAGGAGCTATTTTATTTGAACAAACTATGGATAGAAAAATTGATGATAAATATACAGCTGACTTTTTGTGGGAAGAAAAAGGAGTTTTACCTTTCTTAAAAGTTGATAAAGGACTAGAAGAATTGGAAGATGGAGTTCAAGTTATGAAACCTATTCCTGGGTTGGATGATCTTTTGAGCCGAGCAAACGAAAGACATATTTTTGGAACAAAAATGCGTTCTGTTATTAAAAAAGCATCTCAAACAGGAATTGCAAAAGTTGTAGATCAACAATTTGAAGTTGCAGATAAAATTATTGCAGCTGGACTTGTTCCAATTATTGAACCAGAAGTAGATATTCACAATGTTGATAAAGCAGAATGTGAAACTATTTTGAAAAATGAAATTAAAAAACATCTTGATAAATTGCCTGAAACTTCAAATGTTATGTTAAAAGTTACACTTCCAACAGTTGAAAACTTTTATGAAGATTTGACAAAACATCCAAGAGTTGTAAGAGTTGTCGCATTATCAGGAGGTTACCCAAGAAAAGAAGCAAACGAAATTCTTGCTAAAAATAAAGGAGTTATCGCAAGTTTCTCAAGAGCATTAACTGAAGGATTGTCAGCACAACAAAGTGATGATGAATTTAACAAAGATTTGGCTGAAGCTATTAAAGAAATTTATGAAGCTTCTGTAAAATAATTCTGCATAAAATCAAATGCTGGAAATGTGATAAATAACTATCATTTTGCAAAGGATTAAAAATTATCAAAAAAAAACTAGCTCGTTTTAAAATAATGAGCCAGTTTTTTTAGTTGAAAGATAAAAATTGATACACAAGAATAATTCAATATTTCATTTAACATTATTTAGCAAGGAAAAAATTTTTTATTAATTTTTTTATATTTTAATCAAAATTTCCCTCATTTTTCCAAATTCACTCCAATTTTTTTCATTCACAAATTTCTTCCAACTCTCAAAATCATTTTTTCTCATATATTCTCTCAAAGTGGAAGCATTTATTTTTATGTCATCTCTAGAAATTACAATAAAATTTACAGATTTTTTTATTTTCTCACTAAACCAGCTCTTGCATTTAGATTCTTCTCCATAAACAATACAATCGACTTTTCCCAAAATTTTTTCTGCTTCACAAAATAAATAATCCCCCCATTTTGTAACATTTCCAGCACCCAAATCAGCGAGTGGAGAAATTACTAATTTATTTTCCATGATTTCGTTTTTATAAATTTTTTTTATCAATTTTTCTCTTAGTTCATAGGAAAAAGGATTTTCAATTGTTCCAGATTTATCACTAGAACCGATAAATACCAAAACTTTGTCACATATCTCAAGAGCTTTATTTATAATGTATTCATGTCCTTTATGAAATGTCTGGAATCTTCCCAGAACTAAACCTGTCTTATATTTTTTCATTAAAGTTTCTCCGTTTTTTTATAAATTAAATATAAAATTTCAAAATTTTTTTATATTTTTACAAGAAGTCAAGATTTCTTACTGCTATAATCGCTTATTTACAGATTTAAACTTTTTTAATATTCTTTTTCCCGCTCCAGCCTAAATTTTACCGATGCCTTCAAATATTTCAAATATTTTTCATCATCACACATAACTTTTCCTTCCACATCACTTAATTTGGCAACTGGTCTACCATTTACATACTGAAGTTTGATTACAATATTTAATGGTTTTTCTTTTGTGTCATTAGTTACAAATGTCCCAATTCCAAAAGAAAGTTTAACTTTGTCTTTAAATGTATTGTAAATTTTTTCTGCTTCGTCAAAATTTAGCGAATCGCTGAATAAAAGCATCTTTGTTTTTGGATCTATTCCATATTTTTCGTAGTGATTCAATATTTTTTCAGCCCAGATATATGGATCACCTGAATCATGCCGCACTCCTGTGTAGTTATTTACCATACTTCTGTCAAAATCTCTTAAAAATAAGTCTGTCGTTATTGTGTCGGTAAGTGCTGTCCCGTTATCTCCCTTGTATTCGTCATACCAGTCTTTTAATGCGTAATGATTTGTGTAAGATAGCGGTATTGAGTCGATTCCTTGGTACATTTGGACATACTCGTGTGCATAAGTTCCGATTGGCACTAAATTGTATTTCATTGCCAAAAATACATTGGAAGTTCCTACCATATTTTGAGTTTCGCTGGATAATTTTTTCACTACTTCTTCCTGCCATTCTCTTGAAAGCCGTCTTCTGCAGCCGAATTCAGCAAATTTAAAATTATATTTTTTATTTTTAAAATCCAAAATCTTTTTTTCTAATTTTTCTTTTGCAGAAACAAGCAATTCATCATAATTAAACTTCATTCTAAAATACACTTCGTTAATAATTTCAAGCAAGTAAATCTCAAACTGCATTGCACTAAAAAGTGGTCCAGAGACAATAACTCTAAGTTCTTCATTTTCAAGAACCGTAGTCACATAATCCTTAATCGGATGCCAAAGCCTTAAAAACTCGACATAGTCTGGCTTTATGAATCTTATCGAACGCAAGTAGTTTAATTCTTCATTTTTAAACCGTAAACTGCACAAATGGTCAATTTGATCGTTTATTTCCGTAACCATTTCTTTTGTAAAGAAAATATTTGGAGTACGGCATTTAAAGTGATATTCTCCGACTAAATCAGTATGTTTGTGAAAAATTACTTGATTCATATTAAATTTGTAAAGATCTGTATCAAGCAGTGATGTTATAATTGGTTTTAATTTCATTTTATTTTTCTCCTTTTTTATACGATGGCATAGGTAAAATTTTGTGTAAATTTATTTTGTGTAAATAGTCTATTTTTTCTTTTATTCTCAAATCCGAAATGTTTCCCGTTCTAATATATTCATCCAAAACTTCGTAGCTAAATCCCAATTTTTCCTCATCAGATTTCCCGCTCATTCCATCTTCAGGCACTTTTTTCAAAAACATTTCAGGAAGTCCAAGTTCAGATCCAAGTTTTCGCACTTCGGTTTTTGTAAAATCAGAAATTGGAGAAAAATCCCCCGCAGCATCTCCAAATTTTGTTGAATAACCCACAAAATCTTCCGACAAATTACAAGTATTAGCCACTCTCCCACCAACAATGGCAGAAATTCCATAAAGCACAGCCATCCGTATTCTGGCAGGCTGATTAGTCTTGTAGGCATCAAATTCATCAGGATTTACTCCCGTTTGCTGCGAAATTAATTCTTTTAAGTCATTTACAGGCTTCTCCACATTTATTTCATAATGTTTTATTTTCAAAAACTCAACTAATTTTTTGGAATAATCAATATCATGCTGCATACCTTTTGGCATAAGAACTCCTATTACATTTTCTCGTCCCAGAGCTGCCACACAAAGTGCTGCCACAACCGAAGAATCCGTTCCACCAGAAATTCCTACAACTGCTTTACAGTTTTTTCCATTTTCTTCAAAATATTTTTTTATCCATTCGATAACTTTTTCTTTTTCATTTTTCATAAAATCACCTCTTTACCTTAATTATACCTGGAAGTTTTGCGAATGGCAAGGTTTTCAAGAAAATTATATTGCTAAAACTTTGTAAAAATTATATAATAAATTTGTTTTATAACTAAATTTAAGAATAAATATTAAATTATGATTATTTGATATAAAAAATAAAAAAAGTAAGGGGGATAAATAAAAAATGAGCGCTAAATATTTGAAGATTAGGCCATCAGATGATTTTTTCAGGAAATACGGGATTAAAAATTTTGAGATTGAGTATATTAATTTGTTTTCTAAAAAGAGAGAGATGGAGATATTTGTAAAGGTTCATGATTTTGCTGCACATGGGGAAATACAGGATTTAAGACAGATGATTTATAGAAATTTTGAAGATGGGGTAAAGCTGAAAATTAAGCTAGATGTTAATCCTGAATTGATACGGAAGAATGTTGCTGGATTTGTAAAATTCATGATTGAGAATTATAGGGATGAAAGTAAGAGATACCAGTATATTTTTGCAACTTATGAAGTGGAAAATGTAGAAAATAATGTATTTGTGAAATTGCCATCTCGTCATTTGATAGAAGAGGCTCAAAAAACCAATGTAAAGGAAGAGCTGAAAAATAAGATTTGTGAATGTACTGATGATTTGATAAAAGTTGAATTTACAGATGGCGAGTTTAAGGAAATCAAGGAAAAATTGAAGGCTCAAAGTGAATTAAATTCGGTAAAGGCTAGCGAACTTCCTAAATATGAAAATACTGGGGTAAAGAATGGAAATGGGTATTCAAATGGAGGGAATTTTAATGGAAATAATAATGGGTATAGACGGAAAAAAATTCCTGATATGGATGCTGTGCCTTTTTCTATGCTTGATATCTTGAACATTGGAGATAATGTTGCTTTGGAAGGGAAAGTATTTAATCTGGATATGAAAGAAACTAAAAACGGGAAACTTATGTGCGACTTTATGATTACAGATTATACAAATTCAGTCAGCTGCAGAATTTTCTTTAATACAAGTGAAGATATTCAAGTAAAGCTTGGAGAATGGGTAAAAGTTACTGGAAGTTTTGAATCAGACATGTATACTGGAGAAATGTATGTCAGAACACAAAAAGCTGAAGCTATTGACTCTAAAGATGTGAAAAGAGAAGATAATGCTCCTAAAAAAAGGATAGAACTTCATGCACATACAAACATGAGTGAAATGAGCGGAGTTATGTCAATTAAGGATTATGCGAAAAGAGCAAAAGAATTTGGACATAGCGGGATTGCTGTGACAGATTACGGGGTAGTTCATTCTTTTCCCTTTGCATTTAAGGAGGCAAATGAGGATTTTAAGGTTATTTTGGGGATAGAGGCTTATATGGTTGATGATGAGCAGGACTTGATTACGAATCCTAAGGATAAAATGATTGAAGATGAAATTTATGTTGTATTCGATATTGAAACAACTGGATTTGATCCATTTAATGATAAGATAATTGAGATTGGGGCTGTAAAAATGCGTGGAAAGGAAATTATCGGGGAATTTTCTGAATTTGTAAATCCTGAAATTCCAATTCCGCCAAAAATAACAAAACTTACAACAATTACTGATGAAATGGTCGCAAATGCTGAAAAAATAGAAACTGTACTGCCAAAATTTCTAGAATTTTGTGCTAATACAACGGTAGTTGCCCACAATGCAAAATTTGACGTGGGATTTATAAAGCAAAAAACTATTGATCAAGGGCTTGAATATTCTCCAAGTGTAATTGATACGTTGCCTTTGGCTAGAACGCTGCTTCCAGAATTGAATAAATATGGACTTGCCAGTCTGGTAGACTATTTTGAGATTACGCTTGAGACACACCATAGGGCTGTTGATGATGCGAAGGCGACTGCAGAAGTTTTTCAGAAATTTTTATATATGATTTTAAGTAAAGGGCTTATGAAACTAACTGAAATTAATACAGAACTGCAGCCAAATATTCAAAATTCTGAAACATTGAATACAATGATTTTAGTAAAAAATCAGGCTGGGCTTCGTGACCTGTACGAACTCGTATCACGTTCAAATATAGAATTTTTTGGAATGCGTAGACCTAGAATTCCCAAGACTCTGTTAAACAGCATGAGAGAAAATCTGTTAATAGCAAGTTCTGCTTCGGCTTCTGAAAGAAATAGAGGTGAACTTGTAAATCTTTATCTACGTGGAGCAGAAAAAACTGACATTGAAGAAAAAGCAAGATTTTATGACTATATCGAGATTCAGCCACATACAAATTATGCCGACATGGTGGAAAGAACAAATAAAGAAATTGAAAACTACGATATAGTCAAGGAAATGAACAAATATTTTTACGAACTTGGAAAAATCCAGAATAAAATTGTTGTTGCAACAGGGGATGCACAATATCTTGAAGAACGGGAAGCAATTAACAGGAATGTCCTGCTTTTGGGAAGCGGGACAATGTGGAAAACTAAAATTTCAGAAGGAGTCAGGGAATATGAATTTTTTGACAGAAAACTGCATTTTAAAACTACTGAAGAAATGCTAAAAGCCTTTGACTATCTGGGTGAAGATGCCGCTATGGAAGTTGTTGTGGAGAATACTCATAAAATTAGCGATATGATTGAGCAGGTAAGACCAGTTCCAACTGGATTCTATCCGCCAAAAATTGATGGAGCTGAAGAAGAAGTAAGGGAAATGACTTATAAAAGACTTAAAGAGCTTTACGGAGAAGATATTGATGAAAGCCTGAAGGAAAGAGTGGAAAAGGAGCTTAATTCAATTATTCAAAACGGATTTGCCGTACTTTATCTAATTGCACAAAAACTTGTGCATAAATCGGTAGATGCAGGTTATCTTGTAGGTTCACGTGGTTCAGTCGGTTCTTCAATTGTCGCCTATCTTATGGGAATTACCGAAGTAAACGGACTTTATCCACATTATAGATGCCCAAACTGTAAGCATACTGAGTTTATGAATGAAGAAGGAAGCGGAGTTGACTATCCTGATAAAAATTGTCCAAAATGTGGTACAAAATACATAAAAGATGGGCATGCTATTCCATTTGAAGTATTCATGGGATTTAATGGAGATAAAGTGCCAGATATTGACTTGAACTTTTCTGGAGAATATCAAGGGGAAATTCATAAATATACGGAAGAGCTGTTTGGAAGCGACAATGTCTTTCGTGCGGGAACGATTTCTACGCTTGCTGAAAAGAATGCTTTCGGATATGTGAAGAAATATCTTGAAGAAGTGGAAGGAACACCTGAAATAAAGGAAAGAAGAGCAGAAGTTATGAGAATTGCGAAAGGCTGTGAAGGTGCGAGAAAAACAACTGGACAGCATCCTGGTGGAATGATAGTCGTTCCAAAAGATAAGTCAATTTACGACTTTTGCCCAATCCAGCGGCCTGCCAACGATATGAAGTCAACTTCCAAGACAACTCACTTTGATTACCACGTAATGGATGAACAGCTTGTAAAACTGGATATACTGGGACACGACGATCCGACAACGCTTAGAATTTTACAGGATTTGACAGGTGTTGATATTTACACGATTCCGCTTGATGATAAGGAAGTAATGAGCTTATTCAGCGGTACAGAGGCACTTGGCGTAACTCCAGAAGAAATAGGATCTCCAACAGGTACATCGGGAATACCTGAATTTGGTACATCTTTCGTAAAACAAATGCTCGTTGACACAAAGCCAAAAACTTTTGCAGAATTAGTTAGAATTTCTGGGCTTTCACATGGAACAGATGTTTGGCTGAACAATGCACAAGACTATGTAAAAAGCGGGATTGCAACCTTGAGCCAGATTATCACGGTGCGGGATGACATTATGAATAAATTGATTGATGATGGCTTGGATAAATCATTGGCATTTTCTATAATGGAATTTGTCAGAAAAGGGCAGCCTACTAAAAATCCTGAAAAATGGAAGGAATTTTCTAAAAAAATGAAGGAGCATGGTGTAGAGCAATGGTACATTGATTCATGTGAAAAAATAAAATACATGTTCCCAAAAGGGCATGCTGTGGCTTATGTAATGATGGCAGTCAGAATCGCCTATTTTAAAGTCCACTATCCAATTGAATTTTATACGGCTTTCCTGAACAGAAAAGTTGGAGACTTTAAAATGACAGCAATGTTCAGGTCAATAGATGACTTAAAAAAAGCAAAAATGGAAATGGACAAAAAAGGGAATTTAAATGCAAAAGAAAAGCAGGAATTATTTTTATATGAAATATTAATTGAAATGCACTATCGTAAAATTGAGCTGGAACAAATTGATATTTATAAATCAGAGGCAAAACTTTTCACAATACAGGATGGAAAAATAAGAATGCCGTTAATCGCAATGGACGGACTTGGAGATGCTGTTGCTGAAAATATCGTTTCTGAACGAAAAAAAGACAGTTTTTTATCAATTGAAGATTTGGTAAAACGTACAAAACTGAATAAGACAATTGTGGAACTAATGAAGGAATATGGATGTTTCCAAGGATTGTCAAATACGAATCAGCAAACATTATTTTAGGTTTTATTCAAAATGAAAATATTTAATAAATATTAATTGACAATTACAAAAAGATATAATATCATATAACAAAAAAGGCATGATTAGTCTTTTAATAAAATTTTTGAAAGAAAGTTGAAAAGAACAAATTATAAATGAATATCGGAAAAGTTTTCTAATTAGCAGTTTGCGGCTTTTTCGATTTTTATTAAATAATAGAGAATATAGGAGGTTTTAAAGATGACAGATATTGAAATCGCTCAAAATGCGAAATTGAAAAAGATTGGTGAAATTGCACAAAGTATTGGACTTACAGAGGATGATTATGAACCTTATGGAAAATACAAGGCTAAGGTTAGTTTGGACGTGCTGAAAAGAAATGCAGAGAAAAAAGATGGAAAGCTGATTTTGATGACTGCTGTTACTCCGACACCTCCAGGGGAAGGAAAATCAACTGTTACTGTTGGATTGACTCAAGCATTAAATAAACTTGGGTATAAATCAATTGCAGCGCTTAGAGAGCCGTCTTTAGGGCCTGTATTTGGAATGAAAGGTGGAGCTGCTGGTGGAGGAATGTCACAAGTTGTGCCAATGGAAGAAATAAACTTGCATTTTACAGGGGATATTCATGCAATTTCGGCTGCGCATAACTTAATTTCTGCTTGTATTGACAATCATATACATTTTGGAAATGAACTTGATATTGATGTGAATAACATTACTTTTAAACGTGTTATTGATATGAACGACAGAAATTTAAGAAGTATCGTTGTCGGACTTGGACCAAAAGTAAATGGCGTGCCTCGTGAAAACTCTTTTCAAATAACAGTTGCATCAGAAATTATGGCCATCTTCTGTCTTGCTAACTCAATTACTGACTTAAAGGAAAGAATCGGAGAAATAGTTTTTGCATATAACAGAAAAGGGGAAATGCTTAAAGTTAAACAGCTTAATATTCAAGGGGCAGTTGCAGCATTGCTAAAAGATGCTATAAAGCCTAACCTAGTACAAACTTTGGAAAATACACCTGTATTTATTCACGGTGGGCCTTTTGCAAATATTGCACATGGATGTAATTCGCTATTAGCTACAAAAATGGCATTGAAATTGTCAGATTATGTTGTTACAGAAGCTGGATTTGCTGCCGATCTAGGAGCTGAAAAATTTTTGGATATAAAGGCCAGACTTGGAAATCTAGAGCCAAATGTTATTGTAATTGTTGCAACAGTTCGTGCATTAAAGCATCACGGCGGAGACAAAGACTTGAAATCGGAAAATATTGAAACATTGACAAAAGGGCTTGTAAACCTTGAAAAACATATTGAAAGCATGCAAAAGTACAATTTGCCAGTTGTTGTGGCGATTAATAAGTTTATAACTGATACTGATGCTGAAATTCAAGTGATAAAAGATTTTTGTGCAAAAATGGATGTAGAAGTCGCTAACTGTGAAATTTGGGAAAAAGGTGGAGAAGGTGGTAAAGAGCTTGTAGAAAAAGTTCTAAATGCCATTGAAAAAAATGAAAAATCTGAGAAAAAATATACTCCACTTTACGATTTGGACTTATCAATTCAAGAAAAAATTGAAAAAATTGCAAAAGAAATTTACGGAGCAGATGGAGTGGATTTTGCACCAAAAGCACTTAACAATATTAAAAAATACGTAGAAAACGGCTACGACAAATTGCCGGTATGTGTATCAAAAACACAGAAATCATTGTCAGATAACCCAAATCTATTGGGACGTCCTACAGGATTTAAAATAACAATTAATGAAGTTAGATTATCAGCAGGAGCAGGTTTCCTAGTAGCAATGGCAGGAACAATCATCGATATGCCAGGATTACCTAGAAAGCCAGCGGCGGAGTTAATTGACATTGATGAAAATGGGGTAATTTCAGGATTATTTTAAATTTAATATACAGATATAATAGAATGGAAGAACATAAAAATGGAAAATAAAAAGGTAAAAATGCGAAGACGGGACAGAGAAATTACAGACAATGAAAAAATAAAAGAAATTATAAAAGCCTGTGACTGTTGCCGTCTTGGCTTAAATGACAACGGAAAAGTCTACATTGTCCCACTAAATTTTGGCTTTACCGAAGAAAACGGAAACTATACATTTTACTTTCATGGTGCAAAGACAGGGAGAAAACTTGATATAATAAAACAAAATAACTACGCAGGATTTGAATTTGACACAAATCACAAAATTTACACAAAAGGCGATAAAGCCTGTGATTACACTGCCAGATTCCAAAGTATAATCGGAAATGGAAAAGTTGAGATTATTGAAGATTCACAGGAAAAAATGAAGGCGTTGCTGGAACTCATGAAGAAAAATACTGGAAAATCTGACTGGGAATTTGATGAAAGAATGTTGAAGGCGGTTTGTGTGTTTAAACTTGTGGTTGAGGAGATGAGCTGTAAGGAGCATGAGTAGAGAAAAAACTAAAAAAAGGATGTGAGGAGGGAAGATGTTAAAAAAATTCACAGTTCAAAATTTTAAAAATTTTGAAGATATTACATTGGACTTTGGAAATATCGGAAATTATAATTTTAAAGAAAATGTAATAAAAAATAATATAATTTCTAAAATGTTGATATTAGGAAAAAATGGAAGCGGTAAATCAAACGTTGGGCTTGCAATTTTTGATATTATTAACCATTTAACAGATAAGCAAAAAAAATTAAAAGATTATGAAAACTATTTAAATTATAACTTATATGATAAAGATAATGCTTCTTTTAGTTATATTTTTGAATTTGGAAAAGATAAAGTTCAATATGAATATAAAAAAATAGACAGTGAAACTGTAATAGAAGAAAAACTTTCTATTAATGATAAACTTTGTATTGAATACAATAAAGATAACAATATAATAGAAATAGAGATAGGCGAATATGTTAAAAATTTTGAAAATTTCAATAGAGATTTATCTGTTAATGAATTTGAAAAAATATCATTAGTAAAATACATTAAAGGAAATACCTCGATTATAAAAGAAAAGGCATTATATAAATTTTTTGATTTCATTGACAATATGTTATGGATTCGTTCCTTGCAGGAAGGCAATACATATATGGGTTATAGTAATGGAAGTGAAAAAATATTAAAAGGAATAATAGATTTAAATAAAGTCAAAGAATTTGAGAAATTTTTAGAAGAAGCTGGAATAAAACAAAAATTAGTACAAAATGAGGATAGAATACTGATAGAGTTTAAGTCAGGAAAACAAGTGGATTTTTATAAAATTGCTTCAAGTGGAACTAAAATTTTGGCATTGTTATTTTTTTGGATGGAAATTTCCATAAAAAACGTAAGTTTTTTATTTATAGATGAGTTTGATGCCTATTTTCATTATTCATTATCAAAATTCATACTTGAAAAATTATTTTCAAATGACAATATAAAACAAGTAGCATTATCTTCACATGCGACAAGTTTGATAGATAATGAAATTTTACGTCCAGACTGTTATTTTGTTTTAAACGATAAAGGTAAAATTAAACAATTTTCAGAAATTACTGATAAAAAAATAGAAGAATACCATAATATAGAAAAAATGTATCGTACAGAGGTATTTGAATATGAGTAAAATTTTGATAATTACGGAAGGGAAAGATCCTGATAAAAAACTTATAGAACATATAGTAAAAGAATTTCAAATAAAAGGGGAAGTTATTTGGGCGAAAATTGGAACAATTTATGCTTTTTATAAAGATATTAAAGAAAAGTATGATGAAAATATGGACGTTATCAAATATATAAAATACAAATATTCAGATAAAATCAGTAAAGAATTTAAAGCAAGCGAAATATCTTATGTATATTTATTTTTTGATTATGATTTACATTCAAAATTAAATGAAGAATATGAAAATTTTGAAAAAATATATGATAGGATAAATGAAATATCGGAAATAAACAGTTTTTTTGAAAATGAAACTGAGAATGGTAAATTATATTTAAGTTTTCCAATGATAGAAGCATACCATAAACCTATTGGTTGCAATTATATTTATGAAAAAAATAACTTTGAAGAAAAGTTGGAGGATTTTAAGGTTTTTAAAAAGAAAATAAAAAATGAAACTGGAAACATGGGAATGACGGCTCTTAAATCACAATATAAGGAAATTATAAAATTTTATATTAATAATTCAGAAAACATATTAGAAATGAAATTTAAAGATGTAGAAAAAAATAAAATATTGAAATTTCAAAATGAATTACTAAAAAGTAAAAATAAAGTAAAGATTTATCCATCAATACCAATATTTCTAAATGAATATTATAAAATTGAAAAATTACAGGAAAAACTAGAAATATAAAATAAATTTTTTTAAAAGGAAAAATAAAAAATGTCAGAAAATTACGATTTTGAAACACTTTTAAGCAGAAAAGGACAAGGTTCATTTAAATGGGAAGCAATGTACAGAGAAGTTCCTAATTTATCAGATGATATTGTTCCGTTTTCTGTGGCGGATATGGAGTTAAAGATTGCTCCTGAGATAAGAGAAGGATTGAAAAAATATATTGATAAGGCGATTTTAGGTTATACTGGAGCGACTGACAAATATTATGAAGCGGTTATTTCGTGGATGAAGAGAAGACATAATTTTGAAGTGGAAAAAGATTGGATTGTTTGCACGGGTGGTGTAGTTGCGGCACTTTATACGAGTGTGAAGGCTTATTTACAAGAAGGTGAGGGTGTAATTATTTTTACGCCAGTGTATTATCCTTTTTATAATGCGATTAAATCTTCTAATAGAAAAATTGTCGATTGTGGATTGATTGAAACTGACGGATATTATGAAATTGATTTTGAGAAGTTTGAAGAGTTTGCAAAAGATGAGAATAATAAAATGTTGATTTTGTGTAGTCCGCATAATCCAGTTGGAAGAGTTTGGAAAAGGGAAGAGCTTGAAAAGATAGGGAAAATTGCATTGGAGAATAATTTAATAATTATTTCTGATGAGATTCATTGTGATATTTTGATGCCTGGATTTAAGCATACTGTTTTGCAGACTTTATCGGATGAATTGGCAGAGATAACAGTTACTTGTACTGCACCTACTAAAAGTTTTAATTTGGCTGGAATTGGAGTTTCGAATATTATTATTAAAAATAAGAAATTGAGAAAACAGTTTGAGGCTCAAATGACGAAAGATGGTTCACATGTATTTGCAGCACTTGGATTTAAGGCTTGTGAGTTGGCGTATAATGAAGCAGAAGAATGGTTTAATCAGTTTTTGAAATTAGTGGATAAAAATCAAAAATTAGTAAAACAATTTTTTGAAGAAAAGTTTATTGGATTTAAAGCTCCATTAATTGAAGGAACTTATTTACAATGGCTTGATTTTAGGGATTTAGGATTGAAAGATGAAGAGTTAAAGGCATTTATGACAAAAAAGGCAAATGCGTTTTTTAATGAAGGATACATTTTTGGAAAAGCTGGTTCTGGATTTGAGAGAATTAATTTGGCGGTGCCTACGAGATATATTGAGGCAGTTTTAGAGAGAATTTATAATGCTGTTAAGGAAAAATATCCTAGATTTTGCAAGTAAATTTTACCAGCTTATTTTAGACAAAATTTGAATAAAGTATTAAATAATACCAGGAATATTATATCCTATTAAAAAAATAGAAAGCATATTTTATTTATTTTCTGGCAAGGGATCAAGCTGCCTTGTTAAAGTAAAATTTATAATATTCCATTATTATAATGGAAAATGATACAAAATATTTATAATTTTTGTATTTATTTTAAAAATGGTTTTATTATGAAGTTAAATTAATTTTATATATTACTTTTTTATGAGAATTATGGTATAATATACGGGAAAAGTGAATTGCTCATAACAAAATTTTAGGACTTTAAAAGTGCGAGTTTTTTTACACTTTATCTAATAAAAATTTTGGAAAGGGATGGAAATATAAAAAATGAAAAAAGTGAGTAGCTTTTTTGATAATAAATTTAAATTTTTTGAAGAAAATAAGTATTGGAGGGGAAATTGTGAGAAAAAAAATAAATAAAATTATTAATTCTGGAAAAGAAAAGATAAAAAGAAAAAAAATAGAAATTGGAATGTTAGCTTTAATTAATACAGTCGTAGGATTTAATGTAAATGCAGAGCCATTAAACTTGCCTAAGGAATATTCTGAAAATATTACAGTAAAAGGGTATGAAAAAGATGTATTTGATTATGATTTTAACAATGATGGAACTGATGAAAAAGTTGTTGTGACTTATAATATGGTTGACAATTTAATTGGAGCCGTTGTTTCAATTTATACAAATCAAGGTGGAAAGGATATTTTGACATATCAGATAACTTTTGATAAAAAATTTGATATAATGGATCTTCAGGCTATGCAGAAAATGCTTGATAAAGTGAAGGAATATTATCCTGAATATTCTAAAAATATTCAGCCAAATGAAACTAGATATATTACAATTTATGGAGATAACAAAACAAATGACATTGTTTTTGATAAAATAAAATTTAATAACCATTCTCCTGAAAACACAAATAACTTTTTATTTATAAAAAAATCATCGAGTATGCTAGATGCTCCGAACGGAAGTGCAATAGCTAACTTGGGATTTAGCGAAAAACCTGAAATACTGTTTGATATGGTGTCAGATGCTCCAAATGCACAAACAAAATGGTATTATACTGAATTTACAAAAAGAATTACTACTAATGCAAGTAAAAAAGTTAATAAAGATAAAAATGGTAAAGTTATCGCAGAAAATCCAGCAACTATCAAAGGATTTATTGCAGGAGGAGAAGATAATGTTTCTAGAAGAGGCTTTTATTGGGACAAAATGATTAGTAAGATAGAAATTGTAAACGACTTTATTACTAAAGCCACAAAAGCTAATGAGCAATTGTATATTGTTACAGAGTATGCTCCTCTATCACGTGATAAGCCAAGTAAAAAGGATAAATTTGGAAATAAAAATAATCAAAGTATTATAGGTTATACAAATTCTAAGAAAGAAGGAGAAATAATTAATATCCCTGATCAGACAATTTTTAGAATAATCGGTGAAGAAAATAATATGTTAAAAATTGAAACACCATTCTATGGAGGACCTTATTTTATTGAGAAAAAGGAAGACACTTACAAAAAAATTGAAAATATAAAAGGTGAAGTAAATAAATTTGTTGCAATTGATCCAAGCAGCCAAACTGAAGTGCTTTTTCAAAGAAATCCTGAAACTGAAAAATATGAAGTTGTGACATATTCGTATGTAACAACAGGAAAAGATGGATGGGGTTCATATGAAACGCCACACGGAGCATTTTTAATAGCATTCACAAGACCATACATGACATTTACAAGACATGCAAGAGAAGGAGACAAAACTCTTCCTGGAAGATCTGATTTAACTATTGGAGGAAGTGCAAAATATGCTGTAAGATTCAGTGGTGGAGGTTATATGCACGGAATTCCTGTGGGACTTAATTTTAAAGGATCTACATTAAGCACGGGAACTGCTCAAAAAATTGGGACATACAAGGATTCTCATAAATGTGTACGGCACTTTGATGATCAAATTGGATTTATTGTCAAATGGATAAATGCAGACAGCAAAATTAAGGACAGGGATAATACAATACCTGAAGAACCTGTAATAGCAGTAGTTTTATAAAATAAGTTTTAAAATAAAAAGGAGGAACAGATTTATGACAAAAAAAATAAATTTAACAAAAATGAAATTTTTAATAGCGGCATTAGTAATACTTTCTGTAATGTCAATTAATGCTTTTTCAGCACCAAAGGCAAAGGAAATAAAGAAAGTTGAAACGAAAAAGATAGAACCAAAAAAAGCAGAATGGAAGCAAATTTCTTTAGAACCTGATTTAGATGGAGACGGAATTAAAGATAAGATTGATGTAGATTATGCAGTAGAAGGAAACAATGTCCGTTTAAAGTTTACACCGTATATATTTGGCGAAAAGGCTAAGTTTGTAAAAGGAAAAAGTGTAGAAAAAGTAATAAGCAAATCTGAATTTGAAGCAAAATTTGATACTTTTATAAAAGGATTTATATCAGAGTATCCTAAAAAATCAGGAATTTCTGCGAAACCAAATACACAGGCTCAGACTCAAGCACCAAATAACAAAAAACCAGCAGAAACTAAAGTTAATGAAGAAAATAAAAAACCTGCTGTACAAAATGATGCTTCAAAAAATGAAAAAAATATAAAAAATAATACTGAGCCTCAAAAAACAACCAATATGGAAAAGGCTCAAGATTCTATAATTGACAAAAATAAAAAAGAAGATGATATAAAGGGGAATGCAAAAACAGAAACACCTAAAAATACAAATCCTTCAAAAGGATCTCATTCCTACATAAAGGAATTTTCAGCCCAAAGACCTAAAAATCTTACTTTTAATTTTCAATATGATAAACATTCTCCAAAAGATATGGATGAATTTGTTTTCATAAAAACTGCAACAAGCATAAAAAAAGAGCCAAATTCAAGCTCTAAAACAATAAAATCTGCATCATATTCCCAAAAATATAAAACTACAGGTATTGTAGGAAACAAGTCGGATGAATGGTATGAAGTATTTTTTGACAATCAGATTGGATATATTCCAAAATCTGCTGCTGAAAAAAGAGAATTTGACTGGAATGACATGATGAATAAAGTTGAAAAAACAAATAAATTCATAAATGAAGCGCTTTCAGCAAATAAAAAATTATATGTTTTGGATGACTATACTCCTCTTGGCGGCGGAGAAAATGGAAAGCGAGATAAATTTGGAAATCGTGCTAACCAAAGCGAATTTGGATATTTAGATAAAACTTTTAAAGATTATATAAATATTCCAGATAGAACCATTATGGTTGTTGATGAACAAAATGACAAATATATAAAAGTTAAAATAGATGCCTATGATAACGGTATTTATTATTTAAAGCCTTCTACAGGCAAGTATTTGAAAGATGCTGGAATTACAGGGGAAATAACTAGATTTATCTATGTTGACAGAGCCAGCCAGAATGAAATGGTTATTGAAAAAACTGGAGATAACTGGAATGTTGTAACTTCTTCATTTGTAACTACTGGAAAAGATAGCGGAAGCTCATTTGCCACTCCTTATGGGACATTCTTAATCGCCTATTCTAAACCAGTAATGCAATACACAGGTTCAGACAATAAAACTGTCGTTGGAGATGCAAAAAATGCAGTAAGATTTAGTGGTGGAGGTTATATGCACAGCATCCCATCATTATTTGAACCAAAAAATACAAGAGAACAAAGAAAAGCTGCAACAGCTAAAAAAATTGGAACTTATCCAGAATCACACAAATGCATAAGACATTATGATGATCAAATTAAATTTATCTATGACTGGTTAGGAAATTCTACACCAGGACATAAGGAAGGTTTCAGAGTTCCTAGTGTACCTACTGTAATGTTAGTTAAATAAAAATCTTATTAAGCCCTAAATGTTTTGGGGCTTATTTTTTTTATTTCTATTTAAATAGAAAAATAGTTATGAATTTCTTTATAACCCTTGTTAGCAAGCATACAATAATAAAAAATAAAACACCCTAAATTTAGAGTGCTTTATTATTTATTATCTTTCAAAATTAATTGCATTAAACAATTATTTTTTAATCCAAGGCATAAGTTTTCTTAATTCTGCTCCAACTTTTTCTACGCCGTGATTAGCAAATTCTTGTCTTTTTTCTTTTAAGAATGGTTGTCCTGCTTTGTAGTCCGCTAAGAAGTCATTGGCAAATTTTCCTGATTGAATATCTTTTAAAACACCTCTCATAGCTTCTTTAGTTTCAGGCGTAATAATTTTTGGTCCAGTTAAGTAGTCTCCGTATTCAGCTGTATTTGAAATTGAATTTCTCATTGTTGCAAGTCCACCTTCGTAAATTAAGTCTACGATAAGTTTCATTTCGTGAATACATTCAAAGTAAGCATTTACTGGGTCATATCCAGCTTCTGTCAATACTTCAAATCCAACTTTCATAAGTTCTACAACTCCACCACATAATACTACTTGTTCTCCGAATAAGTCAGTTTCTGTTTCTTGTCTGAATGTAGTTTCAAGAATTCCACTTCTTCCTCCACCAATTGCTGATGCCCAAGCTTTAGCAACTTCCATAGCATCTCCTGCTGGATCTTTTTCTACTGCTACTAAACAAGGTACTCCACTTCCTTCTTGGAAAGTTCTTCTTACTAAGTGTCCAGGTCCTTTAGGTGCAACCATGAATACACTTATATCTTCTCTTGGAACTATTTTTTTGAAGTGAATGTTAAATCCGTGTCCGAATGCAATATATGCTCCTTCTTTTAAGTTTGGTGCGATGTCTTTTGCATAAACTTCTGCTTGTAATTCATCTGGAATTAAGATCATAACTATATCTGCACCTTTTACAGCATCTGCAGTTTCTTTAACTGTAAATCCAGCTTCTGTAGCTGCATCCCAAGATTTAGAACCTTTTCTAAGTCCAACAGTTACATCAAATCCACCTTCTTTTAAGTTTAATGAATGAGCATGTCCTTGAGATCCATACCCTAAAACTGTAATTTTTTTACCTTCCAATTTACTTAAATCGCAATCAGCGTCATAATAAACTGTTGTTCCTAAAATGTTTCCTGCCATTTTTATAATCCTCCTAAATTTTGTATGTATATATTATACACTTTTTAAAAATATTTGCAAATATTTTTTTTTAGGTATTAATATATTTTATATATTTTTAATTTTTTTATCCTTTTTATGTAACAATTTATGTTCTTCACTATTCATGTAGTCTTCATGATTATGCTCGTGTCTTTCTTCTGATATAAAATGACTATGACCATGCTCATGAGTAATAACATGTGTATGTGTTGTCCCATCATGTGTATGAACTATTATGTGTGAATGGCTATGACTATGATATTTAACCATTGTATCATATACAACAAATGCACTTCCAATTAACATAAAAATAAGTCCAACAAAGTACAGCAAAGTAAGTTTTTCTCCATTTACTACAAACGCTAAGAAAGTACCTACAAATGGAGCTACAGCATAATATGCACTAGTTTTTGCAGCACCTAAATCCCTTTGTGCTCTGATATACATAAAAATACTAAGTCCATATGCTACAAATCCAAGTAACAAAGCAATTGATATATATCTAATTTCAGGAATACTTTCTCCTAAAATAAGAGCAACTATAAACGAACCACCACCAGAAAAAAATCCTTTTAAAGTAACAATTTCATAAGTACTTTTATCTGAAAGTTTTCTAGTACAATTATTTTCAAGTCCCCAACAACAAGTTGCTAATATTACAAATAATGAACCTAAAGAAAATTTGAAACTTTCAGCTCCTTCAAATGAAAGAACTATACTTGATATTGTAATAAAACCAATAGCAATCCATAACTTTGATGTTACTTTTTCCTTAAATACTAGAAGAGCAATAAGAGTTGTTGCTACAATTTCAAAATTACCAAGCAATGAAGCATTTGAAGCTGAACCAATATTTATACCAATCATCAGGAATATAGGTGCCGCAATATCAAGAACAATCATTCCAATAGTATCTGGAAGATCTGACTTAGTTAATTTTTCATGCTTTTCCTCATCTTTTCTATGAAATAAGTACATAATACCTACACCAATTCCTGCTCCCAGATATAGAAAAGATGCCATAAATGTAGGCGAAATCTTATTCAAAAGTATTTTAGAAAATGGTGTATTTATTGCATAAAAAATAGCTGCGAGTAATGCTAAAATTACTGCCATAAATTTTCTGCTTTTATCCATCTAAATAAATCAACTCCTTCTAAGTGATTACTGAATTTACTTCACAATCAACCAAGGTCTATCATTTTCCCAAACAACTTTTACTGGCATCTCAAACATTTCCGATAAAACTTCATCTGTCAAAATGTCTTTTTTTCTACCTTTTGCAAAAACTTTACCATCCTTTAAAAGTGTCACATGAGTTATCGCTGGAATCACTTCCTCGATTTGATGTGTCACATAAATAAATGGAATCGCATTTTCATTTTTAGAATTTTTTTCCAAAACAGACAATAAATATTCTCGAGATTTTACATCCAATCCTGAACAAGGTTCGTCTAAAATCAATAAATCTGGCTCATTCATAAATGCCCGTGCAAGTAATGTCCGTCTTTGCTCACCTTGTGACAATGTTGCAAAATATTTATCTTTAATATAAGTTATCCCAAAATCTTCAATTATTTTTTCAGCTTTTTTCCTATCTTCATCCGTCACTTCCTGATAAATTCCAATCGAATTAAATTTCCCAGAAATTACAATATCCTTCAATTTTTGTGAATTTAAAGTACTCAAAAAATTATTCAAAGTAGAACTCACAAAACCAACTCTATCTCGAATTTTTGTCCAAGCATAATTTCCAAATTTATGCCCGAAAACTCGCACTTCTCCTGAAGTTGGAAAAGTGTAGGCTGGAATCATTCCCAAAAGAGTCGATTTCCCAGAACCATTTAATCCTAACAAAGCCCAGTTTTCGCCTTTATTTACGTGCCAGTCGATTCCTTTCAGGATTTTTCTGCCTTCACGTCTGAAAGTTACATTTTCATAATGAAGCAATTCGTTTTTTGCATTATTTTCCCAAAATACCTGACAAATCATAGTTATTCTCCTTCTTCATTTATTTTTAATCACTTATAAAAATTTATGAACCTACAGTAATGTAGCCTTTCTTTCATAATTATTTTTTAATTTTTCTGTTTTTGGATATAATCTCAAATTTTATAAATATTTCCTATAACATTAAGTAATCAATCTAAATATTATCATAAAATTCTTTTTGAGATACAAATTTTTTTAAATTATCATCACTAATTTCAATTATCCCTTTATTTCCTTTATATTCATCAATAAAAATAAATATTATTTCTCCTTTTTTACTTATTTCAACATTAATTTTACCATGTGCCAAAGAATTTCTAAATTTTTCTAAGACATATTCTTTTGTTTTTTTATTATACTCATCCTTTAAGTATCTTAATGCTTCTTTAAATGTGCCTTTTTCAGTTTTAACTCCCGTTGTTAAAACTCTACAAAAATCACAATAAGTATTTATTTTAAATCCATCTATATTTATATTTTTTACTTTTATTTGATTATTTAAGCATTTAGATTCTTCTATATAATTTAGAATATTTACACTTTTTAAATATAAAAACATTAATTTAAATATAAAAGGCGAGACCTCGTCTTCTTTTAATTCATTCAATCTTTCAAGATACCCTTCATCTTTTGTTTTTAAATACTCTATTATAGATTCATTTAATATTGACATATGAAATATACAGTTAGATAGTTCTGTTTCTATATCCAAGCAAAATTTCAAAGTGTATAATAAATCTTTATTTTCAACAATTTTATATTTTTTACATATTTTTTTTATTGTATTTTCCTTATATAAACTTGTTATATATTCTTTTTCTTTTTTAAATTTATCACTATTGCTATCAATGTATTTCTCAAATTCATCATCTTTACCATTTTGCTTTTCAAATAATTCTTGCATAGTACTATTTATATCTTTTATACCTATACCGTCAGATTCTATGTATTCTGTTTTGAGAGTTGCACTTAAAAATATTTTTTTCTCATCAATTACTTTACTTATCTTGTATGGTAGTCCCCTATTTATGTTATTTGAAAACAAAGTATTTACAAAATCATGAAAAATTTCTTCCAATACAACCCCTTCTATTTTAAGCTTACCTCCGTCAATATTTTTAATAGAAAGTGTTTTCATTATTTTTACATTATTATCATAATTACCTTCATATTGCATATGTGCTATTGAATTTCTTATATTCTCTAATTTTGATCTTATTTCTTTATCATTATTCCCTTTTGTTAAATATATAAACTTGTGAGTATCTTTTTTGAAATTATTTACTAATTCCTTAACATCAGCGTCATTAGAAGATGTTGAGTTAAGATATTGTAAATATTTATTAAAGATGAAGTCTTTATATTTTTTTCTTTCATTTTTCAGTATACTATTAGACAAATTTCCAGAAAATATTTCTTTGTATTCTTTAGCCAACTGAATTATCAAGTTATTATTTTCAGTTTTTTCATTATTAAATAATAGCATACAACCATCTATAAAAACTCTAAAATATGCTAAACTCTCGACATCTTCATTTTTAAAATATCCTTCTCTTAACTTTTGTTTCAAATATTCTATATCTATTTTTTCTTCATATAACTTTTCATATCTATCTATTACTTCTCTATTATTTTTTATATAAGATTTTTTTAACATTCAAATCATCCTTTTCTATTCAATACATTTTTATAAATATCCTCTACCAAACCTATATAATCTTTTTTTGATAAAATTTTTTGTGTCAATTCCAAAGGACAAGTACAATTAATATTTATATCCATTAAAATCCTCACTAAATCCTATTCACAATCTCAGTTCCCATTTCAGCCGTTCCAACTTTTTTCATTCCATCAGTATAAATATCAACTGTTCTGAATCCATCTTCCAACACTTCTTCAATTGCTTTTTCAATTGCATCTGCTTCTTTTGTTAAGTTAAATGCGTATCTTAACATCATTGCTGCTGATAAAATTGTTGCAATTGGATTTGCTATATTTTGTCCTGCAATGTCTGGTGCTGAACCGTGGCTTGGCTCATAAAGTCCAACTTTTCCGTCTCCTAAACTTGCTGATGGCAACATTCCTAAAGAACCTGTAAGCATTGAAGCTTCATCTGATAAAATATCTCCAAACATATTGTCTGTCAAAATTACATCAAATTGTCTTGGATTTGCAATTAATTGCATTGCAGCGTTATCCACATACATGTGTGAAACTTCCACTTCTGGATAATCTTTTGCAAGTTCATTTACTGTTTTTCTCCATAATTTTGAAGTATCTAAAACATTGTGTTTATCCACACTTGTAATTTTTTTCCCTCTTAATTTTGCAATTTCAAATGCTTTTTTTGCGATTCTTTCAATTTCCCCTTTTGTATATGGCAATGTGTCGACAGCTTTTTCATCAGAATATTCTCTAGGACCGAAATAAATTCCTCCTGTAAGCTCTCTAACTATCATTACATCTAGCCCTTCTCCAATTATTTCATCCTTCAATGGACTAGCACTTTTTAATTGTTTAAACAAAACCGCTGGTCTTAAATTTGTGTAAACTCCCAAGTCTTTTCTTATCGCAAGAAGTCCTTTTTCAGGTCTTTTATCAGGCTCAACATTATCCCATTTAGGCCCTCCAACTGATCCCAACAAAATCGAATCACTTTCTTTACAAATTTTCGCAGTTTCTTCAGAATAAGGAATCCCATATTTATCAATAGATTCTCCTCCCAAATACCCTTGCGTATACTCAAATTTATGTCCAAATTTTTCTCCAATTTTATCCAAAACTTTTACCGCTTCATCAACGATTTCTGGACCAATTCCGTCCCCTTTTAATAATGCAATTTTGTAGTTCATTTTTTTTACTTCCTTTCTTAGTTCGTTCATTTAAACTTTTTTATATTTTTTTTTAATTTTTTTTCAAAATTTTCTGTCTATTTTTTTCAAATTCTGAAATAAACTTCGGTTTAATTTCTTTATATTCCCCTTTGTACTTTAAATTTCCTTTCTCGTCATAAAATTCCCAAATTCCATCAGCTTCTGAATTTTTAAGAGTTCCTTTCAAAAGAGGTTTTCCATTTTCATAAAAATAATTAATTTCTCCATTATGTTTATCGTTCAAAAAATTACTTGTCATATAAATTTTCCCACTAGGATAATAAATCACAAATTTCCCTTCTGTTTTATTATTTACATAAGTTCCAACTGACTGTAATTTTCCAGACATATAATACTGTTTTTCTTCACCTTCTTTTCTTCCTTGAATATAATTTGAAACCGTATCTGCTTGTCCGTTTTCAAAATATTCTGTTACAACTCCGTCAAAAAGCCCATTTTTATAATTTACTTCTACAATTTTTCCACCATCATTATTAAAAAACTCCCAAACCCCATCTTTTTTATCATCTTTATAATTACCTTTTGCAAGCAAATTTCCATTTTGATAATAAAATTTCGCTTCCCCTTCTCTTTTTCCATTCAAATAATGTACTTCTAATTGTTTTTCGCCACTTTTATACGGTCTATTAAAAGTATATTTTGCTATTCCTACTTTATATGCTGTTTTAGAACCGCTTACTGCCGATTTCTCAAATGACAAATCATCCATTGCTTTTCCTAATTCTTTAATATCATTTATATCTGCAAAAACTAATTGCACTGCTAACATCATTATCAAAAATATAAATTTTTTTAACATTTATTACCTGCCTTTCTTTATTTCAACTGTATTTATATTTTATAAAAATTACTCATCATCCAATTGATTTTTTAGCTCATTAAGCAAACTTAAATCAAAATTTTTTTTAACTACATTTTTTACAATAATTTCAACTTTTCTATTATTATATCTTTCTGCTATTGTATCATTACTATCCACCGGATTTTCTGACCCTTTTCCCAAAACCTTTACAATTCGCATTTCATCTTTCAATCCACTTTCACGAAATAACTCTGCAAGTCTTTTAGCCCTTTCAAATGATAATTTTTTATTTTCTATATTATCATTATATCCAATAAATTCTAAATCTGCACTTTCATAAAGTTTATTCCAAATTTTTCTAACAATGCCTTTCATTCTATTTCGTTCATACTCATTTAAATCTTTACCATTTTCTTTAAATCCTCTAATTGCAATTTTTATCTCACCTTTAGCATCTTCCATTGGAATATCCCAAGCCAAATCGTCCATAACCATCGGATCACTCATAAGTGGAAATTTTTCCAAAATCTTCAAATTTTTTTCAGCTTTTTTAGAACCATTTCGAATTGCCATTTTATAATACATTTCAGCTTGTTCAATTTGGTCATTTTTAGCATAAAAATTTGCTAAATTATTCATTGCTTTTACATCGCCATTTTCAATTTTTTCTTCAAATTCTTTAATTTTTTTATAATATCCTTGAAAATCAAAATCTGCCATTGAATATCCAAAGATGTTTCTTTTTAAACCGTTAAATTTTTTGATATTTCCATCTTGAGAAAATAAATTTATCAAAAGTAATAACTGACAAAATAAAATAATTTTTTTCATCAAATTCCTCCAACTCAAAACAAATCCGAATGTGTCCCAGTTCTCGACAATGTCAAAACCAAGATATTTTTTTCAATTTTATAAATTAAGAGCCAATCAGGTTGAATATGACATTCTCTAAATCCTTTATAATCACCAGTAAGATAATGATCTCTATATTTTTCAGGCAAAATTTCACTATCAGATAATTTATTAATAATCTTTGCTAATAACTTCAAATCATATTTTCTTTTCTTTAGTTTTTTCAAGTCCTTATCAAACCTTTTGGTCGTCTTTATTGTCAATTTCATCCACTAAACCCCTAAATCCTCAAATAATTCTTCAGCACTATTATACCCTTTTTTTTCAATTTTACCACTCAAAATATCTTCAGTTTCCTGCATTGCCTTTAAAGTTTCTTTATTTGGTGTTTTCTCATTATTTTCTAAATCTTCCGTCAACTCATCTATGCTATCAAAAGTTTTGCTTAATCCAACACCTTTTTCAACTTCATCCAAAACCTTTCTAGTTTCTCTATTCGGCACTTTCAACTCAAACGGAATCCCTTGCTCCAAAATACACTTCTTCAAAAATAAATTCATCGCTGTACTCATATTAAGCCCTATTTTCTTAAACAAAGTTTCCGCTTCCTTTTTCACATTTTCATCAACTCTCACTGTTACTGTAGCCATTTTTACCACTCCTTTGTAATACTTTTGTTATACAATGTAATTATATTACTAAATGGTATAAAAATCAATTTTTTTATTAAAAATTTATCCTGCAAAATCTCCACCTGAAAATTCTCCATTTATATTTCCATATACAAACATTATATGTCCGCTAAATATTAATTCATCTATATCAAACAACGAAACATTGAAATTGCCATCTTCATTTAATGTTATAGAATTTACATAAATCAATTTTTTAAATGCTTCTAGCGACAATTTTTCATCATTTACCATTTTTTCAGCTTCTTTTTTTCCAACTATTTCAGCTAAATCTTCAATTAAACCAGGCATATCTTCATCTTCATAATCTGCCGACGGCTCCCACCAATACTGAGCATCTTCAAGAATATATTCTCCTGCCGCATCTTTTATCTTTTTATCCCACTCTTCAGCATTCTCAACCAATGTTTTCAAATTTTCCAATTTTTCTTTAATTTCATCAATTTCTTTCTCAAAATCGTAATATTCTAAATCTACTTCAATTTTTTTACCATTCCAAAAAACTTTGAATCGTCTATTTTCTTTTGGATTTTTTTTAATTTCCTCCATTATTTCCTTAACATTTATCTCTTTTAAAATTTTATTTTTCAAATTTAAATTCTCCTTCTTGTTAGATTTTATATTTTTTATTCAAAATTTTTCCATTTTAAATTATTAAATAAAATCTCTACTCTTCTGTTACTATATTTCCCTTGATCTGTCTCATTTAAATCAACTGGATCCTCTTCTCCTTTACCACTTATTTTTCCAATTGAAATAGCATCTTTTAAACCAAATTCTCTAAACAATCTAGCAATATTTCTAGCTCTTATCAATGATAATTTTTGATTATATTTTTTTGTCCCAGTTGAATCAGTATACCCTACGAAATCTACAGTTCCACTTTCTCCAAATTTATTTAAAATATTTACAATTTCTTTAAGATCAAATATCTGATACTCAGTTATTATTCTCCCATCAACTTTAAAACCTCTTATCACACACTTTTTCTCCTCTCTATTGCAAGGTACTACTAATGTTGTTGAAAAAGAGATATTCACAATTGTAAATATACAAAATAAAATAATTTTTTTCATCAAATTCCTCCAATTTAAAACAAATCCGAGTGTGTCCCCGTTCTCAACAATGTCAAAACCAAAATATCTTTTTCAATTTTATAAATTAAGAACTAATCAGGTTGAATATGACATTCCCTAAATTTTTTGTAATACTTTTGCTATACAATGTAATTGTATTACTAAAATAGCGTAAAAATCAATATTTTTATTAAAAATTTATCCTGCCATATCTCCACCATAAAATTCTCCATTTATATTTCCATCAATAAATAAAATATGACCTCCAAACATTATATAATCTATATCAAATAATCCAACATTAAAACAATCATTATTATCCATCGTAATTGAACTTACATAAAGTAAATTTTTAAATGCTTCTCTTGTAAAATTTCCATTTCTCAAATTATCAGCTTCTTCTTTCCCAATATATTTTTCTATATCATTAATTAAATTTGGTATATCTTCTTCTTCAAAATCTGACCTAGGCCAATTATCATCTTCTATTATTTCAAATAAATCTTCTCCCGCTGCATCTTTTATTTTCTTATCCCATTCTTTCGCATTTTCAACCAATATTTTCAAATTCTCCAATTTTTCTCGAACTTCATCAACTTCTTTTTCAAAATCATAATAATCCAAGTATACTTCAATTTCCTCACCATTCCACAAAACTTTGAATTCGCTATTTTCTTCTGGATTTTTTTTAATTTCCTCCATTATTTCCTCAACATTTATCTCTTTTAAAATTTTATTTTTCAAATTTAAATTCTCCTTCTTTTCATATTATTTATTTTTTTATTCAAAAAATTAATTCTTTAAAAAAAATGTGTCTAAAAACTCAAAATATTTAATTCAACAAATTTTACAAAAATTACATTTTCTTTTTTTTTAATTTTTCTATTATTTTACAGTTCTCAAATACATAACCGCCTCAAAGCTAAACTCAAAAATTATGACTATTTTACTCAAAACCTAAAGTTATATAATTTTTAATAGTTCTATTTTAATTGAGTTAAAGTATATTTTCTAATAAATATGTTCGGTAACCTTAGTTTTTTATCTACACAAGGGGTCAAGACCCCTTGCTTCAGAATATTTATTTTATTAGATTCTAATGTATAATTATCGAACAGGTCTAATCATTAATATTTTTTTGAGATCATATTTTTTCGTTAATTTAAAAAATATCATCGGAACATCAATTTTTTCTTCCTTATAATTTTTATAATGAAAATCAGAATTTGAATCTGAAACAGCATAATCTAATTCCTTAACACATTCAGCATCAGAAATAGTATACAAAATTTCATATGCTTTAGGTGTAGTTTTAAAATTACAGTAGTCACCTTTTTGCGAAATTCCCTTAATTCCAATTCCAAATGCAGCCATTGACAATAAAAGAGTAGGTCTTTATAAAGAATGTTTTTTTAAATTTATATTTTAATTTTTCAACAAACAACTTCTTTCTCAGCAACATCATTAACATAACTAACCTTCTTAGTCAATTTCCCATCCTCATCATAGAATTTCCAAATTCCCTCTTTTTTTCCAGATTTATAATTTCCAATTGCCGCTAATTTGTGATTCTTCTTATAATAAAGTTTTGTCAATCCTTCTCTTCTTGATACAAAAAAACTACTAGTATCTGCATAACCTATTTTAAATTTTTCACGAAGAATTGAAGAAAACTCGTCATTTAATTCTAAGTCAGTGACAAATTCAAAAAGATCATCAAAACTTGCAGCAAAAAATCCCTTATCAATATTCCCTTTTAACCAAATCCAGTTATCCCCCACAACTGTATAATCATCAGCTACTTCAAAATAAAAATTTCCTTCATTTGTTATCTGAATATTATCAACAAAAATATAATTTCTATACTTATCCAATGGAAATACTTTTGTTTTCCATATTCTTTCTGCTTCTTCTTTTGTAAAATCGTCTTTTAAAATTTCAAATAACATATCATAGCAAGTTGGATACTCTGGAAATACTCCATCATCAAAAAAATCATCATTCAGCACATCATAAAAATACTTAACCATCGTATCTTTCACTTTTTTATTCCATTCATCCTGATTAAGATACAATTCTTCCAAAATTTTAAGCATTTTTTCTTTTTCAAGTTCAACATTATCACATTCTTTATAAATCGTAAGTCTTACTAATGTTTCTTTACCTTTCCAAATAATTTTTCCGTCCCACTCTTTAAAATTTCCCATATATGTATTTTCAACAAAATCCTGAATTTCCATATCTGATTTTCCTTTCTGAAAAAATCTAAGAAAATTAATCCATATAAAACTCGTCTATTTCACCATTAAAATTACACTCAGCATAAAACATTTTATCAACAAAAAACAATCTTTCGTACATAGTAATAGAAAAACTATTTTCATCATCGTCAGTTAAATCAATTGTTATTTCCATATCTTCATTATCAAGTAACTTTTTAAATGCTTCTTTTGTAAGAAAATTATTCTTCATAATTTTTTCTGTATCTTCTTTTCCAATTATTTTAAGTAATTTTTTCTCCACTTCATCAATACTCTTTGTTTCATAATAAATTTCAGCATATTCTGGCTTTACCCATTCTTCTTCATTAAACCAGTCAACAAATTCGTCAGCAAATAAATTTTTACATTTTTTATCCCAATAATCCTTATTTTCCATAATTTTGTCAACTATTTCTTCTATTTCTTCTTCACTAACTTTATTTTCATTATTACAAATCAAAATAATTTCTATTTCATGATTTTTCCACATTACTTTCCGAGCATATTCATATTCTTCATAATTGTCATCATAAAAATCTGTATCTGTAAGTTCCCAATTTTTCATTTTTACTCCTTTTTTAACTACTTATGACTTTCCTCATACTTCCTAATCTCATCTTCATGCTGTAAAGTCAATCCAATTGAATCAAGCCCTTTTAATAATCTCTGTTTCCAGCTTTCTTCCAATTCAAAAATATATTCTTTTCCATTCGCAATCAATTTGTTATTTTCCAAATCAACTGTAACCTTCACATCTCCAGGCAATTTTGATAATTCGATTCTGTCTGCTTCTGGCAAAGTTATTGGCAGATGCCCATTGTTTAACCAGTTCATGTAGAAAATTCCTGAATATCCTCCCGCTACGATTACATGAATTCCATAGTCTTGCAATGCCCAAGCAGCATGTTCTCTACTCGATCCACAACCAAAATTTTCTCCAGTAATCAAAACTGTTCCATTTTTGTATTCTGGCTTATTCAAATTAAAATCCATATTGTCAGATCCGTCTTCGTTATATCTCCACTCATCGAAAACATGTTTTCCAAATCCTGTTTTTTCAACACTTTTCAAATATTGTTTTGGAATTAATTGATCTGTATCTATGTTGTTATTCATTATTGGAACAATTGTTCCTTCATATTTTGTAAATGGTTTCATATTTTATTCTCCTTATCTTGCATTTTTATTTTAAAAGTTCAAAAAATTTTTCTATTTCACTTCATCTAATTCTCTTACATCCACAAATTTTCCATAAATTGCCGCTGCTGCTGCCATTGCTGGACTTACTAAGTGAGTTCTTGCTCCTTTTCCTTGTCTTCCTTCAAAGTTTCTGTTTGAAGTTGACGCACAGTGTTCTCCGCTTGGGATTAAGTCTGGGTTCATTCCTAAACAAGTTGAACATCCAGCTTCTCTCCACTCAAATCCTGCGTCTTTGAATATTTGTGCGATTCCGTTTTCTTCGGCTGCTTTTTTAACAAGTTGTGATCCTGGAACGACTACTGCTGTAATGTTTGGAGCAACTTTCTTCCCTTTTACAATTTTTGCTGCAATTTCTAAGTCTGCTAATCTTCCATTTGTGCAAGATCCGATAAATACATGTTTTAATGGAATGTTGTAAGGTGATCCTCCTGGTGTAAGTCCCATGTAGTTGTACGCTCTTTCGTAGTTTACATCTTTAATTTCAGGGAATCTTTCACTTATTCCAATTCCCATTTCAGGGTTTGTTCCCCAAGTTACTTGTGGTTCAAGGTTTGAAACATCAACTTTTATGTATTTGTCAAATGCATCTACAGAATCTGTGTACAATTCTTTCCATTCAGCCACTTTTTTATCAAATTCTTCGCCTTTTGGTGCAAATCTTCTTCCTTTTACATATTCAAAAGTAGTTTCATCAGGTGCGATAATTCCTGATTTCCCTCCTCCTTCAATTGCCATGTTACAAATTGTCATTCTTCCTTCCATTGACATATTTCTTATTGTATCTCCAAAAAACTCAAATGCATATCCATTTCCAAGCCCAATTCCGTAAGTTCTAATAATATGCAAAATTATATCTTTCGCATAAACACCTTTTTGCAATTCACCAGTAATTTCAATTCCCATTGTTTTTGGTTTCTTTTGCCAAATTGTCTGTGTCGCCAAAACATGTTCCACTTCACTTGTTCCAATTCCAAATGCCAAAGCTCCAAAAGCTCCATGAGTCGCAGTATGGCTATCTCCACAAACTACAGTTTTTCCAGGCTGTGTCAACCCTTGTTCAGGTCCAACCATATGCACAATTCCATTATTTTCATTAAACATATCAACCAACTCAATTCCAAATTCTTTACAGTTTGCCGACAATGCATCTAACTGTGCCTTTGAAACTTTATCTTTAATATTCATTCTGTCAGCCATAATTGTTGGCGTATTGTGATCCATTGTTCCAAATGTCAAGTCAGGTCTTCTAACCTTTCTCCCTGCAATTCTCAATCCTGAAAACGCTTGTGGCGAAGTAACTTCATGAATCAAGTGCAAATCAATATACAAAAGTTGTGCTTCTCCAGGTTCTCCCGTAATCACATGTTTTTCCCAAACTTTATCAAACAAAGTTTTTGGTTTTTTCGCTTTATTTTTAATTTCTGACATTTTTTCTCCTCCGATTTTCTCTCCAAATTTTTTATTTATATTTTTTTATTTATTAACCTATTTAAAATTGTTCCATTCGTTTCTTTTCAAATTCTTGCAATTCCTTCACTTTATCTAAAATAATATCTGCATTTTGTTCCCTTAAATAGTTCATATACAATGCTCTATCATTTTTTTCAATCACAAACGGACTTATATTTTCCTGAAAACACAAATACAGCATAATCAGCCTTCCTGTTCGTCCATTTCCATCGCTAAAAGGATGAATTCTCTCAAATTCTATATGAGAATTTAATATTTCTGACAACTTTTCATCATCAGTTTTACACAATTCCAACCTATAATTCAAGTTTTCAATCCAATTTTTTGTAAGAACTGGTGCTTGACTTGGTGTAGAAGTTTCAAAATCTGCGCCAATTATTGCATTACTGCTATTTTTAAAATTTCCCGCATTGTCATTCAACCTGTCTAAAATTTCCTTATTTATATTTTTAATCATATAAATATCTAATTTTTTCTCATTTTCAAGTTCACTTATAATATAATCAATTGCTTTCTTATGATTTAAAACTTCAAAAACTTCACGTACACTCTTGCTTCCAGGTATTGTACTATCTAAAATAATCGTAGCAGTTTCATTTAGTGTCAATGTATTTCCTTCAATCGCATTTGAGTGATATGTTATTCTTACTGATAAATCTAAAAAATATTCATAATTTATAGTTTTTATATCCATTTCCCCAACTTTCTATTTTCTGTCTATCCAATAAAATCAATAACAATCCCAATTGTAGAAAACATCTGAAAAGTCCCTATTTTTTAATTTTTCACGATTAATAAAAAAATTCATCACTCCACAATCTCCGATCATAATTTCTCCGCCACTGTCAATTTGAAATAGCAAAGTATCATATTCTTTTAATTGTTCTTCATCTCTTGGCTCGAATTGAGTAAAAAATGGGAATCCATTGCATTTTGTTCCACCATTTTCCCCATCGGAATTGCTTTCAAATAATCCTTCAACTTTTTGATACAATTTTTCTTTTTCATTTACATCGATATTTTTTTCTTTTAACACTTCTTCAAATAACTTTTCCAAAAGCGTATAATCAAAGGTCTCTTTTTCACTACTCTTCAAAGAAAAATTCATTTTACAAGGCTTATTTGCTATTTCTAAATTTCCTGAATTTTCTCTATAAGGATTGTACATTTTCTTAAACTCAACTTCCGAATGATAATCTTCAATTTTTTCATAATAAATCACATCAAAACCATCTCGATTTGTATAATCGTCAAAATCCAATCCCAGCAAATCTTCTCCCAGAATCCAAAACTGCAAAATCCCTTCCTGCGGGAAATCTTCAAGCCCCTTCAAATCCTCACAATTTATCTGTGCAAGAAACATAAATTGTTGTCCTTTTGAATTTGTTGGAATTTTTTTCCCTTTTGGAATATACGGAATCCCTTCAATTTTGCTATCCGTTATTTTTATTTCTTTTGAAGCACTGCCCGAAGCATCTGCAACCATCATTTCTTTTGCCGTTTCTTGATATTTTTTTTCTATTTTTTCAAAAATATCTTTCGCTAACTTCTTTAATTCTTTATCTTCCATATCACACCACTTCCAAATTTTAATTAATTCTCTTCAACTCAAAAATCACAATTTCAGGCTGTGCAAAAAATCGAATAAACATCTCAAGAAAAGCACCACCAACTCCAGAAGTAATATAAATTTTATGTCCGCCATACTCTTTCATTCCGTAGCCATATTTTTTCTTATCCTTCACTGCCGACACAATAATTTTTCCAAAAAAAGTAACCTGTCCAGCGTGGGTGTGTCCTGCTAAAATCATATCAGTTTTTTCCTTTTCAGTTTCCGACATTTGCTCAAAATATTCAGGATTATGAGTTAAAAATAACACAAAGTCTTCTTTTTTCGTACCTTCAAGAGCCTTTTTTGCATCAGGTTTTCCATGCCACAAGTCAGTAACTCCAGCGATGTATATTTTCTCATTATTTATCGTTACTTTTCTATTTTCATTTGTAAGCAGATTAAATCCAATTTTTTTCATATTTTCAGCAGTTTCCTTTTCACCTGGATACTCATGATTTCCATAAATCGCATATACTCCAAGTTCAGGAATTTTAATATTTTTAGCATCTTCATAAAACTTAGGAATATTTTTCTCCCAAGTCGCATAATCTCCACCTAAAAGAATCATATCCTTTTTTTGTGCATTAATCAGTTCAATTGCCTTTTTCTGCTGCTTTCTATTAAACCGTGTCATCGTATCATACTGAAAATCCGCTACAAACAGCACTCTTTTCCCATCAAATTCTTTTGGAATATCTTTTGACTTTACCTCAATTGTCCTAATTTTAATATGCCTGTACTCATAATGAGCATAAATTAAAAATATCACAATTAGTCCCGCAAAAACCAACAGAAATTTAATAATCCAATTTTTTGCCTTCATTTTTTCTCCTTTTAAATAAATTAAATGTCGATTCGATTTCTATTCACTCACAAATTCCCCAACTTTTTCAAGAAATTTCTTTCTATCATCATATTTTCCTTTTGCTCTTAAACTATAATGAATCCATTTTGTGTTTTTTATTCCGACTCCACCAAGATTCGCCTTTCTCATCGTCATTCCAAACCCCATTATATTTAATAAAAACTTTGGTGCTTCAGCCGTTGTAATCATTTTAGCCGATTTTATTGGCAAAAGTCCTTTTATTCCATATTTCCCACTTTCATAAGCAAATCCTCTCAACATAACTTTATCCAAAAATCCTTTTAATATCGCAGGTAATGACATCCACCAAATCGGAAAAATTAATATTAATTCATCTGTATTTTTCAAAATTTCCTGATATTTCAAAACTAAAGGATCAGCACTTTTTCCTTGTGAATACAACTCCAAATCTTTTTCAGTCATCACAGGATTGAATTCATCTTTATTCAAATCTATAATCGTATATTTTTCTTTTGTTTTCTCCAAATTTTCCACTACTTTATCTAAAATTGCCTTATTGAAACTTCCATTCCATGGGTGTGAAAAAATTACTGTTTTCATTTTTAAATTTCCTTCTCTCCGTAATCAATTTTCTAATTAATATTCCACTTCATTATTCTTTTTACTTTCAAACAATGTCTTCTGCCTTTCTATTTCATTTATTAATTCCTCTTCACTAGGCAGATAATTTATATATTTACTTGCAAAAAGGTTTTCGTTATCATTCAAAACCGAATATTTTATAATAGTTCTGTCTGTTTCCGTGCAAAAAAGAAGTCCTATTGTTGGATTATCATTTTCTTGTTTTTTTAAGTCATCATACATTCTTACATACATATCAAGTTGTCCAATATCCTGATGTGTTAATTTTTCTGTTTTTAACTCTACTATAACAAAACATTTCAAAATATAGTTATAAAATACCAAATCAATATAAAAATCTGAATTTTCTGTACGAATATGCTGTTGCCTTTCCACAAATGCAAAACCTTTTCCAAGTTCCATCATAAACTTTTGAATATCATCTGTTAATGCCTTTTCCAATTGACTTTCAGTATAAGACATATTTGTTGGCAAATCTAAAAACTCCAAAACTACTGGATTTTTTATAAATTCTTCAGTTTGCAAACTTTTTATTTTTTCTTTCATTTCATCTTCAACCGTTTTTTTATCAATACTTGCAACAATACGATTATAGTAAAGTGTAGATATATTTCGATCTAATGTTCTTACAGACCACATATTTTCTGCTGCTTCCGTCAAATAAAATATTCTAGCTTTCTCATCAGAAACTCGTGAACTACTCCCGCTTTTAGAAACGGGAGCTTCTTGGGAAGTATCTGCTTTTATTAGCCAAATATATTTACCAAGCTCTTCGGGTAGTTCCTACCCTGTCTTCTTTTATTTTTTAATATTTCAACATTTCTTTTCCAACATCTCTTATATTCAGTGCCGCATTGTAATCTCTATCAATTTCAATCCCACAGCACTCACATTTATAACTTCTTTCTGATAATTTCAGTTCATCTTTAACATTTCCACATCTACTACAAGTTTTCGATGACGGAAACCACTTATCTATCTTCAAAAATTGTTTCCCTAAAAACATTTGATATTCCCATCAAAATCCCCTCCCTTTTAAAATTACTTATTATAAAGTCTATTTATCCCATTAATATAAGCCTTTATACTAGCCTCAACCACATCTGTACTTTGTCCTCTACCGATAAATCTGTTTCCATCTTTTTCAATTACAACAACAACTTGTGCTTGTGCATCTGTATCCCCTGTAATTGCTTCCAATTTGTATTCTTCTAAGACAAAAGTGTCACTCACTGCTAAGTTTACTGCATTGTAAGCTGCATCAACTGGTCCATCTCCAAGAGCTTCTTTAACCAATTTTTCTCCATCCAAGTCAATTGTAACTGTAGCTTTTGGTTTTTTACCTTCTTGTCTTGAAATTTCAAAGTGAGTCAATTTGATTCTTCCTTCGATTTTTGCCGCATCTCCAGCAACTAATGCGATAATATCTTCATCTAAAACATATTTTTTCTTGTCTGCCAATTTTTTAAATTGTACAAATAATTCTTCCACTCTGTCACTTCCAACATGGTCAAATCCTAAAGATTCCAACTTTTGTATAAAAGCGTGTTTTCCTGAATGTTTTCCAAGTACCAAGCTGTCTGGATTTCTTCCTACAGATTCTGGACTCATAATTTCATAAGTTTCAGGATTTGCTAAAACTCCGTGCTGATGGATTCCTGATTCATGAGCAAATGCGTTTGCTCCAACAATTGCTTTATTTGGCTGTGTTGCAACTCCTGTCAAAAGGCTTACTAATTTACTTGTTGGGTAAATTTGTTTTGAGTCAATATTTGTGTAATATTCTTCAAATAAATCTTTTCTTGTTTTCAAAATCATTGCAATTTCCTCAAGTGAAGTATTTCCAGCTCTTTCGCCAAGTCCGTTAATTGTACATTCAATTTGAGTTGCTCCAGCTTGAATTGCCGCAACTGAATTTGCTACAGAAAGTCCCAAGTCATCGTGACAATGCACAGAAATATCCACATTTTCAATTCCTTTTACATTTTTTTTCAAATAACTTATCAATTCAAACATTTCATTTGGAGTTCTGTAACCCACAGTATCAGGCACATTTAATGTAGTAGCTCCAGCTTTTATAGCTGTTTCATATACTTCCACCAAAAATTCTTTCTCTGTTCTAGTCGCATCTTCTGAAGAAAATTCAACATCATCAACAAATGATTTTGCAAGTTCCACCATTTCTCTTGTTCTTTCTACAATTTGCTCTTTTGTCATTTTCAGCTTAAACTCTCTGTGAATAGGCGAAGTCGCAATGAATGTATGAATTCTAGGTTTTGCCGCACCTTTTAGAGCCTCCCCTGCTGCTTCAATATCTTTTTTCACAGCTCTTGACAAACTACAAACTGTTGAATTTTTTACATTTTCCGCAATCATTTTAACTGCTTCAAAATCTCCAGGCGATGCCACAGCAAACCCAGCTTCAATTATATCCACTCCCAAACTTTCCAATTGTTTTGCAATTCTTAATTTTTCTTCAGCATTAAGATTAACTCTTGGTGTTTGTTCTCCATCTCTTAGTGTTGTATCGAATATTTTAATATGCTTTTTCATTGTCTTATTCTCCTTGTAAATTAATTTTCTTGTTTCGCTTTTTTATTTTCTATACCTCAACTTATCAAATTCAAAAATTTCTTTCAAAATATTCACTCTAAAAAAAGTTTACTTTAAAAACAAAAATTTACTATTTCTTCACAGCTTCAAATCTCAATCTTACATAATCAGCTATAATTTGTCCATTTTCATTTTTTTCAAGCTCTTTTTCCACTTTTTCAGCTATTTCATCAATCAATTTTTCGTGCATTTCTTTCGGAATATTCACAAAAGCAGGTGCAGAAAAGGTTTGTAGCCATCCTTTTATCCCTGTAGGAAGTAAAGTTGGACGAGAAAAACTTGTCATTCTTTTCACTTTTAAGCCATATTTATTAAGTAATGCTGTTTCTTCTTTTTCTGTCGGAAAAAACCAGCATTTTACAGCTTTAAAATTATGTCTTTTTGCAACTTCAAACATTGCATTTTCTATTTTTTCCACATTTCCTTTGCAACCCATTTCGACCACAAATCGTCCACCTTTTTTGAGTGCTTTTGCCACACCTTCCAAAACTTTATCAGGATTTGTCATCCAGTGAAGTGCCGCATTGGAAAAAATTGCATCAAATTCGTTTTCAAAATTCATGTTCTGTGCATCGCCTTGTATCGCATCAACTCCCAATTTTCTAGTCGCTTCAACAAATTTCTGACTTCCATCTAGTCCCAAAACTTTGCACCCATATTTTGAAATTTCCTTAGTCAATACACCATCTCCACAGCCTAAATCCAAAATATATTCATCCTTTTTCGGATTCAGCCATTCAATCAGTTCCTTCCCATAATCAGAAACAAACCGTGCATTTTTCTCATACTTTTCCTTTTCCCAATGCTGACTCACACTCATTTTCTGTACCTTCTTTCTGTGCTATTACAATATTTCTCTATTTTTAACAAAATAATCAATATTTATATTCATTGATACTCAATCCTAAAATCCCAAAATTCACTTCAAAATTTCTAAAATTCTACAATTTTTCTCCACGGCTCATCGCTACAACTCCAGTTTTTGCAATTTCCAAAACTCCATAATTGTGCATAATTTCCACAAATCCACGCAATTTTTTCACATCTCCTGTGAGTTCAATAACTAATGAAGTTGGTGATACATCTAAAACTTTTCCTCTGTAAATATCCGCAACTTGAACAATTTGTGCTCTAGTTTCTGGATCAGATTTTACTTTTATTAACATCAATTCTCTTCTAATAACATTTTCAACTGGGAAAACCTTTACTTTTACAACATCCACAATTTTATAAACTTGTTTTTGAATTTGATTTAATGTTTTGTCGTCTCCTTCTACCGTCATTGTCAATCTCGCATAACCAGGTTTATTTGTAACTCCTGCTGTCATTTTTAAAACAGAATATCCTCTTCTATTGAATAAAGACATTATTCTCGACACAATTCCATCAGTATTTTTTGCAATTATTAAAATTTCATGCTCTCTATTCATTTTCTAACACACCTTTCTTTCCAATCATTTGACTTACAGTTTTTCCTGCTGGAATCATCGGGAATACATTTTCTTCTTTTTCAACAACACACTCGATTAACACACCTTCATCAGACAATATTAAATCTTTTAATTTTGTTCTCAAATCTTCTTTGTTTGTAAGTTTTGCATTTTTAATTCCATACGCTTCTGCAATTTTTATAAAGTCTGGATTTATTTCCAAATTAACGAATGAGTATCTTCTGTCTTTAAACAATTCTTGCCATTGTCTAACCATTCCTAAGTAAGAATTGTTCAAGATAACAACTTTTATTGGCAAATTATATTGTTTAATCATCATTAATTCTTGCAATGTCATTTGGAAACCACCATCTCCAACGATTAAAACAACTTTTTTATCAGGTGCTCCAATTTGTGCTCCAATTGCCGCAGGAAGTCCAAATCCCATTGTTCCAGCTCCTCCTGAAGTTACAATTGAATCAGGATTTTTGTAAGTGAAATATTGAGCAGCCCACATTTGGTGTTGACCAACATCAGTTACAACAATTGTATCCCCTTGCAAAATATCGTCAATCGCTTTTAGAACTTCTTGTGGAAGCAATTTATCTTCCCCAACTTCTCTATGTCCTAATGGATATTCTTTTTTCCATTCAACAACTTTTTTAACCCATTCTTCGTGAGTTTGTGGCTCAATTTCAGCATTAATATCAGTCAATACATGTTTTAAATCCCCAACAATTGGCACATCAGCCCTTTTATTCTTATCAATTTCAGCTGGATCAATGTCAATGTGAATAACTTTTGCATTTTCAACAAATTTATTAGGATTCCCAGCAATTCTGTCATCAAATCTAATTCCAGCCGCAATTACTAAATCTGCTTCATCTGTCGCATAATTCGCTGGTACAGTTCCGTGCATTCCTAACATTCCAAGAGATAATTCGTGCGATTCAGGAAATGCTCCCAATCCAAGTAATGTCGTAGCCACAGGTGTTTGTGTCTTTTCAGCATATTCAAACAATTCTTTCGATGCTTTCGATTTCAAAACTCCCGCTCCTGCAATTATCAACGGTTTTTTCGCTTCTTTTATCAATTTAATTGCTCTTTTAATTTGACCTTGATGTCCTTCATAAGTTGGCGAATATCCTTCCAATTCAATTTTTTCATCAAATAATCTCTCAAATTCTTCATATGGAATTTGATGAACTTGAATATCGTTTGGAATATCAATAAGAACTGGTCCTGGTCTACCTGTTGTCGCAATGTAGTAAGCCTCTTTTACAACTCTAGGTATTTCTTTTATATTTTGAATCAAATAATTACATTTTGTAATTGGCATTGTAATTCCAACTGTATCAGTTTCTTGGAAAGCATCTCTTCCCAATAAATTTGATCTAACTTGTCCAGTTATCGCAATCATTGGTACAGAATCCATATGTGCTGTCATTATTCCTGTAACCATATTTGTCGCACCAGGCCCTGAAGTCGCAAGACAAACTCCCACTTTCCCAGAAACTCTCGCATAACCATCTGCCGCATGTGACAATCCTTGCTCATGTCTTGCAAAATAGTAATTTATTTTGTCATAACTATAAATTTCATCAAATATTGGAATTACCGCTCCTCCCGGATATCCAAAAATATCTGTTATTCCTAATCTGTGTAGCGATTCTAGTAAAATTCTACCACCGTTTATCATCTTAGTTTCACTCATTGTTTCAACCACCTTTTCTTAATTTTTTATTTTTAATCATCAATCATTGCTTGTGCATTCAATCTTCTAATTATATATCCTTTTTTCTCAAATTCTTGAGTTATTTTATTAATATGTTCTTCTCCATTTGTTTCAACTGTAACTTGCAATTCAACTTCATGGAATCTGTCTAAATTCTTAAACTGATTATGTTCAAGTCTAATTACATTCGCATTTTGTTCTGAAAGAATTTGTGACACAGCCACCAATTGTCCTGGTTTGTCAGGCAAATCAACCGCAAATGTAAAAATTCTTCCTCTAGCTACCAATCCTTTATTAATCATAGATGAAATAGTTAATACATCTATATTACCACCACTTATTATTGAAATTATCTTTTTCCCTGTAACATTTAATTTTTTCAATCCTGCCACAGCCAAAATTCCCGAATTTTCCGCAACAATTTTGTGTTTTTCAACCAAGACCAAAAATGCCGCCATTAACTCATAATCAGATACAGTAACTATGTCATCTACATATTTTTCAATATAGTCAAATGTAATGTCACCAATTTTTTTAACAGCTGTTCCATCTGCAATTGTATTTGCTTCATCAAGTTCAACCACATGATGACTTTTTCTAGCCTCCAATGCACTCGCTGCACCTTCTGGCTCAACACCAATTATTTTTATCAATGGATTCTTTAATTTCGCAGCCGAAGCAATTCCTGAAATAAGTCCTCCACCACCAATTGGCACCAAAATAATATCCGCATCAGGCAATTCCTCCAAAACTTCCAAAGCAATAGTCCCTTGCCCTTCAATTACATCTTCATCATTAAACGGATGCACAAAAGTGTACCCTTCTTTTTCCTGCAATTTTTTTGCATACTCATAAGCCTCATCATAAACTTCCCCAGTTAAAATAACTTCTGCACCGTATCTTCTAGTCGCTTCAACCTTAATAAGTGGCGTATGTTTAGGCATAACAATTACAGCCTTAATTCCCAATTTTTGAGCAGCTAGTGCCACACCTTGTGCATGATTTCCAGCCGATGCTGCAATTACTCCTCTTTTTTTCTCTTCTTCTGTCAATTTCGCAATTTTATTATAAGCACCTCTTATTTTAAATGCACCTGTTCTTTGTAAGTTTTCAGGTTTAATATAGACATCGTTTCCTGATTCATCAGAAAAAATATTGCTGTGAATCAATTTCGTCTTTTCAATAACTGTCCCCAATCGTTCTCTAGCTTCCATAAAATCATATAATTTATGCAATTTTTTCACCTTCTCCAATTTTTTTATTTCCCTAATTTTCTTTCAGTTTTTTACAAGGAGCTACCTCATAAATCAAATAAAAATAATTTATGATTTATTAGGCACTCCCTGTCTCACTTTAAATATTTTTTATTTTCCCATTCAAGAAATCTATTATCAATTCTGTAACTTCAGGCTGAAACCAATATTCATCTGAATGTCCCGCTCCTGGAACTATGTATCTTTTTGAGTCCACACCATTTTCAATCAACGCCTTATGAAGTATTTCTGTCTGATTCGGAAGAACCAATGTATCTGCATCTCCATGCATTAATAGAAATGGAGGCGTTTTTTGTGAAATATAAGATATAGGATTTGTAGATTCAATATTATTTCTTACATCATTTAGCCAGAACTTTACTGACATAAGTATCGCCCTATAGCCTTCTTCTGCATCTTCTGGAATATCAAAATCAACTTCTCCAAAATCCGTTACACCATAAATATCTATAACTGCTTGCACATCACTATTTTCAGATAAATTCGCTCCCCTGTCAAAATTCGTAGTTCCACTTGTGACTCCTGCCATTGCTACTAAATAACCTCCAGCAGATTCACCCATCAATGCTATTTTCCCCTTATCAATTCCATACTCATCAGCATTAGCCTTTAAAAATCTTATTGCTGCCTTCACATCTTCCAGACTTTGCGGAAAAACTCCATCAGGAATAGTCCTATATTCCATACTTGCAACTACATAACCTGCTTTAGCTATTTCCAATCTTTGTTGCAAATAATTTTCCTTATAGCTGTGTGCAAAAGATCCTCCCGGTACAAATAATACCGCTGGATATTTCCCTTCTTTATTAGGCTTTAAAATATCCATCTCCAATTTTATATTTTTTCTAAAGTAGCTAACTGGCTGAGAATAAGTAACATTTACTATTGATTTTATTTTTTCCTGTGTCAATTTAACATTTAGAATTTTACTTTTATTATCATTTACCATTTCATTTTTCTCCTCTGAAATTTTCCTATAATTACAATTTAAAGTTAGCAATATCAAATTCCATCTAATGTTTATTTGCTAAAAATCAGTCATGTGCCCTTTACTAAAATTAATTCTAATATTATTTTTTATTAATCTAAAATCTCTATGGCTCCTCTATCTGCTGAAGACACATGCATCGCATATTTTTTCAAATATCCTTTTACTTCAAGTTTAAACGGTTCCAATTTAGCTTTTCTAGCTTCAATCTCTTCATCTGAAACTTTAATATTAATTGTTCTGTTTGGAATATCAATTTCAACAATATCCCCGTCTTGAACTATTGCAATATTTCCTCCTGAAGCAGCTTCTGGAGAAACATGCCCAATTGAAGCACCTCTTGTAGCTCCTGAGAATCTTCCATCAGTAATCAGTGCAACATCCTTATCCAGTCCCATTCCTGCAATCATCGCTGTTGGTGATAGCATTTCTCTCATTCCCGGTCCACCTTTCGGCCCTTCATATCTAATAACCACAACATCTCCTGCTACAATTTTTCCACCTGTAATCGCCTCAACAGCTTCTTCTTCACTATTAAATACTTTCGCAGGTCCTGTATGTTGCAACATTTCTGGATCTACCGCACCTTCTTTAACAACACATCCATTTGGTGCCAAGTTACCTTTCAATACAGCAATTCCTCCAGTTTTGTAAGCTGGTTTATCCCAAGGTTTGATTACATCGTCATCATTAATGAATGCATCTTTTGCCAATTCTCCTTGTGTTTGCAATGCTACAGTTTTCGCATCTCCATGCAATCTTTCATTTTCAAGCAATCTCTTCATAACTCCAGTAACTCCACCCGCTCTATACAAGTCTTCAATGAAGTATTCTCCTGATGGTGACAATTTACAAATTTGACGAGTTTTTTGCGCAATTTCATTAAAGTCACTTAAAGTCAAGTCAATTCCAGCTTCATGAGCAATCGCAGGTAAATGTAACGCTGTATTAGAAGATCCTCCAAGTGCCATATCTACTGCAACCGCATTTTCAAATGCTTCTCTTGTTAAAATATCACTTGGTCTTAAATCTGCTTTTAAAACTTCCATAATTTGCATTCCCGCTTTTTTAGCAAGTCTTGCTCTTTCTGAAAATACAGCTGGAACAGTTCCATTTCCTGGAAGTCCCATTCCAAGTGCTTCTGTTAAGCAGTTCATAGTATTTGCAGTATACATTCCTGCACATGATCCACAAGTCGGACAAGCCATTTCTTCTACAGAATTTAATTCTTTTCTAGTAATTTGCCCAGTGTTATAAGCTCCAACCGCTTCAAATACATTACTTAATCCAATTTTTTTACCTTTATAAACTCCTGCAAGCATTGCTCCTCCACTTACAAATATTGAAGGTATATTCAATCTTGCCGCAGCAATCAACATTCCAGGCACTACTTTATCACAGCTTGGCATAAACACAATCGCATCAAATGGAGTAGCCATAGCAACTGCTTCGATCGAATCTGCAATTATATTTCTCGTAACCAACGAATATTTCATCCCAATATGATTCATCGCAAGTCCATCACAAATTCCAATTGTATTAAATTCCATTGGAACTCCTCCAGCCATTCTAATTCCATCTTTTACCGATTGAACCAAGTTTTTCAAATGAACATGCCCTGGTATTATTTCATTAAATGAGTTCGCAATCCCAATTATTGGTTTTTCCATTTCATCTCCTATGAAACCTAACCCTTTTAACAATGATCTATGTGGTGCTCTTGCTGCACCTTCTGTCAAGTTATTACTTCTTTTTTTCCCATCCATTGATTTTCACTCTCCTAAATTTTTTATATAAATAAACATCAGCCAACTTTAAAAATTAAAAAATAATTACTTAAAGTTATTTGAATATATTTTATCACATATCTCACAAAATTTTTACCTATTTTTTTTTATAAAAAATAAAAGACGATTTAAATATAAATCGCCTCAAAGTTATAAAAACAAAAATAGTTTTTTTATTATTATGATTCTATCAATTATCTTTCAGTAAAACTAGCCATTACTCTTCCATCATTTACCAATCCAATAAAATCACTGCTAGAAACTTTCAAGGCAACATATTTTCCACTTTGCACGACTTTAATTTCTAAAATTTCAATAATCAGTAATAATGATAAGACTAAAATTAATAATGACATAATTTCCTCCAGTGTTTCAATTTTTTACTTTATTTTTATGAAATTATTATAGCAAAAATCATTAATTTTGTAAAATATATATTATATATATAATCTATCTATTTTATTAATCTTTGAAAAATTAACTGTTATTAACAATTTCGAGATGTCTATAATTTTGTGTAAACTAATAGAAAATCTAGCAAATTAAATATTTATATGTTCTATTTACACAAAAATTTTTATACACTCACAATTTCATTTAAAAATAAGGTTATGCTTCAATATTTATTAGCATAAAATTGCAAATCTCCTGCAAAAAAATATAATGAATCTTCTATTGAAAAAAATTTAGTTAATTATAAAATTTATCTTTTTGCTCGAATAATGTCAAGTGTTTCATTGAATTCCTTTTTCAAATCCTCATCATCTGAATTTTTAGCCAAATTCATCCCTTTTTTTGCTAATTTTTCTGCATTATCATAATCTCCCAAACCAATATACAAAATTGCCAAATTATCATAAGCCCACAAATTGCCCTTTTGTATTGATGCAAGATACCATTTTATTGCTTCCTTTTGATTTCCTTCATTTTCAGCAATTAATCCTAATCTATTTTCTGAAGATCCATCCTTTTCAAATTTCGTAACTTTCAAAAACCATTCCTTCGCATTTTTGTAATCTTCCAATTCTTCATAAGATGCTCCAATCCAAAAATAATTATCAGTATTATCTGCTATTTTCTGATACTCATTATAATATTTTATAGCTTTCTCATAATCTTCCTTTTCATAATAAACATAAGCCAAATTTGAAATTGCATTATAGTTTCCTCTTTCCATAGCCTTTAAATAATATTTTTCAGCTTCTGAATAATTATCCAAATTATCATATAAAACTCCCAGTTTATTCAAATAATCCGCATTATTCGGAAACTCATTCACATATTTAGTAACTAAAGGCAATAATTTTTTCTGATCATCCCTATCATAAGCCTCGCTTATCTGTTTTTCCAAATTTTCTCTTTCCTGTCTTGTCATTGCTGAAAAACTTTGAATCCCAAATCCTAAGTTTGCAACTAATACTAATAAAATTAAATATTTTCTCATATCAAAACTTTCCTTTCCTAAGATAAAAATATTATTTTTGACTATTTTTAACTTCTTCTATAGTTTCCTGTATTTCCTTCATTTTCTCACTATTTTTTTCTTTTTTTGCTGTTTCAAAGGCTTTTTGAAGCCATTCCAATGCCATTTTTTTATCTCCCAGCTGATAATAGAGATCGCCTAAATTAAACTGGCCTCCTAGACATCCCTTATTTGCAGAAGCCAATAGCCATTTTTTTGCTTCCTTTTGATTTCCTTCATCTAAATAAATCATTCCCAGAATATTTTCCGATACTCCGTCTTTATCATAAACAGATGACTTAAAAAGATACTTTTTCGCTTCTTCTGGATTGTTATCATTATAATTAAAAATTCCAAAAAGAAAATCCTTTAACATCGGTTCATCTTTAAACATTTCATTATACTCTTTTTCATCAACTTGATTTAACCATTTTAATGCACTTGTATAATCTTCTGTAAAACTATAAAACATTCCAATCATAAATCGTATGTCGTATTTTTTACCATCTCCAGCAATAAAAGGATATTTTTCCTGCAATCTTACAGCCTCGTCAAACTCCTTTTCAGCTTCATTTTTTCTTCCAGCTCCATCATAAATTGATCCTAATATCGCTTTATATATAATTTCTGTAGGATCTTCCGATATTTTCTTTTTTAATATTAACACACCTTTTTGAGTATTTCCTCTATCAATATTTTCAAAAGCTTGATCGAGAATCTTGTCCAATTCTTTTGAATTTACAGGTAAATTTTGTGCTGCAAAAGATAAATTAGATAAAATTATTAAAAAAAATAATATTTTTTTCATTCTTTATGTTCACCTCTTTTATTTTTTTATGAAATTTGTATGTAAAATTTATAATTATAGTAACATTTTTAATTTTATATGTCAATTCTCTATTTTAAATGTATGCTCGAATTTGTTTAAAATTGAACTATTAAAAATCATATAAACTTAGGGTCTGAACAAAATAGTCATAGCTTTTGAGTTCGATTTTAAATAAGTTTTACTATAAATTGAATACTGCTAAAATATTATCTTTGAGTTAAGAAAAATGATGTTTTTTTTTATTTATAAAAAATTTGAAAAAAGTCTTTAGTTATAGTATAATGTTTTTGGAAAAAAAGGATTATGCGTTATCCTAAAATTAACGTAAATTTTGAAAGAAAGGAAAAAATTTAAAATAATGGAATTGCTGACAATAAAATTAAAAAAGTTGTTTTCAGAAAATATAAATAATATTTTTGGTGCTGATTATGCGGAAAAAATTGATATTCAAAATTCTACTAAAAAGGAATTTGGGGATTTTCAAACAAATTTTGCAATGGTCAGCTCAAAATTAATTGGAAAAAATCCCCGTGAAATTGCGAGTACTCTTGTGGAAAATTTTTCAGAAAATGACATCATTCAAAAGTTGGAAATTGCAGGACCTGGATTTATCAATATTTATCTTAAAAACGGTTTTTTAAATGAGGAAATAAAAAAAGTGGAAAATGAAAAATATGACTTTTCATTTTTAAATACCGATAAAACTGTAATTATCGACTACTCTTCTCCAAATATTGCAAAAAGAATGCACATTGGACACTTGAGAAGCACGATTATTGGAGATTCCATCAAGAGAATTTTACAATTTCTGGGATTTCATACACTTGCCGATAACCATATTGGTGACTGGGGAACACAATTTGGAAAACTTATTGTGGCTTATAAGAACTGGCTGGATAAAAAGGCTTATGAAAAAGATCCCATTGGAGAACTAGAAAAAATCTATGTAAAATTTTCAGATGAAGCTAAAATAAATCCTGCTTTGGAAGATGAAGCACGAGAAGAATTGAAGAAATTACAGCTTGGAGATAAAAATAACCAAAAATTATGGAAAGAATTTATTGATATTTCACTAAAAGAATACAATAAAGTTTACGATAGACTTAATGTAAACTTCGATTACTATTTTGGTGAGTCATTTTACAATGATATGATGCCATCGGTTCTTGAAGAATTAAAGCAAAAAGGTATCGCAAAAGAAGATCAAGGTGCACTAGTAGTATTTTTTGAAAATAATAGATTGCCGCCTGCAATTGTTCAAAAGAAAGATGGAAGTTTTTTGTATACGACTTCGGATCTTGCTACAATGAAGTTTAGAAAAGATGAGTTAAAAGTCGATGAAGCAGTTTATTTAACTGACGACAGACAGCAAAATCACTTTAAGCAGGTTTTTGAAATTGGAAGAATGTTAGGCGAGCCTTACAATTATAAAAAGACTCACATTGTATTTGGAATTATGAGACTTGGTAATGGAATAATTTTCTCTTCTAGAAGCGGAAACACAATAAGGCTTGTGGATTTGCTAGATGAAGCAAAAGCTCAAGTAAAAAAAGTAATTGATGAAAAAAATCCAGATATTCCAGAAGATGAAAAGGACAAAATTGCTGAAATTGTAGGAAGCGGAGCTATAAAATATTTTGATTTGAGTCAAAATAGAACTTCTGATATAACATTTACTTGGGATAAAGTGCTTAGTTTTGAAGGAAATACAGGACCTTACCTGCAATATACCTACGTTCGGATTATGTCAATTTTTAGAAAATTGAAAGAAGAAAATATCGAAGTTAAAAATAACGATATTATTTCGGATGATATGAATGGAATTGAACGTGAACTTGCAGTTGAATTACTAAGATTCCCTCAAGCTGTAGTAAAATCCTATGAAAACTACCGTCCAAATATAATTGCAGATTATTTATTTGACACAGCAAAATTATTTAATAACTTCTATAATTCGAGTTCTATCTTGAAAGAGGAAGATAAAAAAGTAATGGATGCAAGAATTTTACTGGCAAGAAAAACTGCATTTGTATTAAAAGAAGGACTTAGCCTGCTTGGAATAAATACAGTAAATAGAATGTAAATAAAAAAATTTAAATTGTCAATAAAATTTGAAATGTATAGTTTCAGCCCTTAAAATCAATAATAATACATTGTCAATTAAAAAAGAGAAAAAATTAATCAAAAAACAATTTTGATTTAATGGTGGTTTAATTGTTATAGTGTATACTATATTCAGATCGATTAAAAGATCTGAAACCTCAATTAACCCCCCCTTTTATGAGACCTCTTTTTTAAGAGGTCTTTTTTCAATTTATATTCTAAAATTTACTTGATTTAATATATTAGAGGGTTTAGGCATATTTGAATTATTGACTTTAAATAATTTTATTAAATTAATAACAACAAAATAAAAAAAGAAAAGAGAGGAAAAAAAATGTCAAAACAACACGAATTTATTTATGATTATAGAGATGATCATAATGAAGAAAATAACAAAAAATTAGCAAGAAATGCAATTATTTTACTTGTTATTTCTATATTGCTATTTCTTTTTTCACATTTTGTGCTAATTAAACAAGGTGAAAAATTTAAACAGGAAATTCCAGCATTGAAGGAAAATAAGCAAAAATTGGAAAAGGAAGTTGAAGTTCTTAACGGAAATATAAAACACGGTGAAGACAGTTACAAAAAAGTTGAAGCGTTAATTAACAAATATAAATAAGAAATGAGAGGTAATAAAAAATGAAAAAAACATTTTCAGTCATTGGTATAATAGTGGCTATAATTGGATTCCTATATTCAGGAGTGCATATTTTTGGTACAACTGCAAAATTTATTGAACACCATAGCTTAGAATCAAGCATAAAAAAATTAACACATGAAAAAAACACAAAAACTGCAGATTTAGCTGCGGTTACTAAGAAAAATGATGATGTAAAAGCACAATATCAAAAGTTAAAAGCTGACAAAAAAATTAAAACAGTTTATTTGACATTTGATGACGGACCTTCAGGACATACTGATCAAATTCTTGAAATCCTGAAAAGAAATAATATAAAAGCTACATTTTTTGTAATCGGAATTGGAAAAAACTTTAAAGACTACAAGAAAATAACTGATCAAGGACATTCAATCGGACTGCACAGCTTTACACATGAATATAAAAAAGTTTATGCAAACGAAGACAGTTTCTTTAAGGAATTTTATCAAATACATGATGCTATAAAATCTACAACTGGGCAAGATGTTAAAATTATAAGATTCCCTGGAGGTTCTAGCAACACTATTGCTTCAAAGGCTTTAAAAACTGCTATCATTAACAGATTGACAAGAGAAGGATTTGTTTATTTTGACTGGAACTGTGACAGTACAGATGCTTCTGGAAATAATGTTCCTGTAGCAAAATTAGTAAAATATGGTGTTTGTACAACTCATCCTGACATTAATGTCCTAATGCACGATACAAATGCTAAGAAAACTACTGTTCAGGCTTTACAGCAAATTATAGACGGGTATAAAAAGGCAGGATATACATTTGAAACGTTAAATGTAAACAGCCCTAGAATCCAACATGTTAAACAGCCTGAAATAAAATAATTATAAAATAAGAAAAAAAAAAGTAAATTGACTTTAATAATATGGTATAATTAAGTTAAATATTCTCAAAATAGGTAATAAAAGGAGAGTCTACTAATAAATATCAAATTGGAGAATATGTTTTTATATATTTTTAGTAGCAAATATTAAAATGAGAAAAATAATTACTATGTTTGCGGGTCTGATGGTTTCATTGTCATTAGTTTCAGAAACAAAAACAGATGGAACAAATATAATTTACATAAAAAAAGAAATGATGAAGGCAGCTGATGATGTAGATAATGTAACAGATTTAACTGTTTCCAAAAAAGATGAAACTTCTGAAGCCGCAAAATCAAAAACTTCCAAACATTCACAAAAAGGAATTGCTTCATATTATGGTAAAAAATTACATGGAAGCAGAACAGCAAGTGGAGAAAGACACAATTCAAATGAAATGGTAGCTGCCCATAGAAGTTTACCATTTGGAACAAAAGTTAAAGTTACAAATTTAAGTAACGGTAAGGAAGTTATTGTAAAAATAAATGATAGAGGTCCTTTTGCAAAAGGACGTGTAATAGATTTAAGCTACGGAGCTTTTTCAAAAATTGAAAGTCCAGGAAAAGGGCTTACAAATGTAAAATTAGAAGTTCTAAATAATTTATACTAAATCCCATTTAAAAAACAGAAATTAAATTTTATGTTATTTGCTCCTATTGCAAAAAACTCATAATTAATTTACTATTTAAATGGGAAATAGTATTAATTAAAAATTCAAAGCCAAAAAATTAGAAATTAGAAAAATTAAAAATAGGAAGGTGGAAGTATAGTGTTAAATGGTAAAATTGCATTAATTACAGGTGGTTCAAGAGGAATTGGGAAGGAAATTGCATTAAAATTTGCAGAAAATGGAGCTACAGTTATTTCTGGGGATTTAATTGATCCTGATTACAGCCATGAAAATGTTTCACATATAAAATTAAATGTTACAGATAGAGAAAATATCAAGGAAGCTGCAAAGGAAATCAAGGAAAAATATGGAAGACTAGATATTCTTGTAAATAATGCAGGAATTACAAGAGATGCATTGCTTCAAAGAATGAAGGAAGCTAACTGGGATTTGGTAATTGACATTAACTTAAAAGGTGTTTATAACGTAATGCAAGGATTTGTTTCACTACTATTAAAAAGTAAAGCCTCAAGCGTAATTAATATGGCTTCTGTTGTCGGAATTGATGGAAATGCAGGGCAAACTAACTATGCCGCTACTAAAGGTGGAGTAATTGCTATGGCAAAAACTTGGGCAAAGGAATTTGGTAGAAAAAATCTTAGAGCAAATGCAATTGCGCCAGGTTTCATCGAAACAAATATGACTCACGTATTACCTGAAAAAATTGTAGAAAATGTACTTGCAAACACTCCACTTAGAAAAATGGGTGACGCTGAAGATGTAGCAAATGCGGCATTATATCTAGCAAGTGACATGTCTAAATTCGTTACAGGACAAGTATTAAGAGTTGACGGAGGATTGAACTTATAATCTGAAATGTCAAAAAATCAAAAATTTTATGCCTATTTCATTATAAATACAAATGAAAATGGAATACTTGAAAATTGGGCGGAATGTCAAAAAAAAGTAAGCGGAAAAAAAGCCCGTTATAAATCGTTTAAAAGCCTTTTAGAAGCACAAGAATGGTTAAATTCTGGAGCAAATTATGAAAAAAAAGAAAAAAAGGATTTAACAAAACTGTACTCTGAACTGGAACGGGAGGCAATTTACTTTGATGCGGGAACAGGACGAGGCAATGGCGTAGAAGTCAGATTAACTGATTTTGATGGCAATTCGCTGCTTTATAAAATTATGAATGAAAAAAATATCAATGAATTTGGAAATTATTATGTTGCCGACACCAGAACAAACAATTTTGGTGAATTAGTTGGTATTTATACAGCTTTTGTCTATGCAAAAAAATATGGTACAAAAATAATTTGTGGGGATAGTTCGCTGGTTATCGAATACTGGACTAAAGGGCGATATAACAGTTCCATCCTCGAAAGTGATACAGTTGAACTTATAAAAAAAACTGCTCTGATGAGAAATGAGTTTGAGAAAAGAGGAGGAACTGTAAAAAAAATCTCTGGAGATGTCAATCCAGCTGATTTAGGTTTCCATAAATAATATTAATCAAGGAGATTTTATGAAAAAATTACTATTACTAATAATGATGCTTGTAATGTCTGTTATTGGGACAGCTGCTAAAAAAACTTTAAATAAGTCTTTTGAAGGGCAATATGTAAGATCAACAAATACTTTTACTTATGTAAAAGATAATCTGGTATTCCCAAATAAGACAATTAACTATACAGTAAAAGATGATTCTGGATTACTAGATCAAATCTATAATTTCATTGGTCAAAAATATGGAGTTACAGATACTGATGTTGTCGTTTTAGACATTGAAGGTACTGCTTCTAATAAAAACAAAGTTATGACTATTAAAAAAATAACTAATTATCAAATACCTGAAGATAGATTACATCCGTCAGTATTTGGATTGCCATCATCATCAACAAATACAGAAACTACTAATGACAATACAGCAGGTGTATCAAATAATGAAACTGAAACACCAAATTTAAATAATACTGGTTCATTCTTTAACCAAGGAAACTAATATTTAAATTGTTTTTTAGAGACTTTTTTCAAATGAATTAAGTCTCTTTAATTTATTAAAAAAATGTACCTTTAAACATTAAGTCTATTGGTACATTTTTAGTTTTATGATTTCACAAGTTTTTTATTTTCTCTTTTTAAAAATTCTATTCTTTCAGATAAACCAATTTTGATTCTTTAATCTTATTTTAGGCATTAACAATAAGATTTATCAGCTCTTCAATAGTTTTAGCACCAACTGATTTTTGCTCTCCATTTATAAATACAACTGGTACTGCCTGAATATCCTTTTCCTTCGCTTCTTCAAAGAATACTGCACTGTCAACCATTGTTACTGTAATATTCTTATTGTATGTTGAAATAAGATTTAAAGCTTGAACTACATCTGGACAATGTGTACAAGATAATGAAACAAACGTCTCAACATTTAAAGGCTTATTAACAGATTCAACTTTTGAAAGCTGATCTCCTTCTAACTTTTTCCCAAGTCCAGCCAATCCTAAAATTGCCAGAATAAAGCTGTTAAACTCGTGTCCGCCAGGAATTCCTGAAAAATTAATTCCAGTATTTTCTCCATCCTTTAAAAGTGTAAAAGATATTGGACGAGTGATATTCGCTTTATCCAAATCAGCCTTATCATTTTCAAACGATTTTTTCACATAGTTTACTTTTTCAGAAATTGCATCAACTTCCTGCAAAAAACTATCTAATTCCTTTGATTTTTCACTATCATCTAAAAATGCAGCTAATTCAATATTTGTGCTGATTTTATCAAAATAACCTTTTAACTGCTCTACAATATTACTATCTAATAAAGCCATTTTCCCTCCTTCTAAGTAATTTTTTACAATTTATTTTTTTATAATTATCATAAAATTTTTAGATTTTACCTACTAGATCTAATCCTGGTTTTAAAGTAGCTTCTCCTTCTTTCCATTTTGCTGGACAAACTAATCCTGGATTATCAGCTACGAATTTTGCAGCTTTTGCTCTTCTTACAAGTTCTGAGGCATCTCTTCCAATTCCTTCATCATTTACTTCATAAGCAACGATTTTCCCTTCTGGATTTATGATAAATGTTCCTCTGTAGGCAAGTCCGCTTTCTTCATTTAATACTTCAAATTCTCTTGAAATAGCTTTTGTTGGATCTCCAATCATTGTAAATTTAACTTTTCCGATTGCTTCAGAATGATCATGCCAAGCCTTGTGTGTAAAATGAGTATCAGTACTTACTGAATAAACATTAAATCCTATTTTTTCCAATTCTTCTCTATGATCTTCCAAATCTTCCAATTCTGTAGGACATACGAAAGTGAAATCAGCCGGGTAAAAAACCACAACATTCCATTTTCCTAAAAAGTCCTTTTCAAAACTTACTTCTCTAAATTCTTCATTTTGGTAAGCTTGTGCTGTAAAGTTTTCAATTTTTTTTCCTATTAGTGACATAATTTCCTCCTAATTATTAATATTATTATTTTTAATTTGAAATGATTACAATTATTTCTTAGTTACATTATATCATAAAATAGAAATTTGTCAAATATTTTTTAACATTTTATTTTATAACCTTTGATTTTATTTCAAAATTCTTTTTTTCAACGCTAATGCAGCTGATCAAATCCTTCACCAAAGACTTTTGTAGTATCTGTAACTGTAACAAAAGCAGTAGGATCGTGTGCTTTTAAAAATTTTCTTAGCTGTATAAACTGTCTTCTCTCAATAATTGTAAGCAAAATATCCTTTTCAGCTCCAGAATATCCTCCAACTCCCTTTAAAATCGTACATCCCCTATCAAAGTCCCTTAAAATATAATTTAACACAATATCCTTATTGGAAGTAATAATCATAATCTGTTTACGTGAATTAAATCCCTCTATAAATTTATCTGTAATGAATCCTGTCACATAAACACTTAACAGTCCCACAAGCCCCAATTCTACACCAAATGCAAAAATCGCCAAAAGAGTAACGATAGCATCAACAATGAAACTGGACATTCCATAGCCAATGTGGCAATACTTGTTAATAATTCTCGCAATTATTGAAGTTCCACCTGTGGAAGACTCATATAAATAAATAATTGTTATTCCTAAGGCACAAATTGCACTTCCAAAAACTGTGGCTAGAAATATGTCTTTAGTAATAGTGTAATTGGGATAAAATTTTTCAAAAAAAGAAAGAAAAAAAGATAAAAGCACAGTTGCATAAATGCTCTTAAATCCAAATTGTCCGCTAATTACAATAAAAGCTAAAGCGAATAAAATTAAATTGCTAATAGCGACAAAAAGCCCTGTGGGAAAGCCGAATAAGCTGTTTATAACCAGGGCTAGCCCTGTTACTCCTCCACTTGCTATTTTATTTGGGAAAAAGAAAAACTGCAATCCCATTGCAAGAAAAAGAGTTCCTAATCCGATTAAAAAATACTCCTTAATTAATTTAAAAACTGTTTTTTTATTCATAAAATACTCCTTTCACCAAAAAATAAAAAAAGATAAATACAGTAAAACTATCTTAAAACTGAACTTGAAAACTATGATTATTTCACTCAAAACTTAAATTTATGTAATCTTTAATAGTTTTATTTTAAATGAGTTCGATTATAAAATAAAAAACGAAACTACTTTAAAATACTATTCTTTTTTCGCTTCGCTTAAATTTACTTATTAATATAGATTCAATTTATATGTCAAATAATATAATGGTTTGTTTTGATTCTGCACTGCAAAATCATATTCGTTGAATACATTTTTTGCTTGCGGAATATTTTTTTGAAGTTGTGCAGATAAACTGAATTTTTCAGCAATCATTTTTGTAAGAGCTTTTAACTTTTTAGAAAGATCTTCTTCCAAATAAATATTTTCCACAGCATAATTATTACGTAATCCCAAATCTCTTGCCATTATTTTTATAACTTCATCAAGACTTGCAATTCCGTCAACCAATTTTATATTTTTAGCCTCATCACCAAGCCATATTTTACCTTGTGCATAATTCTCAAGAGTATTTTCATCAATTTTACGGCTTTTAGAAACACGTGACTTAAATTCGCTGTATGTTTCCTGCATTGATTGGGTGATTTTATCACGAGATTCTTGAGATAATGGTGCAAAACTATCATTAATGTCTGAATATTTACCCTTTGATATTGAATTTGAATGAACTCCAAATTTTTCTTGTGCATTGTAGAATTTTGGAATCATTGAAACTACGCCGATTGAGCCTGTAATTGTGGCACTGTTGGCAAATACCTTATTTCCTGCCATTGAGATGTAATAACCTCCAGAAGCTGCAGTATCTGACATTGAAACATAAATTGGAATATTTAACTTTGTCAATTCCTGATAGATTACTTCAGAAGCTAGAGCTGAACCTCCGCCTGAATTTACACGAAGCACGATACCTCTTAAATTTTTAGTTTTCATTGCCTTTTCAACTTTTTCTAAAATATTGTCTGGAGTTATGACACCTTCTGTAGCTCCATCTGGATCATACATAATCGAACCTTCGGCATAAATTACAGCAATAGTACCATTTCTGGGATTTCCGATTTTTTCATCCTTTACCCTTTTTTCATAATAGTCAGTAATATCTGCAACATTGTCTTCACGAATATTCAAACGTTTTGTAAAATCAGAAAATTGTTCCAGCTTGTCAACTAAATTTTTATCACGTGCGGCAAATGGTGTCAAATTAGTATCATTTCCATTCACAATATCATCATTTAGCGTATTCTTGTCAATTTTACGATTTTTAGAAATATCTTCAATAAATTTGCCATATCTATTTTCCAAGATTCTTGTAAGTTCAGAACGTAATTCAGGAGTCATCTCATTTCCAGTATAATTTTCCCCATAAGACTTGTAATTTCCAATACGGACAACTTCCATATTTACTCCTAGCTTATCAAAAAGACCTTTATAATACATATCTGAATAATGATAACCTGTCAAATCCAAACTTGCTGAAGCAGATGGAATCATTACAACTTCATTTGCAATGGAAGCTAATTTATAATTGGCATTTGTAATATAAGCTCCAAAAGCATATATTTTTTTATTATTTGCCTTCAATTCTTCAAATTTCTTTGATAATTCCTCCACTTTTGCAGATGACAGATTTACTGTATCTAAAGCAATGATAACTCCTTTTACCTGATTATTTTTCTTTATATCATCCAAACTATTTAAAACATCCATATAGGATAAATTTTCTCTATCTGAAAGAAAATCTGAGCCTATAACTTTATCCTCAGTAACATCAGAAACATTGAAAAGTATATATTCATAGCTTTTTTTCGCATTTTCATTTTTATTTTTTGAACTGACAATAGCAATTATTGACATTCCAATAATAAAAATTATTAGTATTGACAATGAAAGTTTTAAAAAAAATGAATATATTTCTTTTCCTGTAAATATTAAAAACTTTTTGAAAAAATCCCAAAATTTCATTTTTATTTTCCTCCTTGCATCTATGTGATTTAATAATTTATAATTTGTAAAAGTTTAAAAAGTTTTGTTAAAATTTGAATTTTCCTTTATATTCTATCACTTTTATTTTTACAATCATCTATTTTATGCATAGCCATAAGTATGACAAATTATATCACTTTACAAAATAAATATCAATAAATTTTCTGCTTGCTAAATATCTAAAATTATGCGATAATTTAACATATAAAAAATTTAAATTTGAAAATGGAGGACTGAAAATGAACGACAGAATTGTTATTACAGTTATTGGAGCGGATAAAACAGGAATTGTTGCAAATGTTTCAACAAAATTAAGTGAATTGAGTTTAAATATTATTGATATTACGCAAAAGGTTTTTGAAGATGATATTTTTGCGATGATTATGCTTGTAGAAGTGCCTAAAAATACAGATATTAAAAAACTTCAAGAAGAATTTAAAGTTTTTGAAGATAAAATAGGCGTAAGAGTTTTCCTGCAACATGAAAATATTTTTAAAACTATGCACAGAATATAGTTTGTTATTAAAACTTAGGAGGAAAAAATGAATTTATTACCTGATGAGATACTGGAAACGATAGATATGGTTGAAATGCAGCATCTTGATGTAAGAACTGTAACAATGGGAATAAGCCTGCTTGACTGCATTAACGCAAGTGCAGAAAAAACAGCAGAGAATATCTATAACAAAATTATAAAAAATGGAAAAGACTTGGTAAAAATCGCCAATGAAGTGGCAAGCAAATACAATATGCCAATCATAAACAAAAGAGTTTCAGTTACTCCAATTTCAATAATTGGAAATGCAACAGATGCACAAGATTACACAATTTTTGCAAAAGCTCTTGATAAAGCGGCAAAGGAAATTGGAATTGACTTTATTGGAGGGTTTTCAGCTCTTGTTGACAAAGGCTTTACAAAAGGCGATATTAATCTTATAAACAGCATTCCAAAAGCTCTTTCAGAAACTGACAGAGTCTGCTCATCTGTAAACGTAGGTTCTACAAAATCTGGAATTAATTTGGATGCAGTAAAAATGATGGGAAAAACTGTAAAGGACTTGGCTGAACTTTCAAAGGATAATGATGGATTAGCGGCAGCAAAATTTGTTGTATTTACAAATGCAGTTCCTGATAATCCATTTATGGCAGGGGCATTTCACGGAGTGGAAAATCCAGATGTTGTGCTAAATGTTGGGATCAGCGGACCTGGAGTTGTAAGACATACACTTGCAAATATTTCAAAAACAGCAAAAATTGATGAAATAACAGAAGCAATCAAAAAAGTAAGTTTCAAAATCACAAGAATGGGAGAACTAATCGGAAAGGAAGTTGCCGAAAGACTTGGAGTTGAATTTGGAATAATCGATTTATCACTTGCACCGACTCCAGCTGTGGGAGATAGTGTTGGAAATGTTCTGGAAGAATTTGGATTAGAATCAGTTGGAGCTTATGGAACAACACTTGCACTTGCAATATTAAATGATGCTGTGAAAAAAGGCGGAGCAATGGCTGCAACTCGTGTTGGAGGTTTAACAGGAGCATTTATCCCAGTAAGTGAAGATCAGGGAATGATAGAAGCTACAAGTAAAGGTTATTTAACACTTGAAAAATTAGAAGCAATGACTTGTGTATGCTCTGTTGGACTTGATATGATCGCTATTCCAGGAGATACTTCAGAAGCTGTAATTTCTGGAATAATAGCTGATGAAATGGCAATTGGAATGGTAAATACAAAAACTACCGCAGTCAGAGTAATCCCAGTTCCAGGTAAAAAAGCTGGAGATAGAGTGGTATTTGGCGGACTTCTTGGAGAAGCTGATATAATAAATATAAATAATTTAGATTGTTCAGTATTAATAAACCGTGGTGGAAAAGTAGCACCTCCAATTCAGGCTTTAAAAAATTAATTTATAAATAAAAAATATGAAGATAAGAAAGTTAGGATTTATTCTTGACTTTCTTTTTAAGCTGTAAATAAAAATAAAAACAAGGAGATAGAATGAGTAAAAACGGAAAAATTTATGTAGTAGGAATTGGACCTGGGAAAAAGGCAGATATGACTTTTAAGGCTTATGAAGCAATGAAAAATAGTGATATTATTGTAGGATATAAAACCTATACTGATTTGGTTAAAAAATATTTTCCAAGTACTGAAATTAAAAGTTCCAGTATGATGAAGGAAGTTGACAGATGTATAGAAGTCTTAGAACTTGCAAAAGATGGGAAAAATGTAGCTTTGATTAGTAGCGGAGATGCTGGAGTTTATGGAATGGCTGGAATTATGTATGAAGTAATTGGTGAAAATGATGATGTAGAAGTTGAAGTAATCGCAGGAGTTACAGCGACAAATGCCGCAGCCGCAATTGTTGGAGCCCCAATTATGCATGATTATGTAACAATTAGCCTAAGTAATCTTTTAACAGACTGGGAATTGATAAAAAGACGTCTGGAATTGGCAGCGCAAGGTGATTTTATCGTAAGTTTATATAATCCAAAAAGTAGAGGGCGAACAACACAAATTGCAGAAGCACAGCAAATTATGCTAAAATATAAGTCAAAAGATACTCCAGTTGCGATTGTAAGAAATGCAGGACGTGAAAACGAAGAATATGAAATTACAACACTTGAAAACATGCTTGATTTTGAAATAAATATGCTTACAATTGTGTTAATTGGAAATTCAAATACTTATGTAAAAAATGGAAAAATGATTACACCTAGAGGGTATGAAAAAAAATATGAATATTAATTTTAAAAAGGGATAATCTCAAATTGAGAAAATCCCTTATTTTTTTATTCTTTATCAAAAATTTAAACTAAAAATTTAAAATCTTTGCTACTCTTTCCTTTTCATTTTCCCATTCTTTTCCATAGTAAGATTTTAAGTAAATTTCTCTTAATTCTTCTATCAACGGGTATCTTGGGTTAGCTGATGTACATTGGTCATCAAAGGCTTCCAGCGACATTTCATCTACTGCTTCCAAGAAATCCTTTTCTGGAATTCCCCATTCTTTAATAGTGGCAGGAATACCAATTTTTTTATTTAATTCGTTAATTCCTTTAATTAAATTTTCTAACTTTTCTTCTTTAGTATTTCCGCCAAATCCTAAATGTTCTCCCATTTCAGCATATCTTTGCATTGCATCAGGATATCTGTATTGCGGGAATAATCCCATTTTTGTCGGAGCTTCAGCTGCATTATAACGGATAACTTCTTCAAGAATTATTGCATTTGCTATACCGTGCGGAATATGGAATTTTCCTCCAAGTTTATGTGCAAGTGAGTGATTTATTCCTAAAAATGCATTTGCGAAAGCCATTCCAGCAAGACAAGATGCATTTGCCATTTTTTCCTTTGCTTTGATTGCCTTTGCTCCTAATTCTACTGATTCTGGCAAGTATTTGAATACAAGTCTGGCTGCTTCTTTTGAATATGGTTTTGTATATTCTGTCGCCATAACTGAAACATAAGATTCAAGCGCATGCGTAAATACGTCAATTCCAGAAGCTACTGTAAGTCCTTTTGGCATTGTAAGCATAAGTTCGGGATCGTTAATTGCTACATTTGGTGTCAATGCATAATCTGCAAGCGGATATTTAATTCCTGTTTCATCATCTGTAATTACAGAAAATGGAGTTACTTCTGAACCAGTTCCTGCTGAAGTTGCAACTGCGATAAATTTAGCTTTTTTACCCATTTCAGGGAATTCAACGATTCTCTTTCTAATGTCCATAAATCTCATTGCAAGATCTCTAAATCTTAATGTTGGATGTTCATATAGTACCCACATAATTTTAGCTGCATCCATTGCAGAACCTCCACCAAGGGCTATAATAACATCTGGATTATATTCAAGCATAGCCTTTGCACCAGATTGAGCCGAACTTAATGTTGGATCTTCCTTTACTTCAGAGAATATTCTGTAATCAATATTCAAGCTGTCTAATACTTTTGTAATATGTTCTGCATAACCTAATTCTGCTAATACTTTATCTGTTACAATAAATGCTTTTTTATGTTTTCCTTTTAATTCTTCCAAAGCAGTTGGCAATGAACCATATTTGAAATAAACTTTTTCAGGAACTCTGAACCATAACATATTTTCTCTTCTTTCTGCGATTGTCTTTACATTTAACAAATGTTTTACTCCTACGTTTTCTGACACGGAATTTCCTCCCCACGAACCACATCCAAGTGTTAATGACGGCTCTAATTTAAAGTTAAATACATCTCCGATTGCTCCAAGTGAAGCTGGCATATTAATTAATGTACGCCCTGTTTTCATCAATCTTCCAAATTTATCTATTTTTTCTTTTTCTGCTAAATTGATATACAATGAAGAAGTATGTCCCAATCCTCCAAGTTTTACCAATTCATCAGCTTTTCTAAGCCCATCTTCAAAATCTTCAGACTTATACATTGCAAGCACTGGAGATAATTTTTCGTGCGCAAAAGGTTCTTCCATTCCAGTTGAAGTTACTTCTCCAATTAGCACTTTTGAACTTTTTGGAATTTCAAATCCTGCCATACTTGCGATAATATAGGCGCTTTTACCAACTATATCCGCATTCAGGCTTCCATTTTTAAATAATACTTCCCTCACTTTATCCAATTCCTCTTCATTTAAGATATAAGCTCCTCTATTTAAAAACTCATTTTTAACTTTGTCATAAATTTCCTTGTCTATAATTACAGATTGTTCTGTTGCACAAATTACTCCATTATCAAATGTTTTAGACATTAAAATATAGTTTGCCGTCATTTTTATATCTGCTGATTTGTCTATTACAACTGGCGTATTTCCAGCTCCAACTCCAATCGCAGGAGTTCCAGATGAATAAGCGGCCTTAACCATTCCAGGCCCACCTGTTGCAAGTATCAAGTCGGCATTTGCCATAAGTTCTCTTGACAATTCTACGCTTGGTTCATCAATCCATCCGATGATATCTTTTGGCGCTCCATATTTTACTGCTGTTTCCAAGGCAATTCTAGCTGTTTCAATTGTTGCCTGCTTTGCTCTTGGGTGCGGTGAAAATATTATTGCATTTCTTGTTTTCAATGAAATTAATGTTTTAAACATTGCTGTAGAAGTTGGGTTTGTCGTAGGCACAATTCCTGCAATGATTCCTATTGGAGTTGCAATTTTTTTAACTCCATAAGATCTGTCATCTTCTAAAACTCCACAAGTTTTTTCATCTTTGTATTTATTGTAAATATATTCAGAAGCAAAGTGATTTTTTATAACTTTATCTTCCACAATTCCCATTCCAGTTTCTGCCACTGCCAAATTTGCCAGTGTAATTCTTTCATCATTCATTTTTTGAGCTACTTTTCTAAAAATCTTATCGACTCTTTCCTGATCAAATGTCGCAAATTCCTCCTGAGCCTTTCTAACCCTTTGAATAAGATCCTTCAAACTCTCTAAATCCTTAACTATTGCCATTTTTCCTCCTAAAATAAAACATATATTTTCTAGTTCCGCTTATATTATAATAATACTCTATTTTCTAAAAAAACTCAAGTTTTTTTTTTCACTTTTTAATTTTATACTATTTTTAGCGGAATAGTTATAAGTTTTTTTGAAAATTATTAAGAGCTTTTGTCAGCATAATATAAAGTATAATTTTTTAAATGAAATTTAATATTAATATTTATTTTTTGCAAAAAAAGAAACTATTCCAATTTTTATTCTAGAAATAGTTTCTTTATTTTTAAATATCTTTATTACTTAATTTTTACAAAATTATCCGCTGTTACGAAGTCCTGTTGCAAGTCCATTTATTGAAATGTGAATGGCTTTTTTAAGTTCATCTGAATCATCTCCAGCTCTTGAACGTTTTATTAATTCAATTTGCAAATAATTCATTGAATCAAAATATGGCAGACGGTTTCGCAGACTGCTTACTAATTCTGGGTTATCTGCAAGTAAAACGTCGTTTCCTGTAATTTTTTTCAGAACGTCAATTGTCAAAATCCATTCTTTTGCAATTTCCTTAAAGATTTTTTGTGCAGTTTCCTGATCACTTGCTAATTTTACATATTCAGAAAAAATTGATAAATCAGATTTTGACAAAACCATATCTACATTTGAAATTGTAGAACGGAAAAATGGCCATTCCTTATACATTTTCTGTAAAATTTCCAAATTTTTGTCATTATTGTTAATCCATTTTGTAAATGCTGTTCCGACACCATACCATCCTGGAAGCATTATTCTAGCTTGTGACCAAGAAAATACCCACGGAATTGCTCTTAAACTTTCTAATGACTGTGTTTTCTTACGTGAAGATGGTCTTGAACCGATATTTAACCCGGCAATGAAGTTTATTGGAGTAACTTCAAAAAAGAAATCTGAAAATCCATCTGTATTGTAAACTAAGTCTCGATAAGCATGATAACTCAACTCTGAAACATCTTCTATTATTTTTTCATATTCTTCCCAATTTGCATCTTCTACTGTCAATGCACTTGATTCAAGGGCTGCTGAAACTAACGCTTCCAAGTTTTTCAACCCTAAATCTGGATTTCCATATTTTGCACCGATTACTTCCCCTTGTTCTGTAAGTCTGATTGTTCCATCTGTACTTCCTTCAGGCTGCGCTAAAATGGCTTCGTAGCTTGGACCTCCACCACGTCCGACTGTTCCGCCACGTCCATGGAAGAATGAAATTTCCACATCAAATTCACGTCCAATTGCAGTCAATTCCTTTTGCGCCTTATATAATGACCAGCTTGAACTTAGATATCCTCCATCTTTGTTACTGTCTGAATATCCTAGCATAACTTCCTGTTTTCTTCCCTTTTTATCCATCCATTTTTTCACTAATGGCAAATTAAACCATTTTCTCAAAATATCAGGAGCTGCAACTAAATCTTCAACTGTTTCAAAAAGTGGCACAATTTGCAAATCACAAAATTCATTTCCTTCGTTTCCTTTTGCAAGATTGGCTTCCTTTAATAAAATAGCTATTTCAAGCATGTCCGAAACACTTGTTGCATGGGAAATCAGATTTTTTTCAATGATCTTATCTCCAAAACGATCTCTTAACGATTTTGCTTTTCTGTAAATTGCAAGTTCTGAAGCTAATGTTTCACTTTGCGGAATTGTTGGATCACTTAAAATTCTAGGATCATACTCTAATTCCCTCAATAAAATTTCACATCTTGCATCTTCAGACAAACTTAAATAATCTCCTAAAATATTTGCACTTTTTAAAAGTTCTGCAACACATACTTCATGAACGCTGGAATCCTGTCTTAAATCAATTGTTGCAAGATGGAATCCAAATATTTTCGTAGCGCTGATCAAATTATTTAATTTTCCTTGTGTCAAAAACTCACTATTATTCTTTTTAAGCGATTCTGCCACAATTACCAGGTCTTCCGTAAATTCGCTTGCTGATTTATAAGGTATGTCAATTCCATTTTTTCTTTTTGGAGGCAATAAATCACGGTTATACTCGCATAAATTGTAAGCTGTAGCAAGCAATCTGTCTCTTATTGCTGTTAAAGCACGACGGTATGGTTCACGTGTACGGTGAGGCGAAACTTCTCCAGAAGCATCGGCTAACTTTTGCAATTCTTCAGTAACATTTGTCATGGCAATTGACATTGACAAATCCCTATAAATTTCACGGACTACATCTAAATAGTGCTGGAATAATTTGATAGCCTGCTCTTGTGCCGATGTTTCAAGTGTATTTACTGTAACATAAGGATTTCCATCCCTGTCTCCACCAATCCACATTCCCATTGTAAGCGGAATCAATGCTTGGGATTTCATTTCAGAATTTCCCAATTTTTTTGAAATTTCCTGAAATTTATTCATCAATCGTGGAACTTCATTGAAAAATGTAATATTATAATAACTTAAAGCATTGCTTATTTCATCAGTAACACGTAGTTTTGTAGCCCGCAGCATTGCAGTTTGCCACCAGATCTGAATACCACGGCTCAAGTCATTTAGCCATTCATTTTCATCAATTTGATGTAATTTTACATTTTCATATTTATCCAGAATATCCGTTAATTTTTTTGTCAAATCCAAGATACTTTTTCTTTGTACTTGAGTCGGATGCGCTGTCAATACAGGAACAATCGAAACCTTTTCCATAGCCTTTAATATTTTATCCTGACTAATTCCCTTACTTTTCAGATTTTTTAATGACTTCTCAAGCGATCCAATTTGCAGTTTATTGGAAATCTTTGCAAATCGCTGTTCGTGAGTTTGATACACATCTTCAGCAATATTGGCAAGAGCCGAAAAAATCGAGAAACTTCTTATCACTCTTAAAATTTCTATATCAGTAAGGTCTGAACAAAAAGACGATAAATTTTTTCTAGCCTCTTGTTTTTGTGTCTTATAATATTTACTCGAAGCCTCCTTTAACTTCTCAGTAACTTCATAAATATGCAATCCTGCATACCTAAAAATCGTTTCTCCAAGCAAATTGGAAAACAACTCATTATGAAGGAGCAGATCCTCCTGATGCTTATCCAGTTTTACTGACGGTAAAGGAGTTATTGGTAAATTCTTTAAATCCATTTATTTCACACTCTCTTTCTTTTGTAGTACTTTTGTATAGTTATTAATTTTAAAACAACTTATTTTTTAAATATTTTATTTTCTAAATTATATCACAAAAACGCTTTATATTAAATAGCGATTTTAAATTATTGAAAAATATGCTATAATTTTAGTAAAAAAGGTCAAGCAAGAATATGGCCTCTAATGCTCTTGCGTTAAAAAAATTACAAATATAATTGAAAAAATTATTATTTAGTTAAAAATAGCTTTTTAGATAAATAATTTAATGATATTGGAAAAGAGGAAAAATGAAAAAAAATTATGATGTATTGGAATTTTATAAAATAATTAACGAACTTATTGATTTGTCAAGATTGGAAAAGACTAAAGAAAAGTTTTTGGATATTGACATTATAAAGGAAAAGTCGATTTTAGACAGGGAACTTATGCTGATGAAGGAGATGATTGACTTTTATAAGTATGATGACGGACTGGAACTTGCGGGGCTTGCGGATATTACTAAAATGATGAATTCTATTGATATTATTGGATCTTATTTGAGTGTTGAGGATTTGGCGACTTTGAAGAAGAATTTGACAATTTTTAGGATTTCTAAAAGCCGGGCTAAAAATGTGAGAGATAAATATAAGACAATTTGGAATTTATTTAGTAATGTTGAAGAAGTTAGGGAAATTGAAAATTTTATTTCAGAAGCAATTAATGATGAAGGTGTTTTAAAAGATGATGCTTCAATTGGACTTCGAGATGTTAGAAGACAGAAACAGAATATCAATGCGAATATCAAGGAAAAATTTGATGAGCTGATTTCCAATAAAAATACACAAAATGCAATTCAGGAAAGAATTGTAACCCAAAGAAACGACAGATACGTAATTGCTGTAAAAACTGATTTTAAAGGGCTTATAAAAGGAATCGAACATGACAGGTCTGCAACAGGAAGCACAGTTTACATTGAACCTTTAAACGTTGTTTCATTGAACAATAAATTACGTGAATATGAAGCTCGTGAACGTGAAGAAATCAGGAAAATATTGCTTAGAATTACAGAAATTGTAAAAACTAAAAAGGAAGAAATTCTGGAAATCAAGGAAATTCTGGAAAGACTGGACTTTATTGATGCCAAAACGACTTATTCAGTTAATAAAAAATGTATCGTTCCAAAAATTATTAACAAGGAATATTTGAAACTGGTTGAGGCAAGACATCCGTTAATTGATGAAAATACAGTTGTACCAATTAATTTTGAGCTTGGAAACCCTGAAAATATAATGCTTATAACAGGACCTAATACTGGTGGAAAAACGGTAACATTGAAAGTAGCTGGACTTCTTACAATTATGGCACTATCTGGTATTCCAATTCCCGCAAATGAAAAAACTGAAGTTGGATATTTTCACAATGTATTAGCGGATATTGGGGATGAACAAAGTCTGGAGCAAAATTTATCTTCATTTTCAGGGCATGTTAGCAAAATAAAAGATATAATTGAACATGCAAGCAGTAAATCACTTGTATTAATGGATGAATTAGGAAGTGGAACTGACCCGATGGAAGGAGCAGCTTTTGCAATGGCAATCATTGATTATTTGAACAAAAAGCACGTAACTTCAATAATTACAACCCATTATAGCGAAGTAAAAGCCTATGCCTTTAACACAACAGGAATTAAAAGTGCCTCAATGGAATTTAATGTGGAAACATTGTCACCAACATACAGATTGCTGGAAGGAATACCTGGAGAAAGCAACGCTCTTATAATTGCAAGAAAATATGGAATTAGCGAAGAAATTATTGAAAATGCAAAAAGTTATATAAGTGAAGATAATCAGCGAGTTGAGGAAATGTTAAAATCCATAAAGGAAAAAAATGATAAATTGGAAATGATGCATGCGCAATTGGAGGCAACAAGAGCCGAACTTGATAAACAGAAAAACATTTACGAGCAAAAAATGGTAAAACTCGAAAATGAAAAAAATGAAATTATAAAACGTGCCTACGAAGAAGCCGACAATTACTTGAAAAATATGCAGGCAAAAGCCAAAAACCTGATTGACAAAATTAACAGCGAGGAATCTAAAAAAGAAGATGCGAAAAATGCTCAAAGAAGCCTGAATATGCTACGTGAATCATTCATTACAGACAAAAAGAAAAATGTAAAGGAAAAGAAAATTATTACTCAAAATGTAGATTTTGCCGTTGGAGAAGAAGTGCTTGTAAAAACAATGAATCAAAATGGAAAAATCTTGAAAATAATGCCAGATAACCGTATTCAAGTCCAAACTGGAATATTAAAGCTGGTTGTATCAACTGATGACATTGTAAAAATTCAAAAGAAAAAAACAAACAAATTCAAAAACTTCGCTTCATTAAAACGAACTTCTCAAGTACAAGGAGAAATCGACCTACGTGGAATGAACGCCGATGAAGCAATCGCAGAACTTGAAACTTATATGGATAGGGCAATGCTTACAGGGTATCATGAAATCTATATAATCCACGGAAAAGGAACAATGGTTTTAAGAAAGAAGATTCATGAATATTTGAGAACTTCAAAATATGTGGCAGAATTTAAAGATGCCAATCAGAATGAAGGGGGAGTTGGGTGTACGGTAGTTACTTTGAAATAGTTAAATTATGTTAAAGGAGATTTTTTATATATGAAAATAAAAAACTTATACATAGAAAATGAAAAAAGATTGAAAAATTTAAATATTAATTTTGAAAATGATGAAAAAATATTAGATGTTGTTGTTTTGGCTGGAGTAAATGGAACAGGTAAAACAACAGTTTTGGAAGTTATATCAGAATATTTTAAAAATATTGAACAAGGTTTAAAAAATAAAAATAAAATAGAGATAGAATTTGAATCAGATGAAAAAGGTTTAAATAACTTGATTGAAAATGAAGAAACTAAGGTGATTTATGTTCCAGCAACAGTAGAATTTAGAAATGTATGGAATGATGAAAAATATTTTTTAGAATTAATTAAAGATAAATTTTCGTATACTATTGGAACATATAAATTTCGTAACATTCCTGATTATATAAGATCCAAAATTATGAATAAAGTAACTGAAGGAAGTGATAAAAGTTCACAACAAATAATGGAAGAAGTAGTTTCTGAAATAAATGAAATGTTTCAAGTTCTCGATGAAAATAATGATATTAAATTAGTAGGAATGTCAAAAGCTAACAGTTTAGAAAAAATACTTCCTATCTTTAAAAATTCATCAGGAGATACATTCGATATAAATAATTTATCATCAGGAGAAAAACAATTATTCTTACGAACATTAGCAATAAGAACAATGGAACCTGAAAATTCAATTATTTTGATTGATGAACCAGAACTTTCGTTGCATCCAAAATGGCAGCAAAGAATTGTTGATGTTTATAGGAAAATCGGAAAAAACAATCAGATTATTATTGCGACACATTCTCCACATATTTTAGGGAGTGTAAGAAAAGAAAATATTATGTTGCTGGATAAGGATGATGAAGGGAAAATTGTGGTTAGGACTGGGGATGAATTGTATGATTCTTACGGACAGCCGACGGATAGAGTGTTGAAGGATATTATGGGACTTCAAACTACTAGAAATCCTAAAGTGTTTAAGTTGTTGGAAGAGGCTGGGGAGTTAGTGGATAAAAATGAATATGAGAGTGAAGAATTTAAAATTAAATATAAAAAATTACGAGAAATATTAGGTAATAAGGATGAGGATTTGCTTTTAATGGATATGGATATTCAAATTAGAAAAAAACGAGGTTTGAAAAATGTTGAAAGTAAATAAAAAGGATGAACCAGAATTTTTTTCAGAGTTCAAAAGAAAGAAAAATCCTAAACACTGGGATGTTCTTAATAAACCAGAGAATCTTCATATAAAGCCAGAGTTAAAATCTTATATGTTAAAAAATGAACAAAAAATAGGAGATAAAAGTTACTGTCCTTATTGTGAAATGATACTGTCTTTTGAAGATAATGATTTAAAAGAAGATAAAAAATGCCATATAGAACATATAAAACCAAAAAGTAAATTTGCCAATCTCACTTTTGATTACAGAAATTTTTTAACATCCTGTTCAGAAAACAAAACATGTGGGCATAAAAAACAATCTACTTGGGATAATAAATTATTTATAAATCCAGTTGAAGAAAATCCAGAAGAATATTTTTCATATAGCATAAGAACAGGTAAAATTATTCCAAAAAAAGAAATTGGACTTGAATACGAGAAGGCAATAAAAACAATTGAAATTTTAAATTTAAATGAAAATAAATTATGTGATTATAGAAAAAGTTATATAAATCAGATATTAAATAGCATTAAAAACTCAAGAAATGATGATGAGAAAATAGAAATTATAAATTATTTTGATGAACTTCCAACATTAAAAAAATTTTTAATAGAAAATATTAAAATTTTATAAGAAATAATCTAAAAAATAAGAAAATTTTTCAAGGAGAAAAAAATGAAACTTTACAATACAATGACAAATAAAATTGAAGAATTTAAAACAATAGAAGAAAATAAGGTAAAAATGTATGTTTGTGGACCTACTGTCTATAATTACATACATTTGGGAAATGCACGACCGATTGTGGTGTTTGATACGTTGGCACGATATTTTAAATATAAAGGGATGGAAGTTAATTATGTACAGAATTTTACGGATGTGGATGATAAGATTATAAATAAGTCTATGGAAGAAGAAACTTCTGCGAGCGAGGTTTCGGAAAAATATATAAAATATTTTTTTGAGGATATTAGCAAGCTGAATATTCTTGAGAGTGTTAAAAGACCTAAAGTTACTGAGAATATGGCTGAAATTATCGAGATTATTCAAAAATTAATTGATAATGGGTTTGCTTATGAGAAAGACGGGGATGTTTATTTTGAGGTGAAAAAATATAAGGATTATGGGAAATTGTCAAATCAGAAAATTGAGGAGCTGGAACTTGGGGCTAGGATTGATGTGTCGGAAATTAAGAAAAATCCAGTAGACTTTGCACTTTGGAAGGAAAAGAAGGATGGAGAGCCGTTTTGGGAATCGCCTTGGGGACAGGGGCGTCCTGGATGGCATATAGAATGTAGTGCAATGGCAAAAAAATATCTAGGGGATACATTTGATATTCACGGTGGCGGACAAGATTTAGTTTTTCCGCATCACGAAAATGAGATTGCTCAAAGTAAGTGTGCTTATCACGGAAATTTTGCAAATTACTGGCTTCACAACGGATTTATTCAGATAAATGGCGACAAGATGTCAAAATCGCTAGGAAATTTCTTTTTGCTTCGTGAAATACTTGAAAAATTTTCTGGAAATGTAGTAAGACTTTTTATTCTTAGCACTCATTACAGAAAGCCAATTAATTTTTCATTTGAGAATATAGAGGATACGAAAAAGGCATTGCAAAATATTGTAAAATCAATGAATAAATTTGAAAATATTGTTGAAAAATATAAGAATGAAAAAATAGAAAATATTAAAAATTCAGAGTTTTCTCAAAAAATTGATGAATTTGATAAAAAATTTGAAGATGCGATGGATGAGGATATGAACACGCCACAGTCATTAGCGACTATTTTTGATCAGATTAGGGAAACAAATAAATTTATTTCCACAAATGAAAATGAGTTTTCCACAATTTATTATGAAATAAAAAAATCTTATGATTCTTTGAAGGCAAAAATAGAAAATGTGTTTGGAATAGCGATTGAAGTAGAAAATGCTGTGAAGGAGGAAGAAGGAGAAAATATGGAATTGACAAAAAAATTAATTGAATTGCTGATAAAATTACGAAGTGAGGCAAGAAGTGAGAAAAATTTCAAGTTATCTGATGAAATTCGGGATGAATTGAAGGCACTTGGGGTGGAAATTAAGGATAATAAGGATGGAAGTACAGATTATAATTTATTGTAATTTTTGATTTAAAAAGAGGGAAAAAATGAAAAATATTTTAGTAGGAGTTACAGGTGGAATTGCGGCATATAAATCAGCTGGGATTGTATCGCTTTTGAAAAAGAAAGGATATAATGTAAAAGTTGTGATGACTGAAAATGCTACAAAAATCATTGGACCTTTGACTCTTGAAACTTTATCAAGAAATAGGATTTATGTGGATATGTGGAACAGTAATCCGCATTATGAGGTGGAGCATATTTCACTTGCAGATTGGGCGGATATGGTTTTGATTGCACCTGCGACTTATAATATAATTGGAAAAGTGGCAAACGGGATTGCAGACGATATGCCTACGACGATTCTTGCTGCTGTTTCGGTAAGAAAGCCAGTATTTTTTGCTTTGGCGATGAATGTAAATATGTATGAAAATCCGATTTTAAAAGAGAATATTGATAAGCTAAAATCTTTTGGATACAGGTTTATTGATGCAGAAGAAGGATTACTTGCCTGTAATTATAGTGCGAAGGGCAGAATGAGCGAGCCAGAGGATATTGTCGATGAAATAGAAAGATACAGTATTTTTTCAAAAATAGAAAATTTTGATACTGCACTAAAAGGTAAAAAAATTCTTATAACAAGTGGGCGAACAAAGGAAAATATTGATCCTGTCAGATATTTGTCAAATAATTCAAGTGGAAAAATGGGATATTCACTTGCTCAGGCGGCTGCTGATCTGGGAGCAGAAGTAACTTTAATTAGCGGGCCTACGGACTTGAAAATTCCAAATGGGCTTAAAAACTTTATTTCTGTGAAATCGGCATTGGAAATGTATGAGAAAGTGGATGAATATTTTAAAAATACTGATATTTTCATAGCTTGTGCGGCAGTTGCTGATTACAGGCCAAAGGAATACAAAAAGGAAAAAATAAAGAAATCCGATTCAGATTTGGTTATGGAATTGGTTAGAAATCCTGATATTTTATTAGAGATGAGCAAAAAGAAGGAAAAACAGCTATTAGTTGGATTTGCCGCAGAAACTAATGAGATAAGGGAAAATGCATTAAAGAAACTGGAAAAGAAAAATTTGGATATTATAGTGGCAAATAATGCGTCTGTAATGGGCAGCGATGAAAATATGATTGAGATTATTAAAAAAGACAGAACTTCGGTAAAAATCAGTCAGAAAAGTAAAATGGAGCTGGCTTATGATATTTTGAGAGAGATTATTTTTGAGTTGGAAAAAAACAAATAAAAGAAGGAGAGGCTATACAAATTTAGCGAATTAATGTTATGGATAATGAAAAGAAAAATGTAAATAGAGTTTTGAATGAAAAAAAAGAAAATTTAGAAAACAAAAATTCAAAATCTAGAAAAAAAACAGGAATAATTTTGGGAATAACGGCTTTATTGATTTTAGGAATTATAATTTTGGGGATGATATTTGGTAGAAAAAATATTAATTTTAAAAATATTGTAACTGAAGATGAAGATGATAAAATTTTTAGAATTAATCCAATAAAAGATCCACAGGTTACATATTACAATTTTCGTGGAGAAGTTTATCCTGACTGGGCTAAATTTGGACTGACTCGAAGTAATGGGGCAAGAGGACATCAAGGAATTGATATTTTTGCATTGCCGGGAACGGATGTTTATGCGGTTCTGGATGGAAAAATTGTGGATATGTATGTGGATAAAACAGGGTATGGATTAAATTTTTATTTGGAAGTTAATCCAAAGGAGCTTGAGAAAATAAAAAGAAAAAATTACAAGCCTAAAGAAAGTGCAAGAGAATGGGCATACAGCCCAAATTATGACCCTAATACAATGCAAGTAAAATACATTAGATATTGCCATTTAAGCGAAGTAAACGTAAAAATTGGAGATACGGTAAAAGCTGGACAAGTAATTGCTAAAACAGGAACAACTGGAAATGCAAGTGGTACTCACGCTCCTCATCTCCATTTTGAAATAGCTTTTGAAATGCGTGGAAAAGGGCTTACAAACAGAGTCGATCCAGAAATGTACTTTAAAATAAAAAATGGAAATCAGATGTCAAGACATGAAATAAAGATTCAAACTGAAGCAGCTAGAACAGAATGGTTTGAACCAAAAGGGTATGATATTGGATTTAGAAATAAAAGTATATTTTTAGAAAAAAAAGATGATTTACATAAAAAAGAAAAAATAATAAACAATTCTAAAAAAGTAAATTTAAAAAAGGTGGGAAAAAAATAAAATAAAAAGCAAGGGACTTTCAAATCTCTTGCTTATTTATTACATTTTTTATTTACAAAAAACGTTTCTTAGCTTCCAAAACTCTATCCAAAATTACAATTGCCGTAGCCGCCTCCAGTACTGGCACTGCTCTCGGCACTATTATTGGATCATGTCTTCCATGAACTTCTAAAATATCATTTTGCTTTGTTTCAAGATTTACAGTTTTTTGTGCTTTTTCAATTGAAGCCGTCGGTTTTATCGCCACTTTAAATGATATTGGCATTCCAGTCGTTATTCCACCTATGATTCCACCGTTATTATTTGTAAATGATTTTATATTTCCTTTTTCATCAAAATACATCTCATCATTAGCTTCATATCCTGTCATTTCTGTAATTCCAAATCCTGCCCCAAACTCTATTCCTTTTGTAGCCTGCACCGAGAAAATCATTCTCGAAAGCTCGCTTTCCATGGATTCAAAATATGGATCTCCTATTCCCGCAGGAAGTCCTGTAACCATAAGCTCTACAATTCCACCAAGTGAATTCTTTTCTTCCCTAGTTTTTTCCACAGCCTTCTCGATTTTTTCCACAATTTCCTCATTCAAGACAGGCAAAGTCATATTCCTAAGTTTATCAATATTTTCTTCTGTAATATCACTTTCCACAAAGTCCCTATCTTCAATATCCTTTACCGATTTGATATGTGCTGCAATTAAAATTCCCTGCTCTTTCAAAATCTGTTTTGCAATTGCTCCAGCAAATACCAACGAAGCCGTTATTCTCCCAGAAAAATGTCCACTTCCACGAATATCATTAAATCCGTTATATCTGTTAAATCCGCTCCAGTCTGCATGTCCTGGTCTTGGCTTTCTTTTTAATTCGCTGTAATCCTTTGAACGCTGATTTGAATTTCTGATAATCATCGCAAGTGGCGTTCCAGTCGTTTTTCCATCAAAAAATCCACTCAAAATCTCAAATTCATCCTTTTCCACTCTAGGTGTTGTCAATTTCGATCTTCCAGGTGCTCTTCTTCTCATTTCCTGCGAGATAAATTCCAAATCCAGCTCTGTTCCTGCTGAAATTCCGTCAATATTTACTCCTAATGCATTTCCATGCGATTCTCCAAAAATCGAAATTTTATAATTTTTTCCAAAATTTGCTGCCATTTTTTTCCTTTCTATTTTCCCAAATTTTTATTTATCATCATTTTTTACAACAAAATCTTTTCCATTTACAAAAACTGCCTCACTATTGCTTATTGGAAGCAAATTTAATTTATTTTCATAAATTTTTATAGTTTCTTTTGTACTTTCGACAAACGTAAATTCATTATTATGTGGCAAAATATAAAAATCCGTAATATTCATTGCTTCATAATTATCTAAATCAGAAGCAATATCCTTATTATCCATTATCTGATTGTATTCTATATTTTTAGAAGTAATAATCGCTCCAGCCGATTCTCCTATATAAAGCATCCCATTTGAAATTTTGTTTTTAATAGTATCCAAAATTTTTTTACGTTTTAGCTCCTGCAATAGATAAAATGTATTCCCACCTGACACATACAAAATTTTTGTATCCTTCAATATACCTTCTATTTTTTGTTTTGTTGTTTTTGAAATATCTAAAATATTTATTGAAAATCCCAATTCCAAAAATGCCTGCTTAGCTTCGTCTACATATCCTTTATAATCTTCAGTGTTTGAAGCAGTCGGAACAAACGTAATTTCTTTTTCTGGTACATCTTTTAAAAATTCTTTCGCTAAATTTTTCGTTCCTGCTAAATATGATGTCAAAAATAATTTACTCATATAAATTCCTTTCCTAGCGGTCTCAACAAAATTTAATTAAATTTTACATCCGCATATTCTATTAATTTTCTATCTCATTAAAAAAATTTTTATTTTAGATTTTACCATTTTTAACTTATTTATCTATTATAAATAAACTTTATCTTTCTAAAAAATCTTTTTAGCAATCTTTCTCTATTTCTCCACCCATTTTTACAAAATCATCCCAGAAATGCGGATAAGATTTTCTCACACTTTCAGCTTCTTCCAAAACAATCTCTTTCTCACATCGAGATGACGCAACTGCCAAAGACATCGCAATTCTATGATCATTCCAAGCACTCACCGTAATTCCACCAATAAATCCTTCTACACCTTGAATAATCAAGCTATCCCCTTCCTCAGTCACATTCGCACCAAGTTTATTAAGCTCAGTCTTTATTGAAGTAATTCTATCCGACTCCTTAATTCTAAGTCTTTCTCCATTAATAATCCGAGTTTCTCCTTCACTCAATGCAGCAAGCACAGTTAAAATTGGTGCAATATCAGGACATTGAGAAATATCAATCACAGTTCCTTTTGTTTTAGATGGCTTCACAATCACATAATCATCAAAAATTTCAAGGTTTGCCCCCATTCTAGTAACAATCTCAATAATTTCCCTATCTCCTTGCAACGAATTTTTATTCACATGCAAACATTTCACTTCATTATCACAATTCGCTGAAATTATCCCCGCAACAATCCAAAACGCCACTTGCGAATAATCCCCTTCAACAGTATAATCAAAAGGCTTATAACTCTGATTACCTTTTATCTCAAACGATTTATAATCATTATTTTTTATCTCAATTCCAGCCAACTGCAAAATTTCCAGCGTCAAATCAATATACCCCTTCGACTCCAAATTTTTATTAATAATCAGCTTAGAATCCCCATCAAGAAGTGGCAAAGCATACAAAAGCCCAGTAATAAACTGCGAACTAATATTTCCATCAATCTCATAATTCCCAGCTTTCAATTTTCCATTAACCGTAAGTGGCAATTTCCCACCAGTTGTCTCATACTTCAACCCTTGCTCCTCAAAAATTTTATAATACGAATCCAGCGGTCTATCCACCAATTTCCCTTTCCCATCAAAAATCAATTCATTCTCGCTCGTAATCCCAACAGGAATCAAAAACCTAATAGTCGACCCCGACTCATTACATTGCACATACTTATCCTTCGGAACAACTCTCCCATCATTCCCGACAATCTCAAGAGCACTTTCAAATCTTTTAATTTTCGCTCCCCAATTTTCCATAATATCCGTTGTTGTAGTAATATCCACAGAAAACTTTAAATTATCAATCATCGACTTCTTCTCACTTTCGGCTAATGCCGCTGCAATCACCGCTCTATGCGAATAACTTTTTGACGGTGGTATTTCTATTTTTCCATTTAATGTACTTGGTTTTATTTTTATTTTCATAAATTTTTCTCCTTTTACATTGTTTTTTTCCTCTTCATTTTAAGTCTAAAAGAACCCTTTAAACCAAAACCTTTATTCAAAATCTTATCCTTATCAAAATTCTCTTTCAACACTCAAAACTAAAAATTTATCCTATAATATCTGCTTCACTTGTAAATTCTCCGCTAACATTCCCCATTAAATCAATTCCATGCCCTGCAAAAAATACTTCATCATCATAATAGTACACCGTAAAATCTCCATCAGAAGTTATATGCAACCCTTCAAGATAAATCCCATTTTTAAAAACTTCTTTTGAAACTTTTTGTTCTTTTAACTCTTCCTTTTCTTTTTCCGTAAATTTAGAATTTAAATTTTTTTCAAGTACAGCTATCATTTCATCTAAATCTTCTTCATTTATAGATGAAAACCAATCTTCTGCCACTTCCATCAAATCTTCCACAATTCTATCTCTTATTCTCTCATCCCATTCTTTTTGATTGAAATACATAATTTTAAATTGTTCAATTGCCCCTTTAACTTCTTCTACTTTTTTCTCTTCACTCCAATTATGCCCAATTCCATCATCAAAACTCACACTTATTTTTCTCCCAAGCCACTCAACTTCAGTTTCAAAATTTTTTATTTCTCCAAAAATTTCATCTTTAATAATTTTACTATCCATCTTATTCCTCCATTTTATTCTTTTCCAATTCAAGATTTTAATAAATTTATCAGATACTGCCTAACCTTTTCAATTTTCCAATATAATCACACATTTCTATTTCCACACTTGCAAATGCTTACTCAAAAATCTCTTCCGCTCCAATCTTCATAATTTCAACTTCCCCAATCTCTTTCAAAATCACAAAATTAATCCCGTCATTCGTACTTTTCTTATCCCTTTTCATAATCTTCGCAATCTCATCTTTTGGATACTCAATTTCAGTTGGCAAATTCAATGCTTTAAGCAATTTCGCAATTTTCACAGCTTCCCCTTCTTTAGTAAATCCTTTTTTCTCTCCAATTTTCGTAATATCCACCATCCCAGCAGAAATCGCCTCTCCGTGCGAATATTTTTCATAATTTGTAAACTGCTCAATCGCATGACCAATCGTATGCCCAAAATTCAATATCATTCTCAAGTTGCTTTCCTTCTCATCTTTTTCCACAACTTCCTTCTTTATCTCACAAGAACGATAAACAAGCTCATTCACATACTTCATCAAATGTTCACGCAATTTTTGTATATAATTTTCATCATCTTGCGAAACCCCAACTTTTTCCACAATTTCCACAAGTCTATCAAAAAAATTCTTGTCATAAATACATCCATATTTCACAATTTCCCCAAATCCATCGTAAAAATATCTATCAGTTAATGTATTTAAAAAATAATTATCAATTAAAACAAGTTTTGGCTGATGAAATGCCCCAACAAGATTTTTCCCCTCAGGCAAATCAACTCCAACTTTTCCACCAACACTACTGTCAACTTGTGAAACAATTGTTGTAGGAATTTGAATAAACCCAATCCCACGCATATAACTAGCCGCTGCAAATCCAGCAATATCCCCAACAACTCCGCCACCAAATGCAACAACCATATCCTTTCTCGTAAGCCCTTCATTCACCATAGCCGAGTAAATCGAAGGCATTATCCCAATATGCTTATGTTTTTCTCCAGCTTGTAGCACAAATATGCTGTAATTAAATCCTTTAAACATTTCTTTATATTTTTCTTCATAAATCTCATGAACATTTGAGTCTGTAATTACAAACAATTTTTTCCCACTATAAACTTCTCCAATATATTTTGGAAATTCCCCAAAAAAATTTTCCCCAATCATAATATCATAAGAATTTTTTCCCAATCCAACATGTAATTTTTCCATAATTTATCCATCCTTTTAATCATAATTTTTCATTTAATACTAAATTTACATTTCAAATCAATATTATAGTAAAACTGCTTTAAAACTAAACTCAAAAACTATGAATATTTTACTCAACCATTAAATTTACATAATTTTTAACAGTTTAATTTTAAATAGTTTTTAACATATTTTTCTAAAAATAATTGTATATTAAAATATAGCAAAACCACTAAATCCAACAATTTAAAATGATTTTACTATATAATTTTTTATTTCAAGTTATATCTTTTTTCAAGTTCCTTTTTTATATAAATCGACTGAAACTCTTCTTTCAACATATCCATTATAATAATATCATAAGTTTTTCCCATAATTTCAACCGCTTTCCGTAACCGTCCTACTTCCTTAAATCCAATTTTTTTATACAAATTATAGGCTGGTTCATTATATTCGAATACTTTTAGCGATATATTTCTCAAATTTAAAAATGAGAAACCATAATCAAGTATTAATTTCAGAGCTTCTGTTCCATAACCTTTTCGCTGATGGTTAGGATTTCCTATTAGAACTCCCAATGCACCGTTTCTATTTACCATATCTAATGAATTAAATCCAATATTTCCCAAAAGTTCATCATTTTCAAGTAGTCTAACAGCAAATATTTTTTCTTTTTTTATTGAAGTTAAAAATTCCTTTTCACTTTCAAAATCTGTAATATTTGTATAAGAAACAGAGCCTAAACCAACTGAAACTTTTATATCATTAATCATCTCAGTGTACTCTTCAATATCATCAAGAGAAATTGGTGAAAAATAAATATTATCTCCAATCAATGTTTTCAAATACTTTTTCTTTTCAGAATTATTTTCCATTTCATTCCTCCCAAATTAATTTCTATTAATCTATTTTCTCCCTACGTTTCGTAGAAATTATAAATTTCTCTTTTAATGTCCCCAAATCATTATTATTTAAGGCATCTTTAATTACATCCAATTCCTTTTCAAACTGCTGTATCATTTTCAAAAGATTTTTTTTATTTCCCATAAACAGCTCTGCCCACAAATCTTCATTTATTTTTGCAATTCTCGTCAAATCTCGATAAGAATCCCCAATAAAACGATTTGTATCATACTTCTCACTATCACTATTCACAAGTGAAACCGCAATCGCATGAGTAAGCTGACTCGTAAACGCAATAATCTCATCATGTTCCTGTGCCGTAAGAAAACTAACTTTCTTGAATCCCATCAATCTTACAATTTCTGAAAGCAATTCCAAATTTTCCTTTTTATTTTTTTCATCCTTAATAATTATATAATTTGCATTTTGAAAAACACGATTATCCGCAAAATCAATTCCTCTTTTTTCACGCCCCGCCATCGGATGCCCAAAAATAAAGTCAATATTTTTCCCATTCTTTTTATTACTTTCCTCAATAATCGGATCAATATCTCCAATAATTTTCTCCTTAATACCCACAACATCAGTAATTATGGCATTTTCCTTAAAATTATCAATATTATTCACAAAAAACGATTTCATCAAGTTAGGATAAAGAGTAATTACAACAAAATCTGATTTTTCCAAAGGGTCCTTAGTTTCAAGAAACCCTTTATTTATCATATTTTTCTCCTCTGCCTTTTTCAAAGTTTCTTCATCAATATCAATTCCATAAACAGTTTTGATACCGATTTCCTTAAAACTTTGCGCAAAAGCTGCTCCAATTACTCCAAGTCCTACTATCGTTACCGTTAAATCTTCTATTTTTTTCATTTTTTACAACCTTCTAAAAATTTATTTAAAAGTTTTTCCCAACACATTTGCAATTTTTTCCACATCTTGCATCAAATCTTCAAATACATTAAATTTCAATGATTGAGGTCCATCTGACAACGCCTTGTCTGGTTCAGGATGCACTTCTACCATAAGTCCGTCTGCTCCAGCTGCAATTCCTGCCATTGCAAGCGGTTTTACCATCCAGTATTTTCCAGTCGCATGAGCTGAATCTACGATTATTGGTAAATGTGTTAATTTTTTAATCATTGGCACTGCATTTAAATCTAATACATTTCTGTAAGCTGTTTCGTAAGTTCTTATTCCTCTTTCACAAAGAACCACATTTTCATTTCCACCAGCTAAAATATATTCTGCTGACATAAGCCATTCTTCTATTGTCGCACTAAGTCCTCTTTTTAAAAGCACTGGAATATTTGTTTTTCCAACTTCTTTTAACAAGTCAAAGTTTTGCATATTTCTTGCCCCAAGCTGAATCATATCAACATGCGGACCAAATTCATGAAGTTGAGAAATTGACATAATTTCACATATTATTGGAAGTCCTGTTTCCGCTTTTGCCTTTTCCATAAGTTTAACACCTTCCATCCCAAGTCCTTGGAATGCATAAGGAGATGTTCTAGGTTTAACTACTCCACCTCTTAAAATAGTTGCTCCCGCAGCTTTAACAGCTTTTGCCGTATCAATAATTTGTTTTTCATTTTCAACAGAACAAGGCCCTGCCATCATCACAAGATTATTTCCACCAATTTCCACATTTCCAACTTTTACAATTGTATCTTCTGGCTTGAATTTTCTGCTCGCTCTTTTATAAGGTTCTTGAACTCTTTGAACATCCAGCACATAGTCAAGCGATTGAATATGCTTAATATCAATTGTGCTAATATCTCCAACCAATCCTAAAATCGAGTAATCTTTGCCAGCAATCAATTTTACACTAACATTATTTTCAGTTTCCAATCTATTTATCATTTTTTCCAAAACTTTTTCATCAATTCCACCATCTACTTTAATAATCATCATTTTTTCTCCTGTTCTTCTTTTATTTTTTTATTTTTTTTATTTTTTATAAATTAATCTACAACTACAGCTGTACCACTGCAAGTTACCATAAGCATTCCGTTATCCGCTCCCAAAACTTCATAATCCATTTTTACGCCAATAACAGCATTTGCACCCATAGCCGCCGCTCTGCTCTCCATTTCCTCCAAAGCATTTGTTCTAGCAGCCAAAAGTTCATTTTCATATCCTTTAGATCTTCCTCCAAATATGTTTCTCAAATTTGCTCCCAAATCCTTAAACATATTAACTCCCGAAATAACTTCTCCAAAGACAATTCCCTTGTATTCCACAATTTTTTTATCCTGGACTTCATTCGTAGTTGTAATAACCATCCTTACCTACCTCATTTCTTTAATTTTTTTATAAAAAAAACTCTCTTAAAATAACTTTAGGAGAGGATAAAATTAAATATCTATATATCAATACTTATTTACACATTTTACAATACTCTAATAGTTCATTTGCTACAGCTAAAATTTACGCCAACTAAATTAATTTATAAAATACTCTAAACAATTATCCTATTCTAAACTCTACATCCATCAATTATAATTGAATTAATCTAAAAAATTATTCAATTTTATAATTTTAAATATACAATATTAAATATTTTTCAAAATTAATTACCCGTAAATTCCCACTTTTTTACAATTTCCTTCTAAACTTCAATGCTACATTTTTTCTAAACTACTAAATTATCTTCTATTCTTCTATAAATTTAAATTTCTTCTACCCTACTATCCTACTAAATTATTTTCCCAAATCCTTTAAAATCAAACTATAAATGTTAATTTAAAAAAATTATCCATTATCCTTCGATTCAATTTTAAAATGATTTATTATATAATAACAAATATTAAATGTATTGTCAACTATTAAAATTTAATAAAAATAAAAACAGAGAATAATTTATCCCTGTTTCCAATATTTTAAAATTATAAGTTGTATTTTTTCTTAAATTTATCAACTCTTCCAGTTTCATCAACAAATTTAGATTTTCCAGTATAGAATGGGTGAGAAGTTGAACTTGTTGCAACTTTTATTACCGGATATTCTTGCCCTTCAAAAGTTGTTGTTTCTTTAGAAGTTTTAGTTGATTTTCCTAAAAATTTTTCTCCGTTACTTGTATCTTCAAATACTACAAATCCGTATGATGGATGTAAATCTTTTTTCATAATTGCCTATGCTCCTTTCTATTTATAACTATAATTATTTTCAATATTTCATATAATAATACCATATTTTTCTTTATTTTTCAAGTCTCCATATGGTAAAAATTTAGATGAAATATATAAGATTCTATTTTTTGTATTTTGAAAATATTTAAATACATTTCTTCAAAATTTTCTTTGCAATATCAAACTCTATATTTTCATCAGAATAATATACATCTTCTCCAAAAGCATTTTTAAATACAGTCTGTATCACAAGAGTCAATTCGTCAGTTTTAATATCTTTATTTATAAGCATTTTATTCTTAATTTGCTTAATTTCAAAATCGTATTCATCCTGTGGAGCAAAAGACAATAACTTGATTGGATCCCAAAAATCAATAATCTCTTTTATATTATTTTCAAGTTTTTTTATTTTATACATTTCCTCTTTTTTATTATACTTTTTGAATTTCACAATTAATCAACTCTCTTGTATTTTTCCCAAAATAACTCATCTATTTTAGTCTTTATCTCCATTATTTTACTAATTTCCACTAAAATTTCCTTATTTTCTGGCAATATATCCTCATAAGGCAAACTTATCATTATATCATCCATTACTTTTTTACTCCCAAATTTTTCAAAAAATATATCAATCTCTCCATTATCAAATAAATATCTCCCTGCATACTTATCTTCCTCATATTCAAATTTAACATTTTTATTGTTTCTCTTAAGATATTTTCTTATTTTAGGAAGAACTGTCTTTATTTCATCTCCTACTTTTATACTTTCTCTATTGTTTAAATACAACTTTTCCATACAAAAAGTTAAAAATTGAGTTTCTGGTTTTGTAAGATTTTCAACAAAGTAACTTAATGAATAGTATATTTTCAAACCTTTGTATATTAAATCTATTGATATCGTTATTTTATCATCACTCAATTTCATTTCTATTTCTTCAGGAACAGAAAAAATCTTCATTATCTCCTTTAAAGATATTTTTTCTATCCCATTAATTCCATAAGTATTATTTAAAATATACTTTTGTTTTCCCATTTAATTTCCCTCCCATAAAATATTTCTTTAGCTATTTTCAAAAATCTAAAAATCCGATAAATACTGTCTCTTTTATGCTTGAGTTTTTTGTTTTGCTTCACTCACTAACAAGCAGTCTTGACTCTTTGTGACTATAAATACTGCTGTTACTCGTTCTTTATCACTTTTATAATCTCCTAAATATTTTTTACAAATGAGAAAATTTTAAATTTATTATTTCGATATCTCCGACAATATTATTCCTCCAGCTACAGATACATTCAGCGAGTTTATTTGCCCCTTCAAGTGTATTTTTACAATTTTGTCGCAATGTTCCTTCACTTTTTTTCTCATACCATTTCCTTCGCTTCCAAGCACAAGGCACGTTTTTTCTGGATAATTTTCTTCATAATAATAATTTTGCCCATCAGCTTCTGCACCGTAAACTGTATATCCGTATTTTTTTAATTTATCAATCGTATCAGAAATATTTGTAACTTTTACAATATCTACATGCTCAATCGCTCCTGTCGATGATTTTACAACGGTTTCTGTAACTTTTACGCTATTTCTGTCCTGAATAATAATCCCATCCACTCCAAAGCACTCCGCACTTCTTATAATTGCTCCAAAGTTTCTCGGATCCTGAACCTGATCCAGTACAACAACTATAGATTTTTCCTTTTTCAAAAGTTTTTCTAGAAATGCAGTAAAATCCACATAATAATCAAATTCCGAAACAAGTACCACAACTCCTTGGGAATTTTCAGTCCGTCTGTCAGTATAAAAAATCTTTATATTTCTTTTGCTCGCCAAATTCAATATTTCTTTTATTGTTTCTTTCTTTATTTTTTTATAAACTTCCAGTTTCTCAATATTCTTATCAGATTTCAATACTTCTATTACTGGATTTATTCCTATTATTTTTTCCATTTCCTCTCTCTTTCTATTTTTATTCTTATCTCAATCCTATTAAATCGTGAATTCTTATAAGCCCCACAATATTCCCATTTTCCACAACTGGAAGCACATTAATCTGACTTTTTCTATTTTCCATCAGATGAAGTGCATCAAGAGCCATCGCATTCTTTTCAATCGTTACTGGAGCAGAAATCATAATATCAGAAGCCACATAATCAAAAAATTTGTCCTTATGCTTCAAGGCTCGCCGAATATCTCCTTCTGTTATAATTCCAAGCAACTTCCCATTTTCAAGACCTGTATCAGAAATACACACAGCTCCTAGTTTTTTCTTTGTAAGCACCATTAATACATTTTCAATTTTTTCATCTTTTTTCACAACTGGCAGTTCATCTCCAATATGCATTAAATCTGAAACATGTAGCAGCAAGCGCTTCCCAAGACTTCCACCCGGATGATATTTTGCAAAGTCATTTTCAGTAAAGTCTTTTAATTTCATAAGACAAGCAGCAAGAGCGTCTCCTGTTACAAGTGTCGCCGTAGTTGAACTCATCGGAGCTTGCCCTAGTGGACATGCCTCCTTTTCAACTCCAACATTAACCGTAAGTTCTGCATATTTTCCCAATGTAGAATTAGGATTTCCAGTAAATGCGACAATCTTTCCGCCAATTTTTCTTATCGGCGCTAAAATGCTCAATACTTCATCAGAATTTCCGCTATTTGAAATGGCAATTACCACATCTCCATTACTGACCATTCCCAAATCGCCGTGAAGCGCTTCTGCCGCATTTATAAATACTGCAGTTGTTCCAGTCGAAGCGAATGTCGCCGCAATTTTTTTCCCAATTATTCCAGATTTTCCAATTCCTGTAATAATAACTTTATTATTATTTTTTAATTCTAAAATCATCTGAACTAATTTTTGAAAAGTATCTCCCAATTTACTTTTCAATTTTTCAAGTTCTGCAATTTCAATATCAAATACATTTCTAGCTTCTTTTATAATATCTATTTCCATTTTTTATTTTTCTCCTTTTTTGAATATCTCTGCTTGATAGCTTAATTTTTTTTATTTAATTCAATTTTATTTAAGATTTTCTTTACTTCCTGACTTTTATCCTTATGACAAACAAGCAAGGCATCCTTTGTATTTACAATAACAATATTTTCCAGCCCAATTGCAGCGATAATCTTATCATTTTCCTTATTAATCACAATATTTCCTTCAGATTCAATCTGTTCAAAATGACTAGCCTGCACGACATTCCTATCTTTGTCCCTTGGAAAAATATCTTCAAGCGACTTAAAATTCCCAACATCATTCCAGTCAATATCAACAGGAATTACACTCACAGATTTAGTATGCTCCATCACTCCAAAATCTATCGAGATTTTTTCAAATTTTTCAAACTCATCTTTTACAAAATTACTCAATGTCTCTCCAAAAACTTGATCTAAATCCACATTTTCAAGTATTTTTTCAATATTTTCCAAAATCACTTTATGTGTTTCCATGTGTTTTTTTATTTCGCTTAAAATAAATTCCGTTTTCCATACGAACATTCCGCTGTTCCAAAGATAATTCCCCTGCTCAATATATTTTTCAGCCAATTCCTTATTTGGCTTTTCTCTAAATTTTTTCACTTTATACGATTCAAATTTTTCTTTAATTCTATTCTTTTCACAATCATTTTTTTTATTTTTTCTATCAATATACTCAATATATCCATATCCAGTTTCAGCATAAGTCGGCTTAACCCCAAGCGTAACAATCTTATTCTTTTGAGCCTCACAAAATGCAAATTTCAGGCTTTCCAAAAATTCCTTTTCTTTTTTTATTAAATGATCTGATGGTAAAACTGCCATAATGCTATTTTTATAAATTTTCCTAATAATGCAGGCTGCATATCCTATACAAGCCGCCGTATCTCGTGCCATTGGTTCAAAAATTATATTTCTGTCAGCAATTTCAGGCAATTCTTTTTTTATTATATTAAAATATTTAATATTTGTAGAAATGAATATTTTTTCTACTGGAATGATTTCTTTTATTCTGTCGATAGTTTCCTTAATCATCGTCTTTTCCGACACCAGATCCAAAAATTGCTTCGGCTTGTCATTTGTAGATAATGGCCAAAATCTTGTTCCACTTCCTCCAGCCATAATTAAAGCTACTTTATCCATATTTTTTCTCCTGTTCTTCTAATTAATTTCATTTATCTCATGATAAGGGTTTGTAACCTCTTGCTAAATAGCATTTATCCTATTTGTTACTTATTGACTTCCTTCACAACAAATTTGTTATTTAAATAGGAAAGAATATTACTCAAAATTCATATAACTAGTGAACTACTCCCGCTTTTAAAAGCGGGAGCTTCTTGGGAAGTATCTGCTTTTGTTAGCCAAATATATTTACCAAGCTCTTCGGGTAGTTCCTACCCTGTCTTTTTTTATTTTCCTAATATTCCAACATCAATTTTCCAATGTCTTTTATATTCACTGCAGCATTGTAATCTCTATCAATTTCAATTCCACAGCATTCACATTTATAACTTCTTTCTGATAATTTCAGTTTCTCTTTAACGTTTCCACATTTACTGCAAGTTTTCGACGATGGAAACCACTTATCTATCTTCAAAAATTGTTTCCCTAAAAACATCAGTTTATACTCAAGCATCCTCAAAAATATTCCCCATCCATTATCTCCTACACCTTTCCCAAAATTTAATGCCTGGCTCATCCCTTTCATATTCAAATCCTCAACAACCACAGCATTATACGTTTCAGACAATTTTTTTGATAATTTATGTAAAAAATCTTTTCGACAATTTTTGATATACTCATGCAATTTTGATATTTTCATTTTTTGTTTATACCAATTTTTAGAAAATTTCACTTTTCTTGACAATGATTTTTGTAATTTTTTCAATTTTTTCTCCAACATCCTAAAATATCTTGGATAATCAGCCCTTTGGTTTTCAGAACTGACAAATAATCCAGACATTGAAAAATCAAGTCCAATTACTTTATCACTACTTGGCATTTTTTGAATTTCTTTTTCAAATTCCGTCAAAATAGAAACATAGTAATTTCCATTACTGTTTGTTAGTGTTGCCGACTTTATCTTGTAATCCTTCGGTATTTCTCTATGATATTTTAATTTAACTTTTTTCAATTTTGGCAAAACCAAATATTTGTTTTCCTCAATTCGTATTGAATTATTCACACAATTTGTCGTATAACTTTTAACACTAGTCTTTTTAGATTTGAACTTTGGAAACTTCGCTCTCTTCTGAAAAAAATTTGTAAACGATCGTTTTACATTCAATTGAGCATTTGAAAGTGCTAGACTGTCAACTTCTTTTAAAAATTGATTTTCACTTTTCAAACTGGCAGGTGTAATTATTTTATTTTTTCCAGTTTCTTCATAAATTTTATTCGCAGTGTACAAAATTGTATTGTAAACAAAACGAACACATCCAAAAGTCTTGTTTATCAATAATTCTTACTCTTTATTTGGATAAATCCTGTATTTGAATGCTAAATTATACTTCATAAAATTACACCTCCTTTTGATTTTGAATATTATTTTTAATTATTTCTTTAGAAATTTTATTATTTATAACTTCTCTTCAATATTTTATACAAAAATTGTATCATAGACATATCCTTTTTTCAATTTTTTTACAAAAAAAGCAATTCATCTCCCACTTGTAGAAGTCGGAGACTTCTTGCTATCTTTTTGTTAAATAAGTATAATTAATTTTTCCTTTAAAAGTATAACATAATTTATCTGTTTTATCAAAAGGAATTATTTAGAAAAAAATTAGCAAAAAAAGTAATATTGTGATAAAATAAATTATATGAAAAACTTTTTAGAAAGGATTCAGATTATGCTAATAGATAAAGTGAAAAAAGTTAAAATTACTGATGATATTACGATTGGTAATGACAAGATTTTCTTGATTGCAGGACCTTGCGTGATTGAATCGGAAGATCTGGTTATGGAAGTGGCTGGGAAAATGAAAGAAATTACGGATAAACTGGGCATTCAATATGTTTTTAAGGCTTCATTTGACAAGGCTAACCGTTCTTCAATTTCATCTTTTAGAGGACCTGGACTTGAAAAAGGGCTTGAAATTTTATCAAGAGTCAAGTCTAAATATGGCGTTGCTCTTGCGACTGATATCCACGAACCTTATCAATGTAAAGAAGCTGCAAAAGTAATTGACCTTTTGCAAATTCCAGCTTTTTTATCACGGCAAACCGACTTGCTTGTTGCCGCAGCCAAAACAGGAAAAGCTGTAAATATTAAAAAAGGGCAGTTTTTAGCACCTTGGGATATGAAAAATGTTGTAAAAAAATTTCAGGAAGTTGGAAATGAGAATATAATGCTTTGTGAACGTGGAGCTTCTTTTGGATACAATAATCTTGTTGTAGATATGCGTGGACTTTTGGAAATGAGAAAATTTGGATATCCAGTTATATTTGATGCAACACATTCAGTACAAATTCCAGGAGGAAGAGGTGAAACTTCAGGTGGTAACCGTGATTATGTTTATCCACTTGCAAGAGCGGCTGTATCTGTGGGAGTAGATGGGATTTTTGCTGAAGTACATCCCGATCCCGATAAAGGTCTATCTGATGGACCAAATATGCTAAAATTAGATAATATTGAAGAAATTTTAACAAAACTTTTGAAATATGATAAATTAACAAAAGAATTATAAAAAAATAAAAAATATAAACTTTAGGAGGAAAGATTTATGAGTTCAAAATTATTATTAACACCTGGACCAACAAATATACCAGAAGAATATCTAGAAATTTTAGGAAATGACATTATTCACCACAGAACACCTGAATTTAGAAGAATTATGAAAGAAAACAATGAAAACTTGAAAAAAGTATTCAAGACAACACAAAATGATGTTGCTGTTCTAACTTCTTCTGGAACAGGTTCAATGGAAACTGCCATTGTAAACTTTTTCTCAAAGGGAGATAAAGTTTTAGCTGTAAATACTGGATATTTTGGTGACAGATTTAGAAAAATCGCAGAAATTTATGGCTTGAATGTAATTAATTTACAATATGAATTTGGAGAAAGCTATAAATTGGAAGATGTAAAAAAAGTTATTTCTGAAAATCCTGATTTAAAGGGAATTTTAGCTACTCATAGTGAAACTTCAGTTGGAATTTTAAATGACATAAAATCACTTGGAGATTTGACTAAAAATACTGAAATTTTATTAGTAGTTGACACAATTAGTGGACTTGTAGTAAATGAATTTAATTTTGATGAATGGCATGTTGACGTTGCAATAGCAGGAAGCCAAAAGGCATTTTTAATACCTCCAGGGTTAGCTTTTGTAGCAATTAGCGATAAGGCAAAAAAAGCGATGGAAACTTCTGATTTGCCAAAATATTACTTTGATTTAAAACAATACATTAAATATTTTGAAGAAAAAGGAGAAACACCTTATACTCCAGCAATTGCATTAATTTTAGCATTAAATCAATCATTGAAGGATTTAATCAAAAATGGAATTGAAAATACAATAAAACAAAAACACGAGTTGAGAAAATATGTGGAAGAAAAAGCAGAAAAACTTGGATTTAAATTATTAGTTAAAAATGAAGAAAATAGAACAAATACATTAATTTCTGTTTACAGAGAAGGAATCGTAATAAAATCAATTATTGCCGCTCTTGAGGAAAAGGGTTATACTGTTACAGGCGGAAAAGGAAAATATGCTGAAAGCCTTATGAGAATTGGTATTTTGGGACAAATTTCAAAAGAACAAATTGATGACTTCTTTGTTATCTTTGAAGAAGAATTAAAAAAACAATTATAAAATTTAAAAAATAGGGGCTTGTTTTTAAAAAAATCAGAAGCCCTTATTACATAATATTGAAAAGGAGCGTAAATGAGACCATATTTATTTAAAATTGGAGGTTTTGAACTTAGAATTTACAGTTTGATGTATATTTTAGCTTTTCTTTTTGGAATGTTTATCGCACTTTCAGATGATGTTGCTGAAAAAAGAGGAGTTAATGATCGAAAAATTATTGAAGATTTTGCATTTACAACGATAGTATCAGGATTAATTGGAGCAAGGCTATATTATGTTATTTTTAAATTTGCCGATTATATTGGAAATCCTTTATCCATATTTTATATTTGGGAAGGCGGTCTTGCAATTCATGGCGGAATTATCGGAGCATTTATTGGTGCATGTTTTTATGCTAAAAAAAATAAAATGAATTTATGGGTGCTTACAGATATGGCTGTTGGACCTTTATTATTTGGACAATTTTTAGGAAGATTTGGAAACTTGGCAAATGGCGAAGTTCATGGAGTTCCTACATTTACTCCACTTAGTATAATTTTTTCAGGAAAATTCAATGAATGGTGGATAAAATACCAATCAATGAGCACTACTGCACAAGCTCAATTTAAGCAGCTTGTACCTTGGGGATTAGTTTTTCCGCTAAATACACCAGCTGGATCAGAATTTCCAAATTTGCCGTTACATCCTGCTATGCTTTACGAAGCATTTTTAAATTTAATCGGATTTATAATTCTTTGGTTTTATTTTAGAAAAAAAGAATATAATCCTGGAGTTTTATCAATGATTTATTTAATTATGTATGCGATTATAAGAACATTTGTAAGTACATTTAGAGCAGAAGACTTATTAATTTTTGGAATAAGACTTCCATACTTAATAAGTATAGCTATGATTATTATTGCAATTATTGGAATAAAATTCTTTAGCAGTCCAGAAAGAAAATTTGTACCCGCTAAAAGTGAAGAAAAATAATAAATTATACTAAATTTCATAAAATAGAATAATATAAATAAAAAACTGTCATTTTCACCTTTATCAATGAATTTGACAGTTATTTTTTTTAAATATTCAATATTATTTTTTCGCTTCATCAGATTCTTTTTTAGTTTCAGAATGTCTTTTCCCACGGTTGTCAGCCAATGCATCAACTCCGCCTTTTTCATATTTTTTTACCCATGAATAAATTTGCTGATATGAGATTCCAAATTTACGGATAGTTAAATTATAGTCATGATTATTATTTTGACAAAATTGAACAGCTTCAACTTTAGCTTCGATAGTCTTTCTTACGTGTTTCTTTAATGATGATACTTTTCCATTTTCATCAATACTTCTTCTATAATCTCTAATCCAGTAATTTAGCACACTTACAGAAGCAATATCGTATTTTTTACAAATTTCAAATAACGAACCTTCATTATTTAAGTAGCTTTTAACAGCTTTATCTTTAGTTTCACGAGAGTAATGTCTATTTTTATCTTCAACTTTTATACTTTCTTCACCTATTTCAAGATATTTTTTCTTCCATGTCATTAATGATGACTTCGCAACATTGTATTCCTTTGACAATCCTTGAATAGTCCCTTTCCCTTCCAATATCATTTTTACGAGTTCAATTTTTAGTTCATTAGATACTTTTGATTTTCTTCCCATTAAATTACCCTTTCTAAAATAAAATATACATTCTTTATTTTTTATTTTTTTAATTATATTAAATAATACACAGCTAGAAAATGTGAAATACTTCCCAGAATTACAAAAATATGCCATATCATATGATTAAACTTACAGATTTTCCAAGAATAGAAAATTGTTCCAAGCGAATACAGAACTCCGCCTAAAACCAAATAGATTAATGAAACTCTATTTATATTATTTATTAAATCATTCCAGGCAAATACAATCATCCAGCCCATTATTAAATAAAGCAATGTTGAAAACAATTTGAATTTACCGGTAAAAAATACTTTAAACACAATTCCCAAAATACAGACTACCCATTGAATTGTCAATATAATTTTATTCATTGGAGAATTGACAACTAAATATAGAAATGGAGTATAAGAAGCTGCTATTAAAATATAAATTGCCGAATGATCAAAAATTTCAAATATTGATTTGGCTGTTCCTGGCTTTAATCCGTGATATATAGCCGACATTGTATACAAAACTATCAATCCAAAGCCAAATGCCATAAAGGATATTATCGTTCCAGCATCACGTGTCCAGCTAGCACGTATTGTCAATATTAAAAAAGCCAGAATTGCTAATCCTGCTCCTACAGTATGACTTACAAAATTAGCAATTTCTTCCCCGTGAGAAAAATTTTCTGCCTGTTTATGTATTTCATTTAATATACTTTTTTTAGTTTTTTTATTCATATTTTCCCCCTTAAATACAAAAACATTTATATAATTTTAAAGTTATTTAAATCCTAAACTAATAATTTCAAGAAAGATTAATACTTTTTCTAAAATGATTGTAATCTTTCATTTTATAATTAAAACTATTTTTATAATTTATTATAACAGATGTTTTAATTATATTCAACTAAAAATCTGATTATTATTATATTTTTTTTGTATTTCAAGAAATTAAAAAAGTGAGTTTTTTTATTTGACTCACTTTTAATAAAAATCATTTAAAATTGTTGACGATAGGAAGCACCACCGTATCTTAGTGTTGCCACATTTCTGTCTCCATTTTTGCTCCAAGATATTGGTATATCTATTGTTCCTTTATTTACATTTACTCTAACTGATGAAGGCAGATTTTCTCCATCTTCTGGAACATAAATATTGCTTGCCGCCCTTACCAGCATTTCATGGGCTGATTCTGTCGGAACACTTACACTAAAGGTTTTTTCCGCTGTATTTGATCCAGCTGTTGCTGTTGCAGTTAATGTTGCCCCTTTACTTCCACCACCATAAAATTGCTTATTGACTCTTCCTGACACTGAATATAAGCTTGAATTTGAAGAATGCCATCTTATTGTAACTGGAACGCCATTTGAGGCAGTCATTGATTTCGGAAGGCGACCTCCTTCAGAAACTGACAGCTTGCCTATCACTTCTTGAACCGCTTCAGAATTTCTAGGATCCGATCTTCCTGGAATTTCATTGCTATTACCGTTAATGCTATTATTACCATCATTATTCTGAACTTCATATCGCATTTGGATATTTCCTTCATTTTCAAGAATTTTTTTATCCATATCGTATATTGCATTTTTAGATGAAATCTGATTTTTACCTTGATAAGTTACTACATTTCCATTTAATTTTATCTTTTTGTCCTTCAGATAAATTGTAGCCTTATCAGCACTTGTATTAATTGTCTTAAATTGCGGCAATGTACTTACGATCTTTACATTATTTCTAGCATATCCTTCCTGCTTATTCATATCCATATACAAATAATTTGCAGTCATTTTAGTATTATTCTTAAAGTCAACCATAACTTTATCTCTTGCAAGTATGAGGTTTCTTCTTGAATCCATTTCATTATATTGGGAATCCAAAGTAATATCTTTATATGTCATACGTACATTTTCCTTAATTTCACTACGTGTAATACTCATATTACTTCCATTTTTATGGGAAACAAAATAAACTTTTGCAGTATTTCCGACAAAATGTACTGCTTCTGATTCCACAAGCGGTCTTGGATCATGTATCAAATCCTTTACATTACCTCTAATTTTTCCTTTTACATGTCCATCAAACCTAAATTCCTTTCTCTCAAAACTTCCCTGTCCAACATCAGATGAAATTTTGTCCCCTTGAACACTTGTCATTTCCATTTTATTTGCAAAAATATCTTTTGAAATTGTATTCATTTTTCCGTTTGCACCATGAACATTAAAATTTTGTTTCTTTACATTAAAAGGTCCATTCATAGTAGCATTTCCTGTAGGAAAAACATACACAAGCCCTGTTCCATCCATTTTATAATCATCATAATTAGCAGTATAATAATCACTTGTAGTCATAGTGTGCGTTTTCAAATCATAAACTCCACTTCTATAAGTTCCTGTCGTTCTTCTCGGCAAGTAATTATAAGTACCATTTCCATCACCAGTTATTATATTGGCAACTTTATCATAAAAAACATGATCTCCTGTAATTATCATCGTTTTTCCCGTATATCTAACATGTCCTCTTCCATCAACTTGTTTCTTGTCAACAAGATAAACAGCGCTGTCTCCTGTAATTACACTTTCCTTGCTCTTATAAACAACATGTCCATTTCCATTAATTTGTTTTTTCTTGATGAAATATACGGCACTGTCTGCTGTAATTACACTTTCTTTCCCTGTATAAACAACATTTCCAAAACCTTCTACTCTTTCATCATCACCATTCATATAATAATCCGCCTTTTGAGCATCCAGCTTGCTTTCAGGAGAAGTGTAATGTACATGACCTTCTGCATTTCCTATTTTATTAATGTCATCATATCGCATCTTATCTGCTGTAAGCATTCTTTTAGTTTTTTCTTCCTTATAGACAACATGACCTTCTGCAAAACTTACCTTTGTCGGATCATTATACGTAATCTTATCTGCTGTCATAGTTTTTTTGTCTTTTTTATTATTATATTTTGCATGCCCTGTCGCTACAATCGTTTCAAACTTCGTTGTCGTTTCAACTTTATCCGCTTCAGAAAAAGTATCGTCAAAGGTATTTACCAGTTTTGTTTTTACTGGTGAAATTAGCTGATCTCCCTGCTTTTTATAATCTACCCGTTCTGTATAAATTTCCCACTTTCTGTCCTTTGTTGTACCAACAACTTTTTTCATCAATGAAACATCAAGTGTCTTGGTATTTACAATCCCTTCTTTCCCGGAAATTACCATCTGTTTTTTTACAAGATCCACGATTACATTTTTAAACCTGATGACTTCATCTCCTTCAGATCCAATTTGCTCATCAGCATAAACAATCGCTTCATCCCTTAACCTGTACACAACCTTTTTAGCCTTCATATCCTTTTGCATCTGATCAAGCGGTGCCGGAATTTTTTTAAAGAATACCGCATATATAAAATATATCAGTATTAATATAAGCCCTCCATAACCTATTTTCTTCCACATTATTTTTTCTCCTATTTTAATTATCTTTTTTCATATTTTCCTTCAGTTCAAACAAAAATTTCATCGCATCCATCGGCGTAATATTATTTATATCATAATCTTCTATCTTATTCACAATTTCTTGTAAACTTTCCTTCTCTTTTTCAATTTTCAGCAATTTTTCCTCATAAAACTGATTATTTTCAATATTTTCAGAATCCTTTTCAATTTCCTCAAAATCATCTTCAAATTCTAAATTTTCACCAAAAAGCGAAAGCTGGTGAACATCCACAGTTTTTTCAATAAGCTCCTTCTTCTGCTCCAGCCTTTTTAAAATTTTCCTGCTTTCAACAAGTATCTCCTTTGGAAGTCCAGCCAATTTTGCCACTTCAATCCCATAAGACTTATCCGCTCCACCTTTCACAATATTTCGTAAAAACATTACTTTTCCCTGTTTTTCATCCACTTCTATCCGATAATTTACAATATGTGAAAATTTATTTTCCAAATCAGTAAGTTCATGATAATGTGTTGCAAAAACTGTCTTAGCACCGATTTTATCGTGAATATACATTGAAATGGCAGTCGCTATAGAAACTCCATCGGTTGTGGAAGTTCCACGTCCAACTTCATCTAATATAATAAGACTTTTTTCAGTCGCATTGTTCAGAATGTTGGAAACCTCGCTCATTTCCACCATAAACGTACTCTGCCCTGTCAAAATATCATCAGAAGCCCCAATTCGTGTCAAATACTTATCTATAATCGACAACCTCGCCTTTCCAGCAGGCACAAATGAACCAATTTGAGCCATTATGGAAATTAGTGCAATTTGCTTCATATACGTTGATTTTCCTGACATATTAGGCCCTGTCAGTACGACAAAGCTTTCTTTTTCAGTAAAAATCGTATCATTTGAAACATAATCTGTCCTTCCAATTAATTTTTCCACAACTGGATGCCTTCCATCCACAATTTCAAAGGAATATTCTTCACTCATTTCAGGCTTCACATAATCATTTTCAATGGCATTCACTGCAAAAGACACCATCACATCAATATATGACAGCCTTTCCGCCAATTCTGACAAAATTTTCCGATGTTCTTTTACTTTCCCGCTAACTTCCTTAAATAAATGATATTCCAAATCTTCGATTTTTGCTTTAGAATTTATTATCGTATCCTCATATTTTTTCAGCTCAGGCGTAATATACCGCTCTGAATTTGAAAGTGTCTGCTTTCTTATGTAATGCTCTGGCACCATATTCAGATTTGACTTCGTAATTTCAATAAAATAACCAAAAACTTTGTTGAATTTTATTTTCATATTTCTAATTCCAGTCGCTTCCCTTTCCCTTTGCTCAATATCCAGCAAAAAGTCCTTCCCAGAATTCATAATATTTCTAATTTCATCCAGTTCCTGACTGTACCCAGATTTTATAATTCCGCCTTCCCTCACAGAAAACGGTGCATCTTCATTTATACTGTCATCAATTATTTTATAACACTCAAACAAAATATTTACATCAATGCTCTGAAAAAAATCAGTATTTTCCAAAATTTTCATTATTTCAACAGCTGATTTTATTGTCTTTTTCAATGCCGTCAAATCTTTCCCATTTTCACTCCCAAAGATTATTTTCCCAAGAAGCCGCTCCAGATCATAAATATCCTCAAGTTTCTCCCTCAAATCTTCACGAATCAAGATATTATCAATAAAATACTGAACATCCTCCTGCCTTTTCTTTATTTTATCAATATTCAAAAGCGGATTATTTATAAATCTCTTTAATAGCCGTGTTCCCATCGAAGTTTTACACTCATCCAGAACCCACAAAAGCGACCCATACACAGTTTTTTCCCTCTGATTTTTCAAAAGTTCCAAATTTCTGCTTGTAATCGCATTTATTTCAGCATAATTGGAAATATTCACAAACTCAATTTTCTCCACAGTCAATTCATGCTCAACCTGCATAGTAGCCACATAATCAAGCGCCATTGCAGCAGCTCCAATTATCCCCTTTTTATCCTTAATTCCATAACTTTCCAGCGACACAATCTCAAAATACTCCATAAGATACTTAGCACTATCCCGAACTTTATTCACAAAAGTCACAACAGAATCATTTTTTTGTAAAAAATCATCTAACTTTTCCTTAATTTCCCAATAAAAATCCTCTGTTACAAGCACTTCCTTAGGCTCAATCTTATTGACTTCATTAAATAATTTTACAAAATCATCATCCTTTTCAACTTCCGTTACCTTAAACTCCCCAGTTGTTATATCAATATATGCAACTCCAAGTTTATTTTCAACTTTCAAAATGCTCATCAAGTAATTATTGCTCTTTGCATCAAGCGCCTCCACATCCACAACTGTCCCTGGCGTTATAATCTTCACAACTTCCCGTTTTACAATTCCTTTTGCCGTCTTAGGATCTTCTGTCTGCTCGCAAATTGCAACTTTATATCCTTTTGAAACAAGTTTTGTTATATATGAATCTGCCGAATGAAACGGAATCCCCGCAAGTGGAACATCTGCATTTTTTTCCTTATTTCTCGAAGTAAGGGTAAGTCCCAACTCCTTCGACGCCTTTACCGCATCCTCAAAAAACATCTCATAAAAATCACCCAGTCTAAAAAACAATATAGAATCCTCAAAATTAGATTTTATCTCCTTATATTGCTTCATAAGCGGTGTATCTGCCATTGTTATTTTACCTCTGTTCTATCTTTATTTTTTCGTTCTTAAATTTTATCATAGTTTATTTTTTTTTTCAATTTTTTAAAAAATTAATAAATATTTTTTCTTTATACAAAATAAATTTTTTATTTTAAAAACCGACGGAGCTTTTATTTGTTCAACTACGACTGTTTGACGACTGAAAGGAGGAGTTTCGGAGTTGGGCAAATAAAAGTCGTAGTCTAGCCATAGGTATTGCGTAGCAATCTTGCCACAATTTTAATTATTAAGATAAACCTTTACTGCAAGATAAGGATTTGCGGCAATGAGCAATCCTGCGAAAATAAATAAAGAAAAAACTTAATAATACAAAGAAAATATTTATTAATAACAACATATGTTATAAATCCTTAATAAAAAAATCGAGTTTTAATTTATCCTTTTTAAAATTTCACTATAAACTCTTTCACAATTTCCTTTATCCACATACTTCAAGAACTTCTCTCGTAACTTATCAGATTTCTGCTTCATCTCCTTATCATAATGAAAATTATTTTCAGAAATCTCAATAATTTCCTCTACACATTTTTCCACAGTTTTAACCTGCTTTCCAAATAAATCCTTATCTAAATTCACATAAGATCCAACTTTTTCTTCATATTCACGTTTATCAAACTGGAAGAAGATAATTGGCTTGTTTAGATAATAAAAGTCGTAGGCTACGCTTGAATAGTCTGTTATTAATAATTTTGATTTTTGCAGTTCCTCAGTTATATTTACTTCTTTCGGAAGTATTCTTATATTTTTTCCAAGTTTTATATTTCCAAAATTTTTTAAATGATCCTGCATTAATTGATGAATGTAGACATTCAATTTAATATTATTTTTTTCCAGATAATCATTTAATTTTTTATCTGTAATTAAATTTGAGATATTCTGAAAATATTTTGTATCTTCAAATTTTTGATTTTCTGATTTTAGCCAGTTTCGCCAAGTTGGCATAAAAAATATTTGTTTTTCAGCGATTTCCAAGTTATATAATTTGTCATATCTTGGATAACCTGTTATAACTGCTGTTTCTTTCGGCACTTCCCACCAGACTTCTGTTTTCACTTTTCTTTCAAATTCTGAGTCGCAGATATTTAAATCATAGGATTTTACAAGGGCTTCTGCCACTTTTGCCGTCTTTGGATTCATTGCTTGACGTACTTTAAAGCCTACTGTTCCGTGATTTAGAAATACTTTAAATATTTTTTTGTGAAATTTGTTTATTAACGGCACTACAAAAAGGTACGGGGCAATATCTGCAGAAATTGAATGGGAAAATAACGCAACTTTTGCATTCATAAAATAAAGGTAGCTCTTTACACTTCCTTTTATCAGTTTTTCTCCTGGAATTTTTTTAGCAATTTTAGCATTTTTATTTATTACCCAGTATATTTCCTCCTGCTGTTTTGACCGTAAATATTCATACATCGCACGTCCATTATCCACAAAAAGCTCTCCTGCATTTCCGCCCACAAGCCAAATATTTCTATTTTTGAACTTGCCTTTGTTAAATGGATAAATAAGATAAGCTATTATCATATTTATCAAACATTTTACCTTATCCATATTCTTCTCCTATTTTTTAAATTTCATATTTTGTATATCCAACTTTTCTGCCCTTCATCACAACTTTATGATATTTTTTATTTTTTGTAATAATCGTTCCGACAAAACTTCTAAATTGCCGTTTCCAGTATTTTAGAATGTAAAATTTATTTTTTCTGCCCTTCACTTCCTTTTTTACCAATGCTCCAAATCCCAAAGCATATTTATAGGCACGTTCCAGGTCACTGTAATTTCCTTTTTTAGCTGGATGAAAAATTATGTCGTTTGCAAAATATCTTCCCTTGTAGCCCTTATGAAGCAATGTCAGCACATAGTCAGTCTCTTCCCCGCTTCCAAAAGTTGCACCAACTCCTAAACTTTCATCAAATAAAATAATATCATCTTTTTTATAATTCACAAAAAAAGTTATAGACTTCACAGTTTTATCCACATTATTCTTGGCTATTTCCATATCCTTTTTTTCCATAACACCTGTTCCATAAGTTTTCCCACGTTCAAGTGTACGGCATGAATAAATTCGATAATCTTTCTTTTTTTCAAAAAAAGCAACAACTTTTTCCAATGTGTCAGGCTGATACTCACAGTCATCATCAGGAAATCCCACAATTTCACCTTCCATAAGCACAAGCCCTCTATTTCTGTTTAAACTAAGCCCTTTTTCATCACTTTTCGCATATTTTATCTTAAATTCCTCTTCATAATTTTTTACAATTTCAAAAACTTCATTTCCTTCATTTTGATCCACCACAATCAGTTCAAAATCCCTATAAGTCTGTGTTTTCAGACTTTTTAAAAACAATTCAAGTTCAGTTGTGACATTAATTGTCGGCATTACAAGGGAAACCTTCATATTTTATATCTCCTTTTATTTTTTTAATTTTTTATTTTATATCCACAGTTGTTATATACGGAAGATGATCCGATAATTTTGTCCAGTCTTGAGTTGCATCATTGATAAAATAACTTGACTTCACCTTCCATTTTTTTGACTGACTTCCAAAAATATAGTCAATTCTTGGATCTGAAAGTGATCTTGCTCCACTAAAATTAGCTTCCATATATGTATCTCTCCAGTCCTTTGTCATTTGTCCATAATATTTTGTTGATGGCAAAAAATTAAAATCTCCGCTTATAAATTTTATATCATCTTTATCAAAAAATTTTGTAAGTAAATCAAGTGATTCCATTTCCTCAGGTTTTATACTTGGCTTAAAGTCTAAATGTGTATTCATAACTAAAACCTTTTTACCAAAAGTCTTTTTAGAAAGTTCTGCAACTACAAGCTGTCTTCTTTCCTCACCTTCTGAGGGCAATTCATAAGTGTATATTTTCTCAAGCGGATATTTTGAGATAAATGAAATTCCATATTCCCCGCCATCATAATCTCTCGATTTTTTGAAAAAATAATAATCATATCCCAAGACTTTTGCAATATCAGACGTTACATCCCTAAAATTGCTTCTCTTTGTAAATTTATCAACTTCCTGAAGTGATATAAAATCAGGTGCATACGGCTTTATGCTTTCTCCCAATTTCTGTCCGTTTGTAAGCCTTGCCCCATAAATATTATACGTCATCATCTTAAATTCCTTTGCCCAGCTAACAGTCGCCCCACAAATCATAAGCGACAATAATACTTTTTTTAATTTGCTCATTTTTCTCTTGTTTCTCCTAATCCTTTGTTTATTATATAAATATTTCATTCCATTATATCACTTTTTTTAGTATCTACCAACTTTATTTTTTCCTTTGTCTTTTATTTACGTTTTTCCTTCAAATAATACCTAGCAATTATCCTAGCCCTCTTCATTAACTTTTTTACTCCCGACAAATGCTTCGCTTCCAAAAACAGCCTCGCCTTCAAACTGCTCCAGCTGTCATTCCACCAATGTATCCCATAAGTTTCAGATTTTATGCAGTCATCTGTATATTTTTCATGAAACCCGTAAGGATAAAAATATTCTTTCGGAAAAATCACTATTTTCCCATCTTCCAATAAATTTTCTCTTTTCTCGCTCAAATTATATTTTTTCTCAAAAACATACGTAAATATTTTGGGAATCGTCCAAACTGGCTTTTCCCAAATCTCTTTTTCATAAAACTCTTTAATATCCTTCAACACTTCATTATGCTTCGTTGTCCCAAAAATCCCAACACTTATATGCTTTTCATCTTCATAACCTCTGAACCTCCCACGACTAAAGTCGCAGGGTTCTAAAATCTTTAAAAATATTTAAAAATTTTCCAAGAAGTTTGATAGTCCTATGCTATCCTTATTCTTTTAGGTGTGTTCAGTTCACCTCTATTGTATAGGACGCTTAAGTCCACAACTTTACTTTTTCTTAATATATTTAATGCTCCATTACAATCTGCATTTAATTGATAGCCTTTACTTGTTTGATATAGTCCTCTTTTTATTCTTTTTCCACTGAATATGTATTCTTGCGGATTTTCTTTATCATATATTGGGATTTCATCTCCATCAAAGAAACTTGCTTTTGATGTATAACTCTCTTCTTGCAGTTTAAATTCTATTCCATATAGTTTACATAGATATATTAATTTATCTCTTAATTTTCCATATGGTATATTTACAAAATTTTGATTATTTATACTTCCAATATTTGAATTTCTTTGAAAATCTTCATTATATCCTAGAACTATTTTTCCTATATCATTATTAAAACAATAATTTATAATTATTCTTGCTGCTTTTGAAAGATAATTATTTATGCGATTATTTCTCTTTCTAGCTATTCTCTTTTGTCTTAATGTTATATGCTCTATCTTTTGCTTATCTTTTATGCTTTGCAGCTTTGCATTTGTCTTGTTGTAGTGCTGATTTATTGACTTTAATTTTCTACCGTCTATTATGAATGAAGCTCCAGCATTTGTAACACAAGCACAAAGATTATTTATACCTAAATCTATTCCTAGTACATTTTCTTTATTTAATTCCCTTTGAACTCCTTCTACCTCATAAATGTATTGAATTTCAAAGTACCTAGAATGTTGTTTTGGTATTATTCTAATCTCTTTTATTTTCTTGTTTTTTAATACTGGTGGTAGTTTTACTGCGATTTCCTTATGTGTCTTTCTAAATGAATTTGAATAAGGAACTATCAGCATACCATCTTTTAATCTAACAAAACCTATAACAAGAGTTGTAAATCCATCTTTAGCAAGATATTTAGGTAATTTTATATCTTTAAAATTATATTGACCATTCTTAGCAAGTTTTAAAAGTCCAAAAAATGATTTAAAACTTCCATCTACTTCTTTTAGAATTTGTTGCGCCATATTGGAATTTAACTTCTTATAGTTCTCGCTGTTTTTAAGTATTTTATAGTTTTCATTATAACTTAAATACTTTTTATTTTCAAAATAGTATTGTCTAACATTGTATATAGCCTGATTCTTTAAATTCTTAGCTATATGGCACAAATATTTTAAATTTCTAAACTCCTTTTTACTAAGATGTTTTACCTGTTGTTTTAAAGTTAAATACATAGATATCACCTCCTTTTCATCAGAGATAATTATACCGTATATTCTACATTTTATCTATTAAAAAGTAATATTTTTTAAATATTTTTAAAGTTTTTAAAACCCCGCAGCAGCGGGAAGCATCGTTCACATAAGTACGCTACTACTTACGCAGTTCTCTTATGAACTTCTTGTTATCTCTAACAAGCACAGACTATATCTTATCCATATCCTGTTTCAAGGACTTAGGCGAAACCACTTCCAATACCAATCGCTTGTATTGTACTCCCCTCACGAGGGATAGTCGTTGAACTTTCCTTTTCAGGCTTAGATGCTGATTGTCTATTATCATAATGTTTAGGATTTAACCTTGCACCATCTAGTATATTTTTTCTGCTTTCGCCACCATCACACTTATACTATACTCGCACTTAAATATTATGTTGTGGTTATACTAGCTTTAAGAGTTCCCAGCAATTCAGTTTCTTTGTTGCACGGTTTTGCTCCGTGTCTACATACAAGTTTCCCTATATGCTTACTAAAATTTTCGTGCAATTCATCTCACGACTAAAAGTCGCGAGTGTTCTTGCTTTATTTAATAAAAAAATCCATTTTTTTTAATTTCTCATTTTCTGGATTTTTAAAAAAAGAATCTTTTTCTTCTAAAATCGGTGTCAAATTTTTAATTATTTCCATATCCGTATCAACATAAATTCCCGAATTTTCATACATAAAATGCACTCTCATATAATCTGAAACATAAGCCCAAAGCCTTCTTTCATAACATTCACGGAAAAATCTATTTTTCGCAAGATGTTTTTCCATGTCAAAATTTTTCTCATTTATCTCTATAATTTCAAAATCAGGCAAATTCTTTTTCCAAGATTCCAAACATTTATAGAAAATATCAGGCTTTTTGGCATTTCCAACCCAGACATAATATATTTTTTTTTCTATCATCATTTTCTCCTATTTTTCACCTTTTTTCTAATCATCATATACTTTTTCATCGGATTTTTAGTAATATTTACAACTTTAAATCCCACTTTCTCATACAATTTCTTTGCCCCCACATTATAATCAAACACATTTAACGTAATAGAATTTACATTCTTTTCTTGAAAAATCAAACTTATAAATTCCAACAAAGCCCTTTTTCCAAGTCCTTTTCCAGTAAGTTCAGGATTAATCAAAAATCGCCCAATATGAATATTATTCATTTCTTTTCGTATTTTCTGAATAATCCCCACAAATTCATTTTCACAAAAAATCGAGTAAATATCCTTCAAATCATCAATTTGGCTTTCTGTAAGCGGAAAATCAAGGCTTTTTCCAGCCCATTGCTCAAGAAAATCCTTTCCCTTTTCATTAGTCCATTTGACTATATCATTTTTATTATTGTCATTTATTCCGTTTATTATTTCTATATTTTCTACTTCCATCAATATTAAACTCCTATTTTTCTACACCAACTCATATTCAATTTCATTCACAATACAAAATTTTATTATTTCTTCATAAAGACTTTCATAATTTTCATTTATCCTGAAATTTTTAAATTCTAAATCTGAAGATAATATCAAAGTATAAATTCTTCTTCCGTCATTTTCAAAAATTTTTAATGTCCTGTATCCAAACAATTTTAACTTTTCAGATTGAGTCTGCAGACTTGTAAACATCAGTTTTTGAATGTCATACTTGCTGTATTCTGTATTATCAATGCTTATAATATCAGCAGATATTCTTATATTTTCAGGTGTATATAACTTCATTCTAATAAAGAAAACAATCTTAAAAATTAAAAGTAGCAAATAAATAATTATAAAAAGAATTATCATATATGTATTGCTTGAAAAAACTATTATTCCTACTATTAACGGAATCATATTAAAAACACAGCTTATAAAAATTTCTTTTCGTTTTTTCACAATTAATTCTTTTTTTTGAATTTTAAATGCCTTATCTCTAACTTTTGATTTTTTATACCAAATCTCATAAATAGCTTTTTCAAAGTTTAACATTCCTTTAGTTCCTAGTAAATAAATTGGTATTTCATAATCGTTTATTGATAAATATTTTATTCTGTATCTCTGCTTAGCAGTACCTTTTTCTTTATCATATATTTTAATATTATGCCTTCCTATCTCTGCACGATAACATTCTTTTCGCTTTTTATAATAAATCAAAGTATTTCCAAGTATTACAATTTTTTTATTATATATAAAAATTAACTGATATAACAAAAATACTGTAATTGGAAACATTACTATCAAAGAAACTACCAAAATCACTCTATAATTTGTAAGTAAAGGAACATTGAGAAGCATCATCATTGCATATATACTTGGAATAATCCCTAACAGTTTTAACTTCTCTATCCACGACATTTTAAATACTTGCTCTTTTTTGCCCAACTTCACTCAACTCCCTAAAAAAATCAAATCAGTTCCTTCTTTTCCTCAATCTTCCTGTACATATAGTCAAAGCTAAAGACTAGAACGTAAACTGCAATTAGCATTGCCATATTTTTTATTAATCCTTCTCCAAAGAATGAACCTCTTGGGATGTAAAATAAATTTGGGATAAAGTAATAACTTGTTAATAATAAAAATCTATTTTTTACAACATATTTTTCATACTTTATAATTGCAATTCCAAGTAAAATTGAGATTATAATTAACCAGATATATCCTAAATCATACATTTCAGCGATGTAATTTGAACCAATTCCTTCACCTTTTAGATAAGCTCCTGAATTTAGGTAATATGTTAATCTGTCTGCAAGTGAATTTGTTGTTTCAAGAGTTTCAAGCGACTGTGGTTGGAAGCCTAACAGTCCCTGCAAAATGTACGGATAACTTCCATGTCCGACAATGTTATGCTTGAAGTTAATTGTGTAGCCTAGGACAAGGTAACTTACACCTTGAGAAAATAGGAAATTGTAAATTGTGTTTATTAAATCTAAACTGAATATTTTTTTACTTCGGATAGATACTAAAATTTGTGAGAAAATCACTGTAAATCCTACTAATTTTACCATTGTCTTGGCTTTTATCCTGATTCCATAGACTTTTGCATAATACCACATTATAAAAAGCAGCTGTGTCAAAAATATTGCTCTTGCCCCCTTGAACGAATCCAACAGTTTTACCATAAGATAAAGGGAAGAAATTGTCAAAAATTTTCTTTTGGATGGAATTGAAATTAAAAATATTAAAAATCCGATTGTCATTACTGTTCCAGAGCCTTTTGTAAATGCAGGATAATCGACGCCCTTTAAAATCCCAGTATAATAAGCCTCATATCCAGCATGTAATATTACTCTTAACTGTATGAACATTTTGTAGGCTAAAGCAGGCAATGAGATTATAAATAAAGCCATTCCAATATCCGTAAACATTCTTCTGCTTTCAAGCGTTATGCTGCTTCTTATTTCACTAATTTTTTCATTTGAAATTCCAATAAAAAATCCCAAATGTGTAAACAATAAGACAAGTAAAAAAACTGTTATTATCTCATTTCTCACATCATAATAAAAGTAAAAGTTAGCAAACTTCGTAGCCCATCCAAATTCCTTATAGTTCACAATATCCAGAAATATCCTTGTAAAATTAAACAAAAACAGCGTATACAAAAAAATCATATACGAATTTAACCACTCCAAATAAATTTTTGCCGTAAAAAATGTATAAATATACACTCCCATAAGCAGACATTCTAAAAATTTCATTTCCAATGCATCATTTGGAAAAGTCACCACACTTTTTAAAAATAGCACAAATGCAATAACAAACATATGAAATATTAAAAATCCAATTCTATCTTCTTTTATAAGATTACTACTTTTCATCAATTTACCTCTATTTTCATTTTTTTCTTTTATACTCAAATCCTTTTAATATCAATCTGTTTCAAATCAAACATGGGATTGAATAAATATCCATAGTTTTTTCTAAATTAGTTTTACTATGATTTCATCTAAAATTTTATCATATCGCCACTAAAACTTCAATGATAAATATTTTTTTCAATTCTTAATTTTCACTTCACTTTTTATTACAGACCTGTTCGACAACTTAATTTTTTATTTCACAAAAGTTCAAAACTCCTTGCTTCAGAATATTTATAGTAAAACTGCTTTAAAAACTGAACTCAAAAATTATGACTATTTTACTTAAACCCTGAATTTATATGATCTTTAATAGTTTAATTTTAAATAAGTTTGAATATATATTTAAAAAAACAAAAAAAGAAACTATCTAATTTAAGACAGTTTCTTCAAATATATTTTCAATCTAAAAAATTATAAATTATTTTCCCTCAAATATTCTTCCACATCAAGCGCTGCAATTGCTCCACTTCCTGCCGCAACAATCGCCTGCTGATATTTACTATCTTGAACATCTCCTGCTGCAAAAATTCCAGAAGTGCTTGTTTTAGAAGATTTTCCCTTTGTCATAACGTAGCCTCTGTCGTCAATTTCAACTTTTCCCTCAAGAAATTTTGTATTTGGAGTTCTTCCAATTGCCACAAAAATTCCATCTGTTTTAAAAGTTTCGATTTCTCCGGTTTTATTATTTAGAAGTTCAATTCCTGTAACTTTTTCATCTGCCAATACTTTTTTAGGCGTGTAATCCAGCTTCCACTCGATTTTTTCATTATCTCTTGCTCTTTTTTGCATAATTGCAGAAGCACGTAAAAATTCCCTTCTATTAATAATAGTAACTTTATTTACAAATTTTGTTAAAAATAAAGCCTCTTCCATTGCAGTATCTCCCCCGCCAATTACAACCACTTCTTTTCCACGATAGAAAAATCCATCACAAGTAGCACAGGCACTGACTCCTTTTCCAATATTTTCCCTTTCATTTTCAATTCCAAGATATTTTGCACTTGCCCCTGTTGATAAAATTATTGTCTTTGTTTCTACAATATTTCCATTATCTAAATGTAATTCAAATGTCTTTTTCCCATTATTTTCAACATCTTTAATATCTTTTACCACCGCTTGCAAAAATTCAGTTCCAAAATTTTGAGATTGAGACTTTATATCTTCCATTAATTGCGGTCCTGAAATTCCTTGTGGAAATCCTGGAAAGTTTTCAACTTCTGTTGTCGTTATAAGCTGTCCGCCTGGCTCCATTCCATTTATTACGATATTTTTTAGTCCAGCACGGCTTAAATAAATTGCGGCTGTAAGTCCTGCCGGCCCTGATCCGATAATTACTGAATCGTACATATTTTTTCACCATTCCTTTTTTATATTATTAAAGTCTAGCAGAAAAAATAACCGCTAGACTTGTTTTATAAATAAATATTTCTTTAATAACCTATTTCACCTGATTGTAATTATAACACTTGATTTACTTCTTCATAAAGCGCTTCTTTTGAATGTAATCCAACTAATTTTTTAACAGGTTTTCCATCTTTGAATAAAATTAATGTAGGAATGCTTTGGATTCCAAAAGATTGTGCCAATTCCAATTCTTCATCTACATTTACTTTTCCAACTGTAGCTTTTCCTTCCATTTCTCCTGAAAATTCTTCAATAATAGGAAGCTGCATTTTACAAGGTCCGCACCAGCTAGCCCAAAAATCTACTAGAGCCACTCCATTTGCAATACTCTTTTCAAAATTATCTTTATTTAAATTTAATGCCATTTTACATCATCCTCTTTCTTTTTTTATTTTTTTTCTTTATTTAAGTTAGTAAATTTATAGTTTATTTTTTAAAAAATTTGTGTTATACTATTTTTAGAAAATCAACTATTCAATTAAGTAATTGAATAGTATCATATTTAAAAAAAATTGTCAATACTTTTATTTAAAATTTTACTATTATAATTAAAAAGGAAGATAAATAAATGGATAAAATATGTGAAAATTATAAAAATAGCCTATATTCAGGATTATCAAAAATTGGAAAATGCCTGTCTAGTGAAAAAAGGATTGAAATACTGGATCTGCTTGTACAAGGGGCAAAAACTGTGGAAAGCATTTCAAATGAAACAGGAATGAGCATCGCAAATACTTCTAGGCATTTACAGATTTTAAAGGATGGAAATCTGGTTATTAGTGAGAAAAAGGGAAATTATGTTGTTTATGAAATTGCAAATACGCAGATAATTGACTTGGTATACCTTTTAATTGGAGTGGGGGAAAAACAGCTGGCAGATATTCAGCGAATACATAATGAATTTAATGACAGCTGTATGAAAATCCGCCCTATTACATTAGAACAGGCTTATGAAATGGCTGAACAAAATGAAACATTAATAATAGATTTACGGCCTGAAGATGAATTTAATTCAAGCCATATAGAAAATGCAATTAATATTCCAATGAAACATCTTGAGCAAAATATTAAAAATTTACCAAAAGATAAGAAAATCATTGTTTACTGTCGTGGAAGAAACTGCGCCTATGCAAATTTGGCTTCCAAATTGTTAAATGATAACGGTTTTCAGGCATATAGCCTGAATCAAAGCTACTATGACTGGCAGAAAAATAAAAATTTTTAGTTTTATTTAGATGCATTTTATAGTAAAACTGCTTTAAAACTAAACTCGAAGTTATGACTAATTTACTCAAACCTTAAATTTTTATAATTTTTAGCAGTTTAATCTAAATAGGGTTCACTATATAATCTAAGTTTTTTTATTTTTACAAGGGGTCAAAACTTCTTGCTTTAGGATATTTATTTTATTAAATTCCAAGTTTGCATAGTTATTGAACAAGTCTATTGAAATAAAAAAAATGATATAAAACAGGAGAAAAAATGGGATTAATTTTTGTTACTGGCGGAGCTAAAAGCGGGAAAAGCAAATTTGCTGAAGAGATGCTTTTGAAATTAAATAATGGAAAGCAGAAAAATGTATATTTGGCAACATCACTTGTATTTGATGAAGAAGTGAAGGAAAAGGTGCGTTTGCACAAAAAAAGAAGAAAAGATGAATGGTTTACAGTAGAGGCGTACAAAAATTTTGAAAATGAATTAAGTAATTTTTTTGAAAATAATGATAAAATAAAAAATAATATGCTTGTAGACTGCCTTACAAATATGATTACTAATATAATTTTTGAAAATCAGAACATTGACTGGGATAATTTTGAAAAAAAATTGTATATTCAAACTTTAGAAAAACTAAATAAAGATGTGGAACATTCAGTAATTGAACTGCTAAATGTTGCAGATCAATTTGAAAATGCTATAATTGTCTCAAATGAGCTGGGAATGGGACTTGTGCCAAGTTATCCGCTGGGAAGGTATTTTCGTGAGATTGCCGGGAAAATGAATCAGATTGTAGCTGAAACAGCAGATGAAGTGTATCTTGTAGTTTCCGGGATTCCAATGAAAATAAAATAAATAAAATATACTTTTATTTTTCAAATGAAATTTAGTATTAATCAGATTTTACAGACTTTTACAAATGATAAGAAACAAGGTAAAATAAAGGAGAACATTTTAATATGAAAAAACAAAAAACAGATTTACAAATAAAAAAAGATGAAATTAGAAAACAGATTTTAGAAAAGAGAAGCAATCTTTCTCTTGAAGAAGTAGACAAAAAAAGTGAATTAATTATAGAAAATTTAACTCCATATTTAAAAAATGCCCAAAATATAATGATTTTTATGGACATGAAAAATGAAGTGAGAATTACAAAATTAATAGAACTTTATCCTGAAAAAAATTTTTTTATTTCAAAAATTGTAAATAGTAAAAACAGGGAAATGAAAATTAACAAATATAACGAAAATGAGCTTGTTTTGCATAAATTTGGGTATTACGAGTCTTCTTCAGATGATTTTTATGATGAGAAAATTCTGGATATTGTGATTGTTCCAGCACTTGCATTTGATTCCAGTAAAAATCGGATTGGATTTGGTGGCGGATATTATGACACTTTTCTGAATAAGGTTAGGGAAAAAAATAAGAATACTTTGTTTATAGGAGTTTGCTATGATTTTCAAATGATTGAGGAAGTGCCAATTGAAGGGCATGATATAACTTTGGATCTTGTCATTAATGAAAGTGAAGTTTTATAATTCTTGGAAAACTATGGAAAATAAAAATTAAAAAAAATTTTTTCTTGAAATTATAAAAAAAAAATGATATTATATATTGCTAAAATAAACAAAATATTTTAATAAAAATCCCCAAAAGTTTATTCACTATTAATTAGATCAGTATTAACGGGGTTCGAGTATATTCTAATTCGGACTACAAAGCAAATTCAACAGTCCGAATTTATTATTTTATAATTTCTATTGGTCAAAAAATTCTTTTAACGCTATTTCCCATTTAAACAGTGAACTGGCTACAAATTTTCTTGCAAGAGACTAAAATCTCTTGTTAGCAAATAATAATTTCTATTTTTAAATGGGATTTAGTATAAAATTAAAAGAAGTAAATTTCAGGAAGGAGGTCTATATGAAGAAAAAGTTAAAAAATAATAATTTTTTGATCCCATCTTTTTTAGCAGGAATGACAGGTTTAGGATTTGGAGAAAAAGTGGAATCAAATAATGCTCCATCCATAAATATTACAAATGAGAAATTATCTCGAAATAAAAGAAATTTATTAAATAAGAAAAATATTGAATTTTCAAAAAACGAAGAAATTTACGATATTATAAAAAATAACTTGAAAAATGAAGATGAATTTAAAGTAGATTTTGGATATTTAAATGGATTTCACAAAAGTCCAATTGATAATTCTTTTTCAGAACCTGAAAAAATTAATGAAAAAGATTCCACCAAAACTGAAACAACAGTTCCTTATGTTATTATTAATCCTGAAAATGGACCTTCTGACAAGGCAGAATATGAATATATTGTTCAAATTAGAAAAAATAAGGAAATGGGAATCAAAAATTTAGGATATGTCACAACAGATGAATATACAAAAAGTATAAAAAAAGTAACTTCTGAAATTGATAAATACATACAGTTTTACGGCTCAAACAATATTTCTGGATTTTTTATTGATGAAATCTCATCAGGAACAAATCCACTGGAAGTCGACTATATGGCACAAATATATAATCATATAAAAAATAAGTATCCCAACTCAATCGTAGTTGCAAATCCTGGCGGCACAATAACTGATGCAATGTCTAAATACTCTGATTTATGGCTAACAAGCGAACAATCAGCCGATAATTACATCAACCACTGGACACCAAGAACTTATAACTTTGAAAACGATCCTAAAAATGCAAACCGTATTGTCCATGTTATTCATTCGGCAACGCCTGAACAATACGAAACCTTGCTAAAACTGTCTAAAGAACGGAATGCAGGCTTTATAATGATAGCAACTGATATTCCAAATGTTCCAGGCAATTTGCCGCAAAATTTTGAAAATCTGATATTACCAGTAAATACTCCTGAAACCGAAACTGCTTCAGATGAAAAAAATATTTCAAATGAACAACTGGCAACAGAAAATACAGATACAGAATTAATTTCTAATAATTCGGAAAATCCTGCATCTGAAGAAATTGCAGAAAATTTAAGAATAGAAGACAAGTTTGATTTACAAAAATTTGTTTCCTCAGGAAAATATAGCATTAATGGGAATCTTAAAATTTCAGCCCTTGACTTTTGGAATTTTTTAAATCTCCAATGTAAACCTGATATATTTCTTTCTTATTTTAATCTCAGGTATGATATTTTAGGTGAATTTACTGTAAAACCTTCAGAAAGAATAAATAAATTTGGAGATTTTAAATTTAATTTAAGTAAAAATTGGGATGTTTAATAAAATTTAGTAAAAAAAGATAAAAAAATAAGCTGCTTCATAGATATTTATGATACAGCTTTTTTATTATTATTTATTTTTTTATTTTCCACTCTTTTCTACAATTACTTTTAACGAATGCCAGCTTAACGTAGCACATTTGACTCTTGCAGGCATTTGAGCTACATACTCCATAAGTACTGCATCTCCTAGCTTTTTACTTTCTTCACTTGTCAGCTTTTCCTCTTGCTTCATCATTTTAAAAAATAAATCTACCTTTTCTTTTGCCTCTTCCATCGACTTTCCTTTTATCAAGTCAATCAGCATAGCCATAGAAGCTGTTGAAATGGCACATCCAGAACCGATAAATGCGGCATCTGTTATTATATCATTTTCATCAGTTTTTATTTCCAAAGTTAAGTCATCTCCGCAGTTTGGATTATGCCCCCTTTCAGCAAAAGTCGGATTTTCAATTTCACGGTTTAATTCTCTACGTCTACTGTATTCTAATATTGTCTGCTGATAAATTTTCTCTAAATTCATAACAACCTCCTTTTCCAATTTTTATTTTTTATTTTTCTCTACAATTCAAAAACTTCTTTTACTTTTAAAAGTCCTTCTATCAATTTATCAATATCCTCTTCGTTATTGTAAATGCTAAAACTAGCACGGCAGCACGATGGTATTCCCAGATAGTTCATCAAAGGCTGAGCGCAATGATGCCCTGAACGAACTGCCACATCATAGGAATCCAATATAAATGCCACATCGTGGGAATGTACATTTTTCACGTTAAAAGCGATAATTCCAGCATGTTCAACATCCTTTGTAAAATATGTTTCCACAAAATCTAATTTTTTCAATTTCTCCAAAGCATTTTTTGTAAGCGAATTTTCAATTTCATTGATTTTCTCATAACTTATTTCTTCAATAAAATTAATCGCTTCCTCCAAAGTTACAGCGCCTTCCACATTTTGAGTCCCGCCTTCAAACTTGTTAGGAAGCTGTGCAAATGTCGATTCCTGCTCCGTTACGAACTCAATCATATCTCCACCATACAAAAAAGGCGGCATTTTCTCAAGAAGCTCCTTTTTCCCATACATAACTCCAATTCCCATCGGTGTAAACAGTTTATGCCCTGAAAATACAAGAAAATCTGCATCTAAATCTTGAACATCGTGTCTAAAGTGCAGCATTGACTGTGCAGCATCCACAAGAACAAGTGCATTTTTATTTTTATTACGTGTGATTTCAATAATCTCTTTTATCGGTTGAATAACTCCTGTAACATTTACCACGGCAGAAATCGCCACAAGTTTCGTTTTATCAGACAATTTACTTTTAAAATCTTCAATATCAAATTGTCCATTTTCAGTAAGATATACAAATTTTATCTTGGCATTTTTCTTTTTAGCCACAAATTGCCACGGCACAATATTTGCATGATGATTGGAAACTCCCAGTATTATTTCATCATTCTCATTTATAAATTCCATTCCATAGGAATAAGCTATCAAATTAATTGATTCTGTCGTATTTTTTGTAAAAATCACTTCTTCAGGATATTTTGCATTAATAAACTTTTGTACAGTTTTACGTGCATTTGCCATCAAATTTGAGGCTTCCATAGACAATGTATGCGAACCACGTCCTGGATTTCCGTTATATTTCTCATAATATTCCATAATTTTATCTAGGACTCTTTTTGGCTTTTGCGAAGTTGCCGCTGTATCTAGATAATGGTTATTTCTATTTTTAAATATTGGAAATTCTTTTCTATAATCCATCTTTCCCTCCTTAATAATTTTCTGCCATAACAAATTTATATAAGTCATCAAATTTTTTTATATTTTCTGGTTTTTCAGATAGTTCTAGTAAATAGTTTTCAAGGATTTCATAAGAAAGTGATAAAAACTCATCAAAAAATCTTTTTCCTCTTCTTATATTAGTTTTTTCTGGAATATAATTATTACCTTTCATTTTTTTATTATTAAAATAAAATAAGATAGGAACTATTTTTAAAGGATCTTCTATATTAAATTCAGTTAATAAATATGCATAAGTTTTTATAAATTTTCTATTAATATCTACAAATTTTCCTGTATCGTGATCATCATTATATTTTATCTCTACATAATAAATAATCCCTGTTTTTCTATCTTTAAATACTAAATCAATATCATGTTTCACTTGTATCATTGTTCCATTAAAATATTTTTTACTTAATCTTTTTTTCAATTTATAAAACTCATCTTCTAGTATTATTTCTTCAGTTTGACATCTTGTTATATATTCATCAATTAAACTATCTTTTGCAGATAAAATTTGAAATTTATTATTTCTTTTACCGCTATATTTTTCTATTATTTCATATTTTCCCTCATTTTCTATCAATTTAGTCATCAAGACCTCTATAAAATTTCCAAACTGAATATTCATGCTTTGAAGTATTCCGCCAAATATTCTATATCTTTGCGGAATAAAATGTAATTTTTTTAGATGTTTATTTTTCAATTCTTTTAATTTTTTACTGTTTTTTGAATGATTTATTATTTCTATAATTGAGCTATTTATTAATTCATCTAGTTTGTTTTGCATCATTTTCCTCCACATATAAATATCTTAATTTATCCAGCTCTATATATTCTCCATTATAATTTAAAAAAAAGTAATTCCAACCATTGTTATTTTTTTTATTTAAAAATTTTGCACTCATTTTATGTATAGATAATTCTTCTGTCCCATCAAAAACATTTCCATTTTCAAGAATTTCACAAAATTGTCTTTTATCTTTTGAATACAGCTTTTGTCCTTTTTGAATATAGCCATTTTCCAATAATTTTTTCATAGGAACTTTTGGAGGTTTTGTTTCTAATTCTAAATTAGAAATTTTATCAATTATTACTTTTTTTGCATTTATTCTGATTTTTGCTCCTTCTATATATTTTTCTTCTCTTTCAATTCCTATATAATTTCTTCCCAATTCTTTTGCTACTGCTCCAGTTGTCCCAGTTCCAAAAAAAGGATCTAGTATTACATCATTTGGTTTTGTTGCTGCTAGAATAATTTTATACAATAGTTTTTCTGGTTTTTGAGTTGAATGCAGCTTATTTCCATTTGTATCTTTTAATCTTTCATTTCCATTACAAACAGGTATATTCCACACACTTTTCTCTTGTTTTCCATCATTTAAATATTTCATTGTTTTATAGTTAAATGTTATTTTACTTTTTTTATTTTTACTGCACCAAATCATTGTTTCGTGTGAATTACATAATCTTGTGCCAGAAAAATTAGGAACCGGATTTGATTTATTCCAAATAATATCATTTATAATCCAAAATTCTAAATTTTGCATTAAATATCCAATTCTAAATATATTTTGAAAAGATCCTATAATACAAATACTTCCATCTTTCTTTAATATCCTTTTACATTCTTTTAACCAATTATTACAAAAATTATCATACTCATAAAATGAATCAAATTTATCCCATTCATCCTCTACACCGTTAAACTTTGTTCCATCAGTTCTTAGTAACTCTCCTTCAGTTTGCATAAAATAAGGAGGATCTGCAAAAATAAAGTCTACCGATTCAGTTGGGATTTTTTTTAATTCTTCAACTGTATCTCCCTTTATAATAGTATTTAATATGTTCTTTAAATGCATCTACTGCTCTCCTTAATCATAATTTTACCCACAAGCAATACAAAATTATATCACTTTGCGGGTATTTTTTCAAACTTAATATTCTTACTTCTTAACTTCCTTTTTAAATTCTTCTTTCCAATTCATCAAATAATTTATCTCTCAATTTTTCATCATCAATATTATCCATTATTGGACGGAATGAAGATTCAACTATTAATTTTTTTGCCCTGTTTTCAGAGAGTCCACGGCTCATTAAATAAAATAATTTAGCCTCGTCAACTTTTCCAACAGAAGCCGCATGTTCTCCAATAACGTCATCTTCACTACAAAATAACGTTGGAATGGAATCAGCTTTTATTTCATCATTTAATAAAATCGCAAATTCTCCTTCACGCCCTTCAGACTTGCTAGAACCTTGCTTAAAGTAAAGGTTTCCACGGAATACCTTTTTAGCAGTATCCTTTACAGCTCCCCTTGCCTGAAGCTCCCCAATCGTTCTACGTCCACGAAATACTACCGAATATTCCAAGTCCAGCTTTCTGTCTTCATCAGCAAGATATGCAGGCCATACATAAACTTCTGATGAATCTTCTTCAAGATATGATTTATGGCTTATCGCATTAATTTTCCCACCTAATTCAACGCTATAATATTCGGTTTTTCCTTGTCCCATTGTTTCAATTTTCGATGATTCAAAATTAGAGCTTTTGGTATTTAATGTCTGTATTTTTATAATTTTTACTTCTGAATTTCTTCCAGTAACCACTTTGATAATTCCATTATGATAAACTGGTGTTTCATCTAGTGAATCATAATTAATAATTACTGTAACTTTTGCAAAATCTTCCACTTCAATTACATTATAGTCAACTAAAAAGTTATTTTCCTTATTTGTATGATAATTTAAATAAATTGGCTTATCAATTTTTTTTCTTTCTCCAATTTTCAAATATTTCCCTTCGTTATAAAAAGCAAAATTTTGTTTTTTGAAAAAATCTCCTAATCCATAATCATTGTCATTTTTCAATTTTTCCAATTCTTCTAACGACTCATTTATATTTTTTATAACAACTCCATCCTGATTTTCATTTTTTATTTCCAAATTATTAAATTCCTTAAATGCTTCAGGTTCTTCATACTGGTAGCCTACTCTTTTCCAATTAACCTTTTCAAGCGTTTTATATTCTTCAAAGATTTTTAATCTGTAATCGCTGTTATCAAGATTCTGTATGCTTGATTTTTCTAACATTTTCTCTCCTCTCATTTTTTAAGCAATAAATGTATTTGTAATTTTTTTTGAAAAGGGGTCAAGACCCCTTGCTAGATAATATCTATTTTATACAATTTTAAATCCATATAGTTATCAAACAGATCTAAAGTCTTTTAATTATCCAATTGTTCCTTCAAGTTCCAATTCAATCAGCTTATTCAATTCAACTGCATATTCAAGCGGTAATTCTTTTGAAATTGGCTCAACGAATCCTCTTACAATCATCGCCTTTGCCTCATCTTCGCTAATACCCCTTGACATCAAATAAAATATTGCTTCGTCACTTATTCTTCCAATTTTTGCTTCATGTCCAATATCCACACTGTCGTTATTTATATCAATTATTGGTATTGTATCTGAAGTTGATTCATTATCCAGCATTAATGATTCACATTCTACAGTTGACCTTGTTCCCGTTGCTTCTGGCAGAACTTTTAAAAGCCCCCTGTAAAAAGCTGTTCCTCCATTTTTTGAAATAGATTTTGAATGAACTGTCGAGCTTGTATTTTTTCCCTGATGAATAATTTTACATCCTGTGTCTAAATATTGCCCAGCTGCAGCAAATGTAACTCCTGTAAATTCACATCTTGAACGATCTCCCTTTAAAATACTCATTGGATAAAGCATAGAAACTCTTGATCCAAATGATCCTGACACCCATTCTATTACTCCGTCTTCTTCCACCAATGCTCTTTTTGTATTTAAGTTATACATATTTCTTGACCAGTTTTCAATCGTAGAATATCTTAATCTTGCTCCTTTTCTGACAAAAAGTTCCACTGCTCCTGCATGTAATGCATTTTTTTGATATTTAGGTGCTGAACATCCTTCGATAAAATGTAAATCTGCCCCTTCATCAACAATTATAAGGGTATGTTCAAATTGTCCAGCTTCTGGCGCATTTAGCCTAAAATATGACTGTAACGGCATTTTTACCTTTACTCCTTTTGGAACATAGATAAATGATCCTCCAGACCATACTGCTCCGTGCAATGCTGCGAATTTATGGTCATTGACTGTAATTAATGTCATAAAATATTCCTTTAGCATATCTCCATATTTTACAATTGCTGTTTCAATATCTGTATAAATCACTCCTTGTTCTTCCAGTTCCTTATGAACGCTGTGGTAAACTACTTCAGAATCATACTGTGCCCCTACTCCTGCAAGTGACTGCTTTTCAGCTTCTGGAATACCAAGTCTGTCAAACGTATCTCTTATATAGCTTGGCACATCATCCCAATTTTCATTCATTGGTGTCGAATCAGGCTCTAAATAATGTACAATGTCATTCATGTCAAGGTCTGATAAATCTGGACCCCAATCAGTCATTGGCTTTGAATTATAAACTTCCAATGCCTTTAATCTAAATTCCCTCATCCATTCAGGCTCATTTTTTCTTTCTGAAATTTTTTTAATAATTTCTGGAGTAAGCCCTTTTTCAACTTTATATCTATAATGCTCTTCATCCTTTATATCATAAACACCACGCTCAATATCCGCAATATATGTTTTTTTTCTATTTTCCATTATTCCCACACTTTCCATTCTGTAATCAAATTTTATAATCCTAATTCTTCTTTTATTTTAGCATAACCTTCTTTTTCAATTCTTTCCACTAATTCTTGTCCGCCTGTCTTTACAATCTTTCCATTCATCAAAATATGAACAAAATCAGGCTTCAAATAGTCAAGAACTTTATCATAGTGAGTAATTATAAGCAAAGCTGTATCCTTAGTCTTTAACTTTTGAACTCCTTCAAATACAATCTTTGTCGCATCAATGTCAAGTCCAGAATCAGTTTCATCCAGAATAGCCAATTTTGGCTCTAAAACTGCCATTTGCAAAATTTCATTCTTTTTCTTTTCTCCACCAGAGAATCCAACATTTAAATGTCTATCTGCATATTCAGGATTTATATGAAGTTTTTCCATTTTTTCCACCAACTCATTGTGAAATTGCATCAAATATTGTTTTTCTCCAGTAACAGCCTCTTTTGCTGTTCTCAAGAAATCCTCCACAGTAAGCCCTGGTATTTCCTCTGGATATTGGAATGACAGGAAAATCCCCTTTTTAGCCCTTTCATCTACAGCAGCATCATTAATATTTTCTCCATCTAAAATAATGTCCCCAGAAACCAGTTCATGTTTTGGATGTCCCACAAGAATACTTGCAAGCGTAGATTTTCCAGCTCCATTAGGCCCCATAATTACGTGAACTTCCCCTTTGTTTATAGTTAAATTTAATCCTTTCAGGATTTCCTTTCCTTCTACTTCCGATTTTACATTTTTTAATTCTAATAAACTCATGTTAATTTTACCTCCAAAAAAATTTTATAAACATATCCAAATTCTCATAAATTTTATAAACTAAATATGTTCGATAACCTATTTTTTTATTTTGTTTAAATATTATGATACGGCTACACGAACAAATCTTCCAAGAATTGAATAAAGTATATTTAGCAATTTGCATTTTATTTTTAAATTTAATTCCTAAACTAATTTTATCATAAATTTATTTGTTTATCAAATTAAATATCTTTACAAATATTAATTTTTTACATTTTTTCAATAATTTAGACTTTCAAAACAAAAATAATTAGCAATATAAAACTTTATAATAGATTTTTTTTTAAATATATAGTAAAATGATTTCAAGAAGAATGTAATAAATAATAGTTATTCAAAATCTACAATAAATTTATTATTTCAACAAAAACTATATAATATCATTCCCTATTTAAATAGCGAATTTTTTATTATAAAATGAATTTTCTTTGACACAAGGAGAGTGAACGAAATGGATGAAAAAAGCAAATTAAAAAACGACTGGAAAATGACAGATGAGGAAATGGGAAATACAAATGTTCCTATAATAATAAATAAAAGCTATGATGAACTGCACCAGCAATTGACAGATGCAATTAGAAAAAATAATCTAGATGTGGATATGGACAAGATTTCAGAGGCTTTTACGCTTGCTTACGAGTCGCATATTGGGCAAAAGAGAAAAAGTGGGGAAGATTATATTTTACATCCAGTTGAAGTGGCAGAAATATTAGTTGATATGCGTATGGACACAGATACGATTGTGGCTGGGCTGCTTCATGATGTAGTTGAGGATACGCTTATTTCTTTGTCGGATATAGAGTATAACTTTGGAACAGATGTAAAAAAACTTGTGGATGGCGTTACAAAACTTAGAAATTTGCCGAGAACAAATAGTAAAAAATTGGAAAATATACGAAAAATGGTTGTTGCAATGTCGGAAGATATTCGGGTTGTAGTTATAAAGCTGGCAGATAGACTTCATAATATGAGAACATTGAAATATATGACGCCTGAAAAACAGCTGGAAAAATCTAAAGAAACTCTTGAAATTTATGCGCCAATTGCCCATAGAATCGGGATGGCTAGAATAAAATGGGAACTTGAGGACATAAGTTTTAGATTTTTGTATCCAGATGACTATTATGAAATTAAAGATCTTGTTAATTCCAAAAGGAAAGAACGTGAAGAATACACTGCAAAATTTATTGAAAAAATAAGGGAAGATCTTGAAAAAAATAATATAAAGGGAGAAGTTACAGGACGTCCAAAGCACCTATACAGCATTTACCGAAAAATGCACGAAAAGGAAAAAAAATTTGTTGACTTGCATGATTTAATCGCAATAAGAATTATCGTTGAAAAGAAAAATGAATGCTACAATGTACTTGGAATAATTCACGATTTATTTATTCCAGTATTTAAACGTTTCAAGGACTATATTTCACAGCCAAAGCCAAATGGATACCAGTCCATTCATACAACAGTAAAAGGACCGAATGACCAAAATGTAGAGATTCAAATTAGAACAAGAAAAATGCATGAAATTGCAGAAGAAGGGGTTGCTGCACATTGGAAATACAAAGATAAAAAAGCAAAATCTAAAAATGAAAAATTTTATGCGGATGCAAAAAAATTGACAGATTCAGTTCAGAGAAAAATGGATGAAAAGGAGCAAAAGGGATTTGCTCAGGAAGTTACTGGAGATGTGCTTAAACAGACAATATTTGTATTTACGCCTAAAGATGATGTTGTGGAAATGCCTAGAAATTCAACTGCCCTTGACTTTGCATTCCAAGTTCATACACAAATTGGGTATAGAACAATTGGAGTAAAGGTAAATGGAAGAATTACACAGCTTAATCAGGTGCTTAAAAATGGAGATAAAGTCGAAATTATGACTTCTAAAAGCATTAATAAAGGACCTGGAAAAGACTGGATAGAAATGGTAAATAACCATAGTTCACGTGTAAAAATCAGAAAATGGTTCAAAGATAAGGAATTTGAAGAAAAGTCTAAAGAAGGGGAACAAATTTTAGAAAAGGAATTTGAACGGCTTGGATTGAAATTAAAGGATATGCTTGAGGATGAGCGGGTTTTCCTTTATATGAAAAAATTCAATATTCCTGATAACAAGACGTTATTTTACAGATTCGCCATCGGAGATTTGTCACTTGACGGATTTTTAAATAAATTTGAGAAAAAGGAAGAAAAGGCTCTGGAAGAAGTGCTTGAAGAAGAAACAGAAAAGGCGAATAAGCAAAAGGAAAAAAATAATGGCGGTATTAAAATATCTGGAACTGAAAACACAATGTACCGTTTTGCAAAATGCTGCAGTCCGCTTCCAGGCGATGAAATAAGAGGTTATGTGACACGAGGACGTGGAATTGCAATACATCGCTCTGACTGTGAAAACTTTATTTCCCTTATGGAAAGAGAACCTGAAAGGGAAGTCGACGTCTACTGGGATAAATCTGCAATATCTGCCAATACAACATACGAATTTAACTTCACAATAAAAGCTTCAGATCGAAACGGATTGCTTCTAGATATAATCCGAATTTTAAACGAATATAAAATGAGCCTTTTAAATGTAAATACAAACACTTTTAAGGAAAATGGAAACAAACGAATACTTATACATTTAAGAATAACAATAAGAAGCCGTGAAGATTTTGAAAGATTGGCAAATAATTTAAAATCAATGTCAGAAGTAATTGAAATAATAAAAAAATAAATTATTCTTTTATAAAAAGGGGGCGTTATAAATGGATCTAAAATTTTTAATCGCATTAATTGTATTCATATTATTATTTAAAATTCTTATAAATATTACAAAAAAAATTATTTTTCTAATTTTTATAGTTGTTATTTTTATGGTTATTATAAATTATTTTAGATATTAACTAAATTTATTCAATTTAAACTAGATTCTCTTTTTAAAAAAATGTACCTTTAAACATTAAAGTCTATTGGTACATTTTTTATTTTATAATTTCACAATTCATTTTATAGTAAAACTGATTTAAAGCCGAACTCAAAAAGTATGACTATTTTACTCAAACCCTAAGTCTATATAATATTTAATAGTTTGATGGAATAAAATATTTAGGGATAATATCCAAATTTATAGAATTAATCATTTTAAGTTATATTTTGCAAAAAGTTAAATTACTCAAAAATATTTTTTTTTAATTTTCCACTAAAATCTTTACTCTATCTCAAATATATTTTCTTTCTATATCCAAAAATAAAATAAGCAATTAGAAAATTCAACTAAATCTATATAATTTCAACTTCACATTCATCAAAAATTTTTTTATAACTTTCCAAATAATCCTTTTTATCTTTTTCACAAATAAAAACATCAAAATCAGACAAATTACTGAATTTATAACTTCCTAATATTCCTAATTTCTTATATTCAGTCACTAAAAATATTTTTTTAGAAATTTTCATTATTTCTTTTTTTGTATTTCCATCATTTAATTCAAAATTCATAACCTTTTCAGCTTCCAGATCTATCCCGGCACTTCCAATAAAAGCCTTGTCAACATTATATCTTTTTATATAATTAATCGCTTCACTTCCAACATTGCCACCTACTTTTTTATTATACTCCCCGCCTATCATAATAATATCCACTTTAGAATTTTTATTAAAATGTGTGGTAATACTAGGCATATTTGTAATAAGAGTTATTTCCTTTTCAGAATTTGCAAGATATTCTGCCGCAATATAATTTATACTTGTAATGTCAAAAAAGATTGTTTCTCCATTTTCAATATTTTCTATAATTTTTCTTGCAACAGTTTCCTTTTGCTTTGTTCTATTTATAATTCTTTCCTCAAGAGTGCTTGAATGTACCAGTTCCTTTAGTAAAATTGCACCTCCATGGGTTCTTTTCAATTTTCCTTCCTGCTCTAGCCTTTTCAAATTTTTTCTTATAATAACTTCTGAAACATTAAATTTTTCTGCCAAATCAGTAACTTTTACTTTCTTTTCATTTTCTAAAATTTCTAATATTTTTTCCAGTCTTTCATCCAAAAACATAACAAATCTCCAATACTTTTTATAATTATCCAAATTATAGCAAAATTTTCAAAACTTTATTAGATCTATTCGCTAACCTAATTTTTTTATTTAACAAGAAATCAAGCTCCTTGCTTCAGAACGTTTGTTTTATTAAATTTTAAATAAATATAGTTTCCGAACAAGTCTATTAATTATGCTAGAATTAGGTTTTGAAAAGTTCAAGAAGCCAGAACTATAATAAATCAAGCAATGTTTTATCTCCATAAACTTTTTCCCAATCTGAATTAAAAGTATCCATGCTCCAGTCTGTATAAGGATGATAAATTAATTTTTCAAAAACATCTGGAGCTACAGTTACCGATTTTGCACCAGCCAGAATTGTTTCGTGAACTTGTCTTACATTCTTAAACGAAGCACCTAATATTTTAGGCTCAAAAATTCTTTTATACTGCGACAATTTTTCTTCATCTGTTTTTTTATTCATTTCAAGAATTTTATAGGCATCCTTCACAATTTCAATTCCATTTTCCCCAATATTGTCAGAACGGTTAATATATGGAGCCATGTATTCTGCCCCTGCTTCTGCCGCCATAATTATCTGTTGAGGTGACAAAATCCCTGTTGCAGTTATTTTATGCCCATCCTTTGCCAAAATTTTCATGGCTTTTATCCCTTCAGGCGTTACAGGAATTTTTGTATAAAAATTTTCTCCGAACGTATCACGTAAAAGCTGCACTTCCTTTACCATTATTTCAGCTGTGCTTCCCACAGCCTGTGCATGCACAATCTTGTCTCTTCCAATAATATCAAAAATATCATTTATAATCTCTTTAAAATCTCTTTTTTCCTTCGCAATAATAGTAGGATTTGTAGTAACTCCTGCTATCGGAAAAATATCACTAATTTTTTTTATACTCTCCAAATTCGCTGTATCAATAAAATATTGCATTTTCATCATCCTCTCTTTTTCGTTTTTTGTTAAAACAACAATTCTATATTTTAATTAGTTTCGTTTTATTTCGATATTATTTTAATATATAATTTAAAAAATGTCAATGCTTTTTTTCAAAATTCGTAAAAATTTTGATTAAATAATTAACTTTTTTGTGCTATAGTTAAATTGTAATAAAGAAACAATCATGTACAATAAATAACGACAATAGCTAGTTCAAATTTGAGCTAGCTTTTTGTTTTTTGAATTTTGATATAATATTTCTGGGTTCGTTATACCCAATTTGTGCATGATCGGGAGTGGTGTCCAAATGAAACAGGATATAGTCAACTTGTGGTTATTTACTACATCCTAAGCAGAAGATAACACCCCAAAATGAAAAAATAATTTTCCCCCTGCAATTATTATTTATTGCAGATTTTTTTATAAATTTTTTTCAAAAACTATTGACAAATTTTAAAAAATAATGTAAAATCGAAATATAAAGAAACAAAATGAAATAAAAAGATATTTTTAAAGAAAAAAAGAAGGGTGAAACGTATGAGAGCATTAGTTACGGACATTGAAAGAGGAGCTACATTTGATGGGCCTGGGATCAGAACAGTCGTGTATTTTAAAGGATGTCCGCTTAGATGTCTGTGGTGTTCCAATCCTGAAACACAGAAGCTGGAAAATGAATTTTGGGATTATGAAGGCTCTCTTTATAAAGGAAATAGAACTTCGTGTTCTGACTGTATCGCCACAAGTACATTAAAACAAGTTGCGAAAGATATGACTCTGGAAGAAGTGTTTACAATTGTGATGAAGGATGAAAATTTTTATAGAAATTCTGGAGGAGGAGTTACATTAAGTGGTGGAGAAGTTCTTGTAAATTCGGCATTTGCGATAAAACTCTTTGAAAAATTAAAAGACGAGTATGTTAATACAGCGATAGAAACTACTGGATATGGAAGTTACAGAGAACTTGAAAAATTGGCAAAGTTGACAGATACGATTTTATTTGACATAAAGCATATGGATAGTGGAAAACATAAAAAATATACCACTGTTTCAAATGAAATAATTTTGGAAAATCTTACAAAACTTTCTAAATGGCATAAAAAAATTATTATGAGATTCCCATTTATAAAAGGGATAAATGATGATGAAAAAAATATTCACGAAACAGCAAAGTTCTTGAAAAAATTAAATTTGCTGGAAGTAAATATTCTTCCTTATCATACAATGGGACTTGAAAAATATAGAAAACTAAGAATGCTGTATCCGATGAAAACACTTGAAAAACATACACAGGAAGAACTTGATAATGCTTTGCAAATAATGAAAAGTTATGGTTTAAAGGCAAAACTGAATGGATAATACGAAAATTAAAGATAAATAATAAAATATATTGGAGGGAAAAGCAATGAGAGAATTTGTTTTAAAAAGTGAAAGAGTGAAAAAATTAAGAGAATCGGCTTTATCAAAATTCCCTGGTGTCAGTGTCGAAAGAGGTAGGCTTTTAACAAAGGCATATAAGGAACACGAAGGGGAATCAAAATATATGGTTCGTGCTTATGCAGTTAAAGAAATTCTGGAAAATATGACAATTTACATAAAAGATGGGGAACTTATTGCAGGAAATCAGTCTGTAGATGAAAGAACAGCGCCACTTTTCCCAGAATACGCAGTAGACTGGATTGTAGATGAAATTAATACAAAAGGAAACTTTGATCACCGTGATGGAGATAAGTTCAGAATCCCTGAAGAAGAAATTCCTGAACTTTTGGAAATATGTGAATGGTGGCGAGGAAAAACATTAAAAGATAAAGCTCACGCTCAGATGCCGCAGGAAATAAAAGAAGCTGGAATTGTGAAAATTATTCATGGAGAAGGAAATATGACTTCTGGTGACGGACATATTGTTCCTGATTTTAAAAAAGTTCTGACAAAAGGTCTGAAGGGTGTAATCGAAGAAGCTAAGGCTTCTATGGAAAAAGTAGACATTACAATTTATGGCGGGTACAATAAAATTGATTTCTTAAAGGCTGTACAAATTGTGGCACAGGCAACTATTGATTTTGCTCATAGATTTGCAAATTTGGCAAAAGAACTTGCTGAAAAGGAAACTGATCCGCAAAGAAAAGAAGAATTACTTCAAATTCAGAAAAATTGCTTGAATGTCCCTGAAAATCCTGCTCAGACATTCTGGGAAGGAGTACAGGCAATCTGGTTTATCCATTTAGTAATTCAGATTGAAAGTAATGGACATTCAGCTTCTCTTGGAAGAGTAGACCAATATTTATATCCACTTTACAAAAAAGATGTACTGGAAGGCGATTTAGACAGAGAATTTGCAAAGGAAATGCTGCAATGTCTATGGGTAAAACTTTACTCTGTAATAAAAGTCCGTTCAACTTCACATTCTGGATATGGTGCAGGTTATCCAACTTATCAGAATGTTACAATTGGAGGTTCAACTCCAAGCGGAAAAGATTCTACAAATGAATTGAGCTACTTAATTTTAGAAAGTGTTGCAGAAAACAAACTTACACAGCCAAATTTATCTGCAAGATTTCATATAAATTCTCCAGAAAAATTTATTAGAAAATGTGCCGAAGTAGCTGCAACAGGTTATGGAATGCCCGCAATGCACACAGATGAAATAATAGTTCCTGCATTATTAAATAAAGGCGTAAAAATCGAAGATGCCTACAATTACTCAATGGTTGGATGTGTTGAAGTGGCTGTTCCTGGAAAATGGGGATATAGATGTACTGGAATGACATTTTTAAACTTTGTAAAGGCTACTGAACTTGTATTAAATGATGGTTATGATGCCAGAACTGGGCTTCAATTATTAAAAGCCGGGAAATTGACTGACTATGAGACTTATGATGATTTATGGGAAGCATGGAAAAAATATATGAAACATTATACAAAATTATCAGTTGCTCTTGATGTGCTGGCTGATACACATTTGGAAGATTTTCCTGATATTTTATTATCAAGTCTAGTTGATGACTGTATTGGCAGAGGACTTTCTGCAAAAGAAGGCGGAGCTATTTATGACATTATTTCAGGACTCCAAGTTGGAATTGCAAATGCTGCAAATTCACTATATGCTCTAAAAACAACTGTTTTTGATAAAAAAATCTTGACAAAAGAAGAAGTTTACAATGCACTTCAGACAAATTATGAAGGTGAAAATGGAGAAAGAATCAGAAAAATATTGTTAGAAGTTCCTAAATACGGAAATGATATTGATGAAGTGGATGAATTTGCTACAAACATCTACTGGACATACATTGATGAGATTCAGAAATATCACAACACAAGATATGGAAGAGGCCCAATTAACGGCGGTTATGGAGTTTCGACATCTGGAATCTCTTCAAATGTGCCAATGGGAACAGTGAGCGGTGCAACTCCAGACGGAAGATACGCTTATACTCCTGCAGCTGAAGGAGGTTCTCCAACTCAAGGAACTGACACAAACGGTCCTACAGCAGTATTAAATTCTGTAAATAAATTGCCGACTCTGATGATTACAGGTGGACAGTTATTAAATCAGAAATATTCGCCAGAATTGGTAAATACTTCAGAACAATTTGAAAAATTTGTAAACATAATAAAATCATTTATAAGCTCAAAAGGATGGCATATTCAATTTAACATTATTTCAGGAAAAACATTGAAACAGGCTCAAATTGAACCTGAAAAGCATAGGGACATTATCGTAAGAGTTGCCGGATACTGTGCTCAATTTGTTACACTTGATAGAACTACACAAAATGATATTATTTCAAGAACCGAACAAAGAATATAATCTCTTATTGTCTTTGATAAAATTCTAAAATAAATTTCTTTCCTAATTGCAAGGGGCTGACTAATTTTAAGCTCCTTGTATTTTTTATAAAAAAATTCCCAATAATTATTACTTATCAGGAATTTCTATTTATACTAAACTTCATTTAAAAATTTTTAAAACTATTTTTTCTTTTGTCTTTTTTCAATTACTTTTTGTGCTAAATCTCCCATCAATTCTTCATACCTTACAAGTTTCATTTCAAAATATCCACGACCTTGTGTAATTGCCTTCAATTCATTCGCATATTTGAAAGTTTCAGACATTGGAGCTTCAGCAATAATTTTTTGTTTTGTACCTTTGTGAGCTTCCATTCCTAAAACACGTCCACGCTTTTTATTAATATCTCCCATTATATCCCCAATATATTCTTCTGGAACAATAATTGTAAGTTCCATGATAGGTTCAAGCAATATTGGTTTTGCCTCAAGCATCCCTTTTTTGAAAGCTAAATTTGCTGCAATTTTGAATGCTAATTCAGAAGAATCTACATCATGATAAGAACCATCGTATAGAACAGCCTTTACATTAGTCACTGGATATCCTGCAAGAACTCCTTCTTTTAATGATTCTCTCAATCCTTTTTCAACCGCTGGAATATATGATTTTGGAACACTTCCACCTGTAATTGTTTCTTCAAATACAAAATCTTCATCTACATGTGAAAATTTAATTAGAACATCTCCATATTGTCCATGTCCTCCAGATTGTTTCTTGTATTTTCCTTGAACATCTGATGTTCCTTTAATTGTTTCCCTGTAAGGCACTTTCAATTCCACAGTTTTTATTGTTATTCCAAATTTTGCCTTCAATTTTTCTATAACTGTTGCACAATGAAGTTCTCCTTGTACTCCAAGAACTGTTTGACTTGTTTCAAGATTTCTATGCCAAGTAAATGACGGATCTTCGTCCATCAAACGATTCAATCCAGTCGACATTTTTTCATCATCATTTTTATTCAATGGCTCTATTGCTACAAATAATTGCGGTTTTGGAAAAGTTATATCTTTTAATGGCACTTCCTTTTCACTAGTCGAAAGCGTATCAGAAGTTTTCGTACTATTGAATTTTGAAAATACAACAATATCCCCTGCAATTCCCTTTTGAACCTCATCCATTTTATTATTCACAAATGTATTAATTTTCCCAATTTTTTCCTTCGTTTTTCTATTCAAGTTAAAAACTTCCATATCTTGCTTAATTTCACCAGAATAAATTTTTGCATAAGAAACTTTTCCTAAAAAAGAATCAATTGTTGTTTTAAAAATTTGGCATACAAAACTATTTTTTTCAGGCTGTACTTTTTCATTATCATCAGGTGATGGCAAGAAATCTTTCACTACATCAAAAGTTGTATGAAGTCCAATATTTTTTAAAGTCGAACCGCAAATTACTGGAATTACTGAACAATCAAGCACTCCTTGTCTAAGTCCACGATGAATTTCAGCTGTCGTAAATTCAACTCCATTAAAATATTTATCCATTAATTCTTCATCAGTTTCTGCAACTGCTTCCAAAAGCATTTCACGTACAGAATTTATTTCATTATCCATATCAGTTGGCATTTCTACTGTTTTACACTCATTTTTTCTCTTATCAAACTCTCTTGCAAACATGTCAACTACATTAATATGTCCTCTAAAATTTTCTCCAGTTCCCCAAGGTACATGAAATGGTGCAATCCGTTTTCCATATTTTTCCCTTAATTGTGAAAGAATTTTTTCATAATCAGCCTTTTCATTATCAATTTTATTCACAAAAATTATTCTTGGAATATTTCTGCTATCAGTCAATTCCAAAGCCGTTTCAGTCCCAACTGTCAAATCTGTAGTTCCATCAACAATAATAATCGCCCCATCAACTGCCGCAAGTCCTGATTCAACTTCTCCAAAAAAATCACCATATCCAGGAATATCCACAAAATTATACTTAGCCCCTTGATATTCCACTGAATGAAGACTCAAAGAACTCGTAATTTTAGTATCATTTTCATTCCCCACAATCCGATTAGTAAGCCCTGCTGTAAACTCCAATCCTTCTACCATATTACTCTTTCCAGATCCACTATGTCCTAGAATTCCAATGTTTCTTATGTTGCTGCTGTCATATATTCTCATAACAGTTCCTCCCTATATATTTCTACTTTTTTATTTATCTTTCTAAAATACCCTATATTAAATTTTAACTTGAAATTTGAAAAAATCAAGTTAATTAAAAAAATTATTAATATACAAAAAAAGCAGTAAAATAATTTTCTGATAAATTTTATTAAGGTTTTTTTTTAAATTAGTTAATATAAAAATCTTGTTATTTTTTCAAAATATTATGACAAATATAAAAAAATATAGTATAATGTAATGATGATTTAATTTTTTAAGGTTAAAATATTTGAAAAAATAAAAAACAAAATATAGGAGGTCTATTTTTATGGAAAATATGGAATTTGATAATATTGACAGCAATGATTCTGAACGACTGTACCAAATGGGAAAAAATTATTTTGATAACGGTTCTGAAACATTGGCAGAAAAGTATTTAAAGGAAGCTGCTAAATGCGGAAATAGAAATGCAGTTCTTATACTTACTGATATTTATCTAAAACACGACAAATTAAATTTAGCAGAAAAATATTTGAAGAAAATTGCCGATGGCGGAGATTTTCAGCTGCAAGATAAACTTGGAACTGTCTACAAGAGAAAATCTAATTTTGAACTTGCAGAATACTATTACAAGCTGGCTATAAATAACGGCTATCAAAAATCTAGATATAACTTAGGAAATTTATATTACCAATTTAACAAAAAAAATCTTGCAGTAGATTACTTAAAACCTGCCGCTGATGAAAGAGATCAGGAAGCACAAGTTCTGCTTGCTAAAATTTTCTATGATAACGGTCAGGTAGATATGGCTCAAGAATATCTATATAAGGCAAAAGACAATGGAGAGGCCTATTACTTGCTTGGAAAGCTGTATGGAGAAAAACAGGATATTGAAACTGCTGAAAAGCATCTTAGAACAGCCGCAGATATTTATGATAATAGAAGAGCTCAGGAAGTTCTTTACAAACTTTATGCCGACAATAATAACTTAACGCTTGAAAAACATTACTTAACATTGCTTGCGGATGAAAATCATCTGGAGTCATTTGTATTGCTTGGAAACATATTTTCTGATGAAAAAAATTATAATCTTGCTTATACAAACTATACTCATTTTTTTGAGGGAAAGAAACGTTCAAATGCAAAAGTTGATATGAAAAAAATTGATGAGGAAAAACTTAAATTTAATTTTGGAAAATGCTGCATAAAATTAGGTAAATTTGAAGATGCCGAAAGAAATCTGAAAGACAACAGCTATCTAAAAGTTTCAGATAACGTCATTGAAGTTGCAAAACTTTACGAAGAAGCTGAGCAGCTGAAAATAGCTATTCAATACTACAAATCAGCTTTGCATGTATAATTTCAATAAAAACTTAAATATGAACATATATCTGAAATAAATATTATGAAACAAGGGGAATTAACCCCTTGTCAGTAAAAGTTAATTTATCAGACAAGCCTATAAATAAAATCTTATAAATAAAAAAATAATTTAGGAGGAAAAAATGGCAACTACAAAAACAAAAATAGGTAATTTTGAATTTGAAAACTGCTTTATGAATGCGGCAGGTGTCTACTGCTACGATAAAAATGAACTTGAACAAGTAATAAATTCTGCAGCTGGAACATTTGTTACTAAAACTGCTACATTGCAATCAAGACCAGGAAATCCTGAACCTAGATATCACGACACGGCTCTAGGAAGCATAAATTCAATGGGACTTCCAAATTTAGGATTCGATTATTATTTAGATTATCTATTAGAATTACAAAAAACACATCCAGATAGAACTTTCTTTTTCTCACTTGTTGGAATGTCGACTGAAGATACCCATACATTATTGAAAAAAGTTCAGGAAAGTGATTTTAACGGAATTACAGAACTTAACTTATCTTGTCCAAATGTGCCAGGAAAGCCGCAAATTGCCTATGATATGGAAACTACAGAAAATTTACTGGCAGATATTTTCTCATACTTTAAAAAACCACTTGGAGTAAAATTGCCTCCATATTTTGATATAGTTCATTTTGACCAGGCAGCCGCAGTATTTAACAAATTTCCATTGACATTTATAAACTGTGTAAACAGTATTGGAAATGGACTTGTAATTGAAGATGAAAGTGTTGTAATAAAGCCTAAAAATGGATTTGGAGGAATTGGAGGAGAATATATAAAACCTACAGCTCTTGCCAATGTTCACGCATTTTATAAAAGATTAAATCCATCTATTCAAATTATTGGAACAGGAGGAGTTCTTATAGGACAGGATGCTTTTGAACATATTTTATGTGGAGCAAGCATGGTTCAACTTGGAACTACTTTACACAAGGAAGGACCTTCTGCCTTTGAAAGAATAACTAATGAATTAAAGGCTATTATGGATAAAAAGGGATATAAAACTATTGAGGATTTTAAAGGAAAATTGAAATATTTATAATTTTTTAAATTAAAATAATAAAAATAAAAAGCAAGGTGATAAAAAAATGGATAAAATAAACTTACTTCAAAAAATAATTGATGAAAGTAAAAGAATCGTTTTTTTTGGAGGTGCGGGAATTTCTACAGAATCAGGAATTCCCGATTTTAGAAGTGCAAATGGAGTTTATAACTTAAAACTGGACAGAAATTTTTCTCCAGAAGAGCTTGTTTCCCACACAATGTACGAAAAATACCCAGAAGAATTTTACGACTTTTACAAAAAACATCTTGTTTATCCAAAAGCAAAACCCAACTTTGCCCATAAATACTTGGCAAAATTAGAAGAAAATGGAAAATTAACGGCTATAGTAACTCAAAATATTGATTGCCTTCACGAAATGGCTGGCAGTAAAAATGTCTTAAAACTGCACGGAACAGTTGATAGAAATACTTGTGTCATTTGTGGCAATAAATATAATTTAGAAGAATTTTTAGAAATCTGCAAAACTGAAAGTATTCCACATTGTCCAAAATGTAAAGGAACTATAAAACCAGATGTTACTTTATACGAAGAAGTGCCAGATCCAGATACTTTTAGAAATGCAATAAATGAAATATCAAGAGCCGATACGCTAATTATAGGCGGAACTTCGCTTGTTGTATATCCAGCCGCTTCCTTAGTTCAATACTTTCAAGGAAAAAATCTTGTTTTAATAAATAAGTCTAAAACCGAACAGGATCATTTTGCAAATTTAGTTATACATGAAAGTATTGGAGAAGTTTTTAAAAAATTAAAAAAAATAATTTAAGTTAAATAAAAAATATTTGGTGCTAAATATTTGTTAATTTTTCAAAAAATAAATAGCACCAATTTTATTTTTATTAATCCTAAGATTCATTCAAATGGGAAATACTATAAAATTACTCAAAACATTAATCTAAATCTTCTCCATTACTTGCGATCACTTTTTTGTACCAGTCAAATGATTTCTTTCTATAACGATTTAATGAACCAGTTCCATCATCATTTCTGTCTACATAAATATATCCGTATCTTTTACTCATTTGAGCTGTTGATGCAGAAACTAAATCAATACAACCCCAAGAAGTATATCCTAGCACTTCTACTCCGTCTTCAATCGCTTCTCTCACTTGTTCCAAATGTCTTCTCAAATAATCAATTCTATAATCATCCTCAACAGTTGGTCCATTAGGTCCATCAACTAAAACATCTTTTGCTCCAAGTCCGTTTTCTACTATAAATAATGGAATTTGGTATCTGTCATAAAAATCATTCAATACAATTCTAAGTCCAACTGGATCAACTTGCCAACCCCATTCACTTGATTCTAAATATGGATTTTTCAATCCACCTAACAAGTTACCTTTTCCACCTTGATAATCTTGCGGATTATGTGCTGCAGCAACACTCACATAATACGAGAACGATACAAAATCAACTGGATTTTCAGCCAATAACTTTTCATCACCTTCAGCAAATTCAATATTTATATTATTTTCTTTAAAATATCTTTTCGCATAAGCTGGATATTTCCCTCTTACATGCACATCAGCAAATAAATAATTTTCTCTTTCAAATTCTCTTGCAGCTAATATATCAAGCGGATGTGATGTCATTGGATAAGCTGGCATTGATAAAATCATACATCCTATTTTAAAATCTGGATTAATTTCATGTCCAACTTTTGTGACTAATGCAGAAGCTACTAATTCATTGTGGACAGCTTGGTACAATTCCTGTTTAGTAGGTTTCACTTCTCCATCAGTTGGAATTCCTCCACTCATGAACGGAGCATGTAAAACAGAATTTATTTCAGTGAACTACTCCCGCTTTTAGAAGCGGGAGCTTCTTGGGAAGTATCTGCTTTTGCTAGCCAAATATATTTACCAAACTCTTCGGACAGTCCCTGCCCTGTTTTTTTATTTCCTAATATTTCAACATTGCTTTTCCAACATTTTTTATATTCAGTGCCGCATTGTAATCTCTATCAATTTCAATCCCACAGCACTCACATCTATAACTTCTTTCTGATAATTTCAGTTCCTCTTTAATATTTCCACATTTACTGCAAGTTTTCGACGACGGAAACCACTTATCTATCTTCAAAAATTGCTTTCCTAAAAACATCAGTTTATACTCAAGCATCCTCAAGAACATTCCCCACCCATTATCTCCTACACTTTTTCCAAAATTTAATGCCTGGCTCATCCCTTTCATATTCAAATCCTCAACAACCACAGCATTATATGTTTCAGACAATTTTTTCGACAATTTATGTAGAAAATCTCTTCGACAATTCTTGATATACTCATGCAATTTTGATATTTTCGCTTTTTGCTTATACCAATTTTTAGAAAACTTTACTTTTCTCGATAATGATTTCTGTAATTTCTTCAATTTTTTCTCCAACATCCTAAAATATTTTGGATAATCAGCTCTTTGGTTTTCAGAACTGACAAATAACTCAGACATTGAAAAATCAAGGCCAATCACTTTATCATTACTTGGCATTTTTTGAATTTCTTTTTCAAATTCCGTTAAAACAGAAACATAGTAATTTCCATTACTGTTTGTCAATGTTACTGACTTTATCTTATAATCCTTCGGTATTTCTCTATGATATTTTAATTTAACTTTTTTCAATTTTGGCAAAACCAAATATTTGTTTTCCTCAATTCGTATTGAATTATTCACACAATTTGTCGTGTAACTTTTAACATTATTCTTTTTAGATTTGAATCTTGGAAATTTTGCCCTCTTTTGAAAGAAATTCGTAAATGATCGTTTTACATTCAATTGAGCATTTGAAAGTGCTAGACTGTCTACTTCTTTTAGAAATTGATTTTCACTTTTCAAACTAGCAGGTGTAATTATTTTATTTTTCCCAGTTTCTTCATAAAATTTATTCGCAGTATACAAAATCGTATTGTAAACAAAACGAACACATCCAAAAGTCTTATTTATCAATAATTCCTGATCTTTATTTGGATAAATTCTGTATTTGAATGCCAAATTATATTTCATAAAATTACACCTCCTTTTGATTTTAAAAATTGTATCATAGGTGTATCCTTTTTTCAATTTTTTTTACAAAAAAAGCAATTCATCTCCCACTTGTAGAAAGCCTACGACTTCTTGCTATCTTTTTGTTAAAAATTTTTAAAATTAAAAAATCTTCATAACTTCAAAAGAGAGATGATCATAATTAACCATCTCTCTTCCCAAATTTTACATTACTATTTAATTTCCCAATAATTATATCCTTTTTATCCATTTCTAATTATTGTCCAAACTTTATTTAAACCATTGTTTTCTTTCCTCTTTAATTATATTGTACTCCTAATTTTTTCCAATTACAAGTTTTTTTTAAAATAAAAAAAACAAGTTTATAATAAAAAAATACACCTTCAATACTTTTTCTAGCACTTTCAGTGTATTTTTATTTCATTATATTCTATTTTTTATTTTAAATTTAAAGAAATTTATTATTCAACAACAAATAACCATTTTTTAGATAATTCATGATCTCCATTAATAACTTTTTCATATTCACCTTTTAACAATTCATAGAATTTACCAGGTTTTGGTTCAGCATGGAAGTCTAATTGTCCAATTGGTCTTTGGTCTAATGATTCAGCATAAGTGATTTTCATTGCTGTTCCTGTTACTAACAATTCATCTGCTGTAAATACCATCGATCTGTCAATTTTTCCACGGTTAATTTTGTATCCGTTGTATTCTAATAATTCTAATGCTGATCTTACTGTAATTCCTTCAAGTGCTGCATTTCCTGTATCAGGAATAATTACTTGATCTCTGTAGATTAATACAATATTTGCAACAGAAACTTCTACTACATTTCCTGCATCATCAAACATTAACGCATCATCATAACCATTTCTTTGAGCATCACTTGTAGCTAGGAATGAATTGATGTAAGATCCACCTGCTTTTGCTTTAGTTGGAATAGATGAATCGTTATATTTTCTATAAGTTGAACTCATCAATCTTAATCCACCTTTTGTACTTACATAATCTGCAAGTGGCAACATATAAATTGCTAAATCAAAATCAAGTCCTGCTTTTTTAGGTGATAATCTTGGTTCTTTACAGAAAATGAATGGTCTCATATAAAAATCTTCTTTAATATCGTTCTTTTTAACTAATTCAGTTACAATATTTTTAAATTCATCCCATTCCATGAAAAATTCAAAACCTAACATTTTTGAAGCTGTCATAAGTCTTTTATAGTGATCTTCCAATCTAAAAATTGCTACTTTCCCATTTCTGTAGTATCCTCTAACTCCACCGAAACAAGTTGTTCCATATTGTAAACTATGAGTTGCAATACTTACTGTCGCTTTCTCAAATTCTACTATTTCTTTATCGAAATATGCATATTTCATAAATTCAGTTTTACCTGCCATTAAATTTACCTCCATATAATTTCAATGTTCTAATATTTACTATTATATTTTAGCACTTTTTTTAAATTATGTAAAATTTATTTTTTATACATAACTATATATCCAATTTATGCTTTCTGAACTTCCCACGACTAAAGTCGCAGAGTTCTAAGATCTTTAAAATTATATAAACAACAAGGGGGAATCCCCCTTGCAAATAGTATTTTTTCAGTTATTGTTAAGTTTGGCAAAATTAAACTCCATAAACTTTCATAAGCTCATCCATTTCTTTCTTTTCTTCCATTTCCTGAACTTTTTTCAAAGATAATGCAATAGATTTTCTCTTTTCATTTATATCTGTAATAACAGCCTCAACTTTATCTCCAACTGAGAATTTTTCAGAAATATCCTTCAAAAAGTCCTCTGTCAATTCTCTTTTTGGTACAATTCCATTAAATCTGTCTGTTAATTTAACAAGCGCAAAATTCTCCTGAATTTCCACAATTTCAGTATTTACAATATTTCCCTTTTTATATTTTTCAGTAACTTCCTTCCAAGGCGATTTTTCCAATTGCTTAATACTTCCAGATAATTTTTTCTCAATTTTGTCAATTACGATCACTTTAAATTCAACTTCATCGCCAACTTTGTATTCCTTATGTTCTCTTTTATCCCAAGAAAATTCATTTTTATGGATAAACACTTCTATTCCCTTTTCAAGTTCAACAAAAATTCCATAATCTTGAACATTCATAACTTTTCCCTTATATGATTTATCAAAGTCATAAGTTTCTTCAAGAACATCCCATTTATCATCAAGTAATGCTTTTGCACTTAAAGTAACTCTATTTTTTTCATCATTAAAGTCAACTATTTTAAATTTAATCAAATCTCCAGCCTTATATTTTGAAGTCAAATTAGATTCTCTCTTATATGACAAGTCAGAAACATGTAAAAGTCCGTCAATATCCTTTTCAAGCGAGATTAATAACCCAAAATCAAATACTTCTGTTATTGGTTTTTCAATAATATCTCCTATATGATATTTTTCCTTTACTGTATCCCAAGGATTTTCTGAAAGCTGCTTTACGCTTAATTTAACATTTTTCTTTTCATTTTCAATTTGAATAATTTTTGCAGAAAATTTATCTCCCGCTTTATAATTTTTCAATTCTTTAGATCCATTGTGCCAAGCAAGCTCTGAAACATGTACAAATCCAGAATTCCTATCAACAGTTACAACTATCCCAAAATCAAGAACATCTTTAACAACAGCCTCAACCACATCTCCAACATTATGGCTATTTTCAAATGCAACCCAAGGATCTTCTGATAACTGCTTTATGCTTAACTTTAATCTATTTTTTTCAACATCCTTTTCAATAATTTTAGCAGTTACTTCATCTCCAATTTTATATCTTTCATGCAAATTATCCACTTGATCCCAAGAAACTTCAGAAATATGAACAAATCCGCTTGCAGCCCCTAAATCCAATATAATTCCAAAATCAAATATTTCCTTAACTTTTCCTGTAACTACATCTCCAACATTAACACTTTCAAAATATTTTTCCTCTTCGATTTTTATCAAGTCAATTCTTGAAATAGTTATATTGCTTCTGTTTTTTTCTTTTATAATAAATTTAAATTTTTGTCCTGTATAATCCTTATCTTTCTCAAACCTAGCCAGAGAAAATGGTAAAAATGCCTCATTTTTCCCAATTCTTACAGTATATCCCCCTTTGATTTTCTTAACAATTTCTCCAGTCACAATATCATCAACATTAAATGATGCCAATTCCTTAGCTCTATCTAGCACAAATTTTGAAACAATGATGTTATCCTCATCTTCCCTCAAAACTTTCACTTCAATTTTATCTCCAATTTCAAAGTCTTTAACTTCACTAGCATAAATTCTTCCTTCTTTTTTTGCATTCAAATCAAGAAATCCATAGTCCAATTCTTTTCTTGTAATAATTCCTTCAACTACATCTCCCGATTTTTTTTCCTCAGGTAAATAATCCTCCAATAATGTCTCAAATTCTTTTTCGCTCATTTTGTACTTCAGAACTGCCTAAAATTAGCCAGTCCTTCTCCCTTCTTTATATTTATTCAAAAAATTTATTAATTTCTATTAATTGTCTTAACTCTTCCAGCAATTTAATCTCTTCTTCTGGATTCCCTCCATTTTCTGAAATTGCCCTAAGTCTCAATTTTTCTCCCTTTCCTGCTCCAAGCATCATAACTCCAAATACATTTTTTCCATCAATTTTTTCATTTTCTTCTTTGTTATTTTCTGCCTGTTCATTTTCAAAAACTTTTTCTATTTCCAAAGCCACATCATACTTTTTGGCAATATTCACAATCTGCCCCGATGGCCGTGCATGGACTCCCTGATCGTTTTTTATTTCTACAATAATTTCCTTCATAGCTTTCCTTTCCTGATATTTCCTAGTTTTTATTTGTTTTGTAAATCCCTTCTGCACGTCTTCTAGTAGCAGTTTTAGAATGCCAGGTGTCTTCCAAAATAATTGAATCCTTAAATGGAGTTTTAGAAACTTGCTGTTTCATATAATTTAAAAACATGCATCTGGAAGAATGATGATTATCAAGCGTAACACAAGAAGCAAAGTGTATAGCCACTTCTTCTGGCGTAATCTTCCCTTCCTTTTTCAGGCATTTATTCACATTTGATAAAAGAGAATTAACTCCTTTCCCATTACATCCTCCACATTGAAACATCAAAACTCTCATATCCTGCTCCATAGGATATTTTGAAAATCCACCACTTCTCTCGTAAAATGACTGGCTGCAATGATATCCGCTGCAACGTCTTTTTGCAATTTCACATTGAATTATTACAACCAGCTTAATTTTTGATAAATCCATAACACCACCTCAAAATATATTCGCAACTCTTAAAACCTATTTAAATAATATCATTTATTAGATTAAAAATCAATATTTATCTAATTTTTTTCTGTAAAAATAAAAATTAAATATTAAGTCTATTTCTACTAAACTTCGTTTAAAAATGGAAACTATATTTTAATTTGACTCTTTTGCGAGAAATTTATATTTATACTATTCCCCGTTTAAAAAGCGAATATTTATTTTAATTATTTGAAAATAAATATCAGGTTTCATCTGCTAAAAAGATTTACAAAATATTCGTTATTCAAATGGGGTTTAGTATTAGTTTAGTTTTAAGACAGTTTTACTATAAAAAGACATAGTATTAGTAATTCTTTTGTATAGTAAAAAAGAGAGACATAATTAAATGCCTCTCCAAAAATTTATATTTTAAACCTTTTATTTTAAAGATTATTGATTAATGAATTTTACGTTAGTGAAGTCAACGTTTTGGAAGAATAATTCAACTCTTCTGTTATTGTATCTTCCTTCAACTGTGTCATTAGTGTCAAATGGGTTGCTTTCTCCTTGACCAGTGATTGTTCCGTAAGAAATAGAGTTCTTCAATCCGTAGTCTCTTAATAATCTAGCTACGTTTTGTGCTCTTGCTACTGATAATTTTTGGTTATAAGCAGCTGATCCAGTTGAATCTGTATGTCCAACGAAATCAATTGATCCACCATCAGCAAATTGGTTAATTACACCTGCGATAGTTCTCAAGTCAGCAGCTTCACCTTCGTTAGGTACTCTACCATCTACTTTAAATCCTCTGATTACACATTTTTTTGTATCAGTTTCACAACTAAATGGTAACACAGCAGTATTTGGTTTAACAATTGGTGCTGGTTCTGGTGCTGGTGTAGGTACTGGAGTTGGTACAGGCACTTCAACTGTTTGAGTTATGATTTTAGGTGATCTGTCATTTTTCAATTGTCCAAATCTATATCCTACTCTAACTCCTACTGAATCATTGTAGTTTCTTGTTCTTTCAACAGAATTTCCTGCTGAATCTACAAATCCTTTAACTTTAACACCTGATCTTTCATAAATAGCTTCTAATGAAACTGGCCCAAATTCAGTACCAATTCCTGCTGCAGTATATAATCCACCTTTAACTTTAGCATCTGCTAAATTTTTAGTTCCGTGAGCGAAGTTATATCCTGCTCTTCCTAATACGTATAAAGCATCATTTCCATTGTTTGTTGTGATTAAGTTGAATTTACCTAATGCATAAACTGGAACACTTCTCATTAATTTAACTTTGTCATCTTTTCTAATTAATTTTCCAGAATTAGCAGATAATTTGTATTCTGCTCCTAATCCCCATTCAAATTCACCTTGGTTATCAACAATATATTCTAAACCAAGTGTTGGTCCATGTTTAAGTTCATAATCATCACTAAGATCACTTGAACCTGCTTTAAATTTTCTGTAGAAATCATATCCACTTTTAACTTGTACTTCAGATGCTACAGCATTTAAAGCCAATAAAGCTGTTCCTAAAATAACTAATTTTTTCATTTTAATTCCTCCCGAATTTTATTTTTTACTCTAACTTTTTAAATTAGTACTTCTTTCTCCTAATCCTCTTTTAGATTATACAATATTTTAAGAGAAAAATCAATGTTTTTACTAATTAATTTATTATTATAGTTAAAACTTTCCGTTTACAAGTTATAATATCACTTTTTTAACAAAAAGTCAATAAAAAAATTAACCAATATTCCATTTTAAGTATTATGTTTACTACTATTTCCTATAAAATAACCTAATTTTATTGACTTATTAGTCACTTTAAAATTTCATTTTTTTTATTTGCCTATAAACTATTATACTAGCCAAATAATTAATTCAAACTGTATAAAATTAGATTAAACTTTAGATTTAATCAGAATAACTATTACTTTTTAGTTTGATTTCAAAGTGTTATTTCTGTGTAAATTGCTAAAATTTAAGTTATATGTTTATCATTTTATCAATAGAATTTTCCAGTTTTTTCAATAATGCAATACGGTTATTTCTTAATTTTTCATCATCAGCATTAATAATTACATTATCAAAAAATTGATTAATTGTATCGGCATTATTTAATAATGTTTCAATATAACTTGAAAAATCTGCATTTTCAATACTTTCCAACTGATTTGCAAAATTGTATAATGCTTTTTCTTCATCTGATTCAAATAATGCGCTGTCAATATTTAGATTTACATTTTTTTCATCTTTAACAATATTTTTTACACGTTTTAAAAGATTTATTAAAATCTCAAAATTTTCAGTTTGTGATAATTTTAGAAGTTCAGATAATTTCTTATCCAATTCTACAACATTGTTTTCAAGATTTATTTCATAATTTATAAGTTCTTTTTTGTATTTTTCAGAAAGCACATTAATTATTCTTTGTTTGAAAAATTCTGTTACATCCTTCACGACATTCTTTTCCAATACTTTTTTATCTGCCGAGAAAATTTCATAAGCCTTTTCAATTAATTTCTTATAATCAAAAGACAATTTTGAATTTAATACAACTTGAATAATTCCTTGTGTGGCACGTCTCAAAGCGTAAGGATCTTTAGAACTTGTAGGTTTTAATCCAACTGCAAAACATCCAATTATTGTATCCATCTTGTCAGCAATTCCAGCAATTGCACCTTCCACAGTCGTAGGCAATTTGTCCCCTTGATAACGTGGCAAATAATGTTCAAAAATTCCAAGTGCTACATCTTTATCCTCACCTTGCTTTTGAGCATAAACGGAACCCATAAATCCTTGTAACTTAGTAAATTCCTTTTCTCCAATTACATTTGAAACAAGATCTGCTTTTGCCAAATCTACAGTTCTTATGATATTTTCCTTCTTATCAGTCAAGTTTAACTCTGAAATCAGATATTCAGCAATTTTTTCACTTCTTTTAACTTTTTCAAAAATTGTTCCCATATCCTTTTGGAAAGTAACTTCCTTCAGTTTTTCTACATTGTCTGCAAATTTACCTTTTAAATCTTCATCAAAGAAAAATTTCGCATCGGCAAGTCTTGGCTCTACAACCTTTTCATTCCCTTTTTTAACAGTTTCTGAATATTCAGGCGCATTTCTTATAACAATAAATTTATTTGACAATTTCCCGTTCTTATCTTTTACTGGAAAATATCTTTGATGAGTTTCCAATGTAATTGTTATAATATCTTCAGGAAGCTGCAAATAATCCTTGTTAAATTCACCCTTTATTGCATAAGGATATTCTACCACATTAACCACTTCATCTAATAAATATTTATTGATTATCGCAGTATCTCCATCCTTTTCACCATTTTCTTTTATGCTTTTCAAAATTTCTTCTCTTCTTTTTTCACCATTTACAATAACAAAATTTTCAAGCAATATTTTTTCATAGTCAAGCGGATTATCAATCTCAATGTCCTGAGAAGCAAAATATCTCATTCCACGAGTCTTATTTCCGCCTTTTAGCCCTTCAAACTCAAAAGGTAAAATTTCCCCATTATCAAATAAAGTCACAAACCATTTAATCGGTCTTACGAATCTAAACGTTCTATCCGCCCATTTCATAGATTTTTCAAACTCTATTTTCTTTATCGCATTTTTCAATATTTCAGGTAAAATCTCCCTAGTATCCTTTCCTGCAATAAACTTTTCAATCGAAATATATTTCCCTTTTTCATTTTCAATAATCTTTATATCATCAGCCGTAGCACCCTGAGATCTCACAAATCCTTCTCCAGCTTTCGTAAGTTGTCCATCCTTATAAGCAATCTCAACTGAAGGCCCTACACTTTTCTTATCCAAGTCATCCTGTTTTTCAGCCAAATCCTTTATAATCGCTGTAACCCTTCTAGGCGTACTAAACGATTCAATTTCTGAAAACTTGATTCTTTCAGATTTTAATTCATTTTCTATTATTTTTTTCAGATCCTTTTCCGCCTTATCCACATATTGCGCAGGCAATTCTTCCAATCCTATTTCAAAAAGAAAATTCAATTTTTTCACTCCTTTCGGTATTTACACTCTTCTTTTTTTATTTTTTATAAATTTTCGCCCAAAAAGAAGTAAAAAAGACTTTATTTTTTTATTTTAATTTCTCATATTTTCTTACAAATTTTTCCTCAAATTCCTCTTTTGAGTAAGTGTGTACATTTTTGAAGCAATAACCTTTAAATTTTTCGAGTCCAAAACAAATGATTTCATCTTTTTCAAAGGTATTTTCTACAATTGATAAACTACTTCCTTGATTTACAAAATAATTTCCAATCTCTGAAATGGAATTCTTTTCATTTGGTGAATTTTTTTCTTCATTGTAGACTAAAATATAATTTGTAATTTCTTTTAAAGTATTTAAAGATTTTTCCTCAATATCTCCTAAAACAAACATACTATTAAGAATCTTTAACTCTATATCCTTTAATTTTTTTATATCAATTCTATTAGACTTATCAAGTAATTTCCCATTTTTAAATTCAATAAAAGTATATCTTCTATCGCTATGTAAAAATAAAACATCATTTGTTTTTAGCTGAATGCTCAAATTATTATTTCTAGTGTACTTATCTCCTCCAACACTATCAAAATTAATTACTTTAATTTGACTTTCTGTCATATATTCTTCATTATTATCATCTTTTGAAGTTTGCTTTAATGTAGAAGTATTATATATTTTCAAATTAATTTTTTTACTCATCTAAATCACTGCTATATCTAATATTTTCTAAATCCTGAATCGGTCTAGCTAATTTTCTATAAATTTCTCTTGTATTTCCTGTTAAATCTTTTATAATACTACTATTTCCTTCATTTTCAGCCACATAATATTTACATTTATCCTCAATTTTATGTCGTTCCGAAAAAACTTCAATTGCATTTAAAAAATACGGACTATGTGTTGTCAATAAAATATGCATTCCAAACTCTTTTTGCAACAAAACTATCAATTCAGCAAATTTTAGTTGCCATTCTGGATGTAAATGAATTTCTGGCTCATCAAGAATTATTGTTCCATTTTCTTCCAAAGTTCCATTTTGCAATAACATTTTTATAATCGCAAAAGTTTTAAGCCCTGTCGATAAATTTTTAGCATTTATTTCCATTTTGCTATCTTTATAATAAACATCTAAATTTTTTATGGTTATTTTACCACTTGCAATAGAATTTAATTTTTTATAAATTTTTTCTAATTTTTCATTTACATACATTTTTTTTACTGTATTTTCATTTCTATTGTAATAAAGTTTTGAAACTAAATGTTGTCTATAATTTTTCTTTTTTTGTTCAAATATATTTTCTATATCATCAATTATAAAAGGATTGTCTATAAATACTGCTTCTGTTGCCAAATCAAAATCATCAATATCTCCTTTCAAATTCTCAACAAATTCTCCTGCAACATTTATACCTTCTTCAATATTAAAATTTAAAATTTTATTTCTGATATACAATTCTACACTTGTTTCTTCTTGTGATTCTGTATTTTTATTTTTTATTTCATCATGAAACTCAGTGGATAATTTTTGTTCTATAATAGAGCTTATTATCTCAATACTTTTTATACCTAACACAACGTATAAATCACCAGTTAATTCTTCAATTACTTTAGCATCAACAAAATAATTATTTTCTTTAAATTTTTCTGTTATATAGTTTTTTATATTTTCTTCATTTCTATAATAAATACTATAATTCTGAATAATATCTATTGCCATATCTAAAGTTTTTTTCTTTACATTATCTGATTTATCTAAATTTTTAACATAACTATAAATCTGTTCATTTACAAAATCAATTCTTTCTTTTTCAATTTGTTCATAAACCTTATAAAAACTATTAAAAACACTCCACAAAACTTTCCCAACCGTACTTTTCCCAGTATCATTTTCACCAGTAATAACAGTTATCCCATTTATCTCAACATCAGCTTCCTTCAGTTTCCCAACATTCCTTATCGACAATTTCATTCCACAGCCCTCCTTTCAAAAGAAGAATCCCCCTCTTTTATGTCTATTTATTTTTATTCAGCAATGGGAATCCCAATCTTTCCCTAGCTTCTACAAATTTTTCTGCACATCCCTTGGCCAAATCTCTAATTCTTAAAATATAAGACATTCTTTCTGTTGTACTAATTGCCCCCCTTGCATCGAGGTTGTTAAATGTATGTGAGCATTTTAGCACATATTCATAAGCTGGGAATACTAAATCGTTGTTTAGACAATTTTTAGATTCCTTTTCATACATATCAAAAAGCTGGAAGTGCATTGGAACGTCTGCTACTTCAAAGCTGTATTTTGACAATTCATACTCAAACTGAAATCTTCTTTCTCCGTATTTTACACCTTTTGTCCACTCTAAATCTTTTACATCATCTTTATTTTGTAAATAAAGTGCGATTCTTTCAAGTCCGTAAGTTATTTCTGATGGAACGATTTCCACTTCCAGTCCTCCAACTTGTTGGAAATACGTAAACTGTGTAATTTCCATTCCATCTAGCCAAACTTCCCATCCTAATCCCCACGCTCCAAGTGTAGGGCTTTCCCAGTTATCCTCTACAAATCTTATATCGTGCTCCTTCGGATCAATTCCTAGTGCAACCAAACTTTCTAAATAAAGTTCTTGAATATTTTCTGGTGATGGTTTCATAATTACCTGAAATTGATGATGTTGGTACACTCTGTTAGGGTTTTCACCATATCTTCCATCTTTTGGACGACGTGATGGCTCAACATAGGCAACATTCCAAGGTTCAGGCCCTAATGACATTAAAAAAGTATCTGGATTAAATGTTCCTGCACCTGTTTCAATATCATACGGATTTGATATTATACATCCTTTATCTCCCCAAAATTTTTGAAGAGTTAATATAATTTCCTGAAAAGTCATTTATCTCTATCCTTTCTCTATATTTTACTATTTTTTCTTATTCAAACGTTTTTTTAAATATACTGCTACTAAAATCAGCAGTGAAATAATAACGTATTTGATAACATTAAATGCTGTAGCACCTATTTTCTTTGGCAAAAAATAATCCTCTGCTATTTTATAGAAAGTTGATAATTCTTTCTTTTCTCCATATTTTCTTATAATTTTTTTTGGATTTTTCAGATTAACTTTTTTTATTTTCAGTTTTTCTTTTACTTGTTCTTCTGTTAAATGCAGTGTCTGTTCTTTTGAATTAATAATAAAATATCCTGATTTTTTATCAATTTCCTTCATTTCTTCCTGTTTGTTTTTTTCATCTTCTATTAAGTCAAAATCTGCATTTACATAAAAAACTTCAGCAATCGCTTCGTTGGCATTGTACACATATCCTACCCAGCTACCTTTTATTTTTCCTAATTTCCCCAAATATCCTATATTTGACAAATAATAGTTCACTTCTGGAATCGCTTCGTTATACTCTGTACTCACTGAATATCCGTTTTTTAAATTCAAAACTGTATTTTCCTTAACTGGAAACCACACAAAGAAAAACAAAACTGTAAAAATCAATATCGCAATATCTATTCCAAATATTGTTCTTAACTTATTTTTAGAAACCGAAATAATAATAGCCATAACAGCAATAATCACAACTAAAACCCGAAATAGCATCATTGCCAAATATACTGCTCCAAACATATATTATCACCTATTTTTTTTCAAATATTTTCTCACCAAATAATCAATTATAATAATATAAATTCCAATATGCACATACATATCCGCCACATTGAATACAAAAACCCAGATTCCACGAAAATCTATCATATCGATTACATATCCACGAAAAATCCTGTCAATCATATTTCCTAAAGCTCCAGCGGCAATTACTGCTACTCCTATTTTCGTCCATTTGCTATAATTTTTAAAATTCTTGTATTCCATAGCGATTACATATATAATCAGAACCGTACTTGCTATCGTAAAAAGGTTAATTTTACCCTGTAAAAGTCCAAAAACTCCACCGTGATTTTCAACATAAGTCAAATGAAAAAATCTTTTTATTAATGGTATTGAAAAACCTTGCATTCCACCTGCTACATTGTACATTAACTGCTTTGTAATTTGATCTAATGCAGCTAAAACCAAAATAATAATTATATAAGGCATTCTTTTCTCCTCACATTTTTATTGACACATATTTGTAAAAATCGAACTAAATAAGTTATTTATTTAGATATATTTAGTCCAATTTTACAAAATAAATTTATATTACATTTTTTCCAGAACGCTTGCACATCTCGGACAAACATCTGAATGATTGTGATCGTGCCCAACTTCTTCATCATACTTCCAGCATCTTTCACATTTTTCTCCAGACGCTTTTTCCACACTTATACTTATTCCTTCGATTTCACTTTCTGCTAAATTATCATTTACAAATTTAACTTGAGATACGATAAATAAATCAGAAACTTCATTTTCTGTATAATCTTTTATAAATGAATATTCATCATTGGCAATGTTTAAAAGAACTCTCGCATCAAGAGAGTGACCTATTAATCCAGTCTGTCTTTCTGCTTCCAGTTTTTTATTTACTTCTCTTCTTAAACGAGCGATTTTATCCCATTTTTTAGCCAATTCTTCATTTAAGTATTCAGGATTTGCTTCAATCCATTTTGATAAATGCACACTTTCTTCTTCTTTTAACGCTTCTGGAATTCTTTCCCAAATTTCATCAGCAGTAAACGACAATACTGGTGAAATAATTCTTACTAACACTTTTAGAACTTCTGTCAGCACAGTTTGAGCACTTCTTCTTTCGATTGAAGTTGTACCTTCACAGTAAAGTCTGTCTTTTACGATGTCAAGATAGAATGAAGACATTTCCATTGAGCAGAAATATGTAATTTCTTGGAATAAACTGTAAAATTCGTATTTATCATAATATTCAGTTGTTTTTTCTTTTAATTCTTCCAGCTTGTGCATTGCCCATTTGTCAATTTCAAACATATCTTTATAGTCAACTTTATCATTTGCATAGTCAAAGTTATTTAAGTTACCCATCAAGAATCTCGCTGTATTTCTAATTCTTCTGTAGGCATCTGACATTTGCTGTAAAATGTTTTCAGAAATTCTCACATCTTCTCTGTAATCTACTGAAGATACCCAGAGTCTTAAAATATCTGCTCCGTATTTTTCTGTAATATCTTTTGGAAGTATTGTGTTTCCAAGTGATTTAGACATTTTTCTACCTTGTCCGTCCATTGTAAATCCGTGAGTTAATATTCTCTTGTAAGGTGCATCTTTTGTACTTGCAATTGATGTCAATAGTGAAGATTGGAACCAACCTCTGTGCTGGTCACTTCCTTCAAGATATAAATCTGCTGGTCTTGGCAAGTTTCTTGGCACTAGCACACTTCTATGCGAAACTCCAGAATCAAACCAGACATCCATTATACTTCTTTCTTTTCTAATATCCACATCTTTTAAATTATATTTTTCTAAAAGTTCATCCCCAATAATTTCTTTGGCTTCATATTTCCACCAAATATCAGTTCCTTCTTTTTTAACCAATTCAATTATTCTATCCATAATTTCTGGCTCATAAATAACTTCATCAGTCGCTCTATTGTAAAATAATGGTATTGGCACTCCCCAGACTCTTTGTCTTGAAATAGTCCAGTCAGGACGAGTTTCTAACATTGAACCAATTCTATTTTTACCCCAAGATGGCACAAATTCAACATTTTCCAATGCCTTTAATGCATTTTCCCTAATATCGCTTTCGTCAATGCTAATGAACCATTGTTCAGTTGCTCTGAAAATAACTGGTTTTTTACTTCTCCAATCATGTGGATACGAGTGAACAAAAGTTGTGTGATATAACATATGTCCGCTTTCAGTCAAGTCTTCAACAATCGCTTTACTTGCTTTTGCATAGAACATTCCTTCATATTTTCCAGCTTCTTTAGTCATATGCCCTTTATCATCTACTGGCGACAAAATTCCAATGTTATATTTCAATGAATAATTATAGTCATCTGCCCCATGTCCAGGTGCTGTATGAACTGCTCCCGTACCTGCATCTATTGTTACATAATCAGCATTCATTACTAATCCTTTTCTATCTAAGAACGGATGTTGATAATGAGTGTATTCCAATTCTGTCCCTTTAAATTCTTTTAACAATTCATATGACAAGTCCAATGTTTTAAACACATCTTCAGCCAAGTCTTTTGCAACTACAAGATTACCTTTTTCAGTTTTATACAATCCGTAATCAAATTCAGGATGTAAGAATACTCCCAAGTTTGCTGGCAATGTCCAAGGTGTTGTTGTCCAAATTAAAATACTTGCTTCATCCACACCTAATTTATCAGTCAAATCTTTTTCCCCTTCAAATTTTACATAAATTGAATGAGAAGTTACATCTTTATACTCAATTTCTGCTTCTGCAAGTGCAGTTTCAGTAGTTGGCGACCAGTACACTGGTTTTAACCCTTTATAAATATATCCATTTTCATAAATTTCTTTAAATACTTTTAATTGTTCTGCTTCATATTCAGGTCTTAAAGTAACATAAGGATTATCCCAGTTTCCTAAAATTCCAAGTCTTTTAAATCCTTCTTTTTGTTTTTCCACCCATTTTAATGCATATTTTTTACATTCTTGTCTAATTTGCAGCGGAGTCATATTTTTTGCTTTTTCCCCAAGTTCTTCCATTATTTTCCACTCAATAGGAAGTCCGTGAGTATCCCATCCTGGAATATACGGTGCATTATAACCTCTTAATCTCTTATATTTTAAGATAATATCCTTCAATATTTTATTTAACGCATGTCCAATGTGAATATCTCCATTCGCATAAGGCGGTCCATCATGCAATACAAAAAATGGTGCTCCTTCTTTCAATGATTTTTCATAAATTTCAGCTTTTTTCCAGTCCCTTAATGTCAAAGGTTCTTTTTGTGCCAAATTAGCTTTCATTTTAAAACTTGTCTTTGGCAAATTAAGCGTTTTTGCATAATCCACTTTTTCTGGATTGTTGTTTTCTGACATTACTTCCTCCTACTTTTATTTAAAATTATTTTTTTTACTGTTTTTATGTCTTTTATTATATCACAATTTTATACATTTTTAAATAACTCTCACTAAATCCCGCTTAAAAAATAAAATAATATTTTATTTGGCAGCAAAATTTAATTTTTTAAATAAATAAGGAGATACTAAAATTTTCATAACTTCAGTATTCTCCTTTTTATTAACTATTTATTGCATTTATTTTTTTAAAACTTCATAATTTTTAGTCTTAAACTTTTAATGAAGCATTCCTGCTCCAATAAATGTTAAAATACCTAAAATAGCTGCATAAGCTATTGAATATTTAACAGTGAATTTAAGCATATCTCCTTCTTTACCCATTAATCCAACTGTTGAAGCGGCAATTGCAATATTTTGCGGAGAAATCATTTTTCCTCCTGTTGCTCCACCTGTACCAGCGGCAATATACAATGCTTTCAACGCTTCGTTTGATCCTGCTATATTTACTTGAACTCCACCGAATAACAAGTTAGATGCCAAGTCACTTCCTGTTACGAATGTACCGATAGTTCCTAAGAATGGCGAAATTACTGGGAAGAACTTACCTGTTGCAGCAAATCCTTTTGCTATACTTTCAATCATTCCACTATGTTTCATTACTACTGACAATGCCACAATTCCCATAATTACCACAACTGAAGGTAATTTACTTAAAATTGTTTCTTTTAATGTTTCAGCCATAACTTTTGGTTTTACACCTTGAATGAATCCTGCTATAACAGTTGCAACAAATAATGGTGCAGCTGGCGCTAAAATCCATTTGAATATTACACTTGGATCTCCTTTATCCTTAAACCATGTAGCTTCATGTCCCAAAGCAAAATTGAAATGTGTAGTTGTTGGTTCTAACGCTTTATGAACAGCTTCTACAACTGGACTTGTTCCAATAATTAAGATTATCATTAAAATATATGGAACCCAAGCCATAAATGCATCTTTTCCAGTAATAGCTTGACCTTTATTAGATTTTGCACTTTTATCTTCTTTAATAAAGATTTTAGTAGCAACTATCATTAAGATCATTGCAAATAAACTTGACAAAATTGTTGGTAATTCTGCACCCATTGCTTTTGCGATAAATGGTTGTGTTAAATAACCGATAATTGAAGCAATAACTACAGGTAAAATTCCTCTTCCAAATGCTGCATTTTTTCCACCATCAATTTCTTTATTAGCCATTATTACCAATATAAATGGTATAATACATGTCAAAACTAACAGCAATAATGATGTATAAAATGCTGTTTCTCCAGCATTCAATTTAAAGTTAGAAATCATTGTTGTAACTGGTAGTCCAACTGTTCCAAACGCTGTTGGTGTTGAGTTTGCAATAAGACAAATTAAAGCTGCACTTAGTGGAGTAAATCCTAATGAAACCATGATTGCTGCTGGAATCGCAACTGCTGTCCCATATCCTGCAATACCTTCTATAAATCCACCAAATCCCCAAGCTAATATCAATGCTTGAGCTCTTTTATCTGTTGAAATGCTTCCTAACATTGATTTGATTGTTTCAATTTTACCAGTTTTTACTGATAAATCATAAGCAAACAATGCAGCAAATACTACAAAACCGATAGGCATCCACGCTGTTGCAAATCCTTCAATAATTGAAGCGATAACCCCTTGAACTGGCATTTGCCATCCAGGAACAATAAAGTTTAAAATAATTGCCACTACTAAACTGGCATACGCACTAAACATAGCTGATTTTTTCAAAAAAGTTAATAGTATCAAAAATACAACTATTGGCACTAATCCGATTAAAAATAATCCCATTTCCGAACCTTCCTTCTCTATATTTTTTTTAAAAAAGTTTTAAAAAGAAAAATTTCTTTTAAAATTTAAAATACATAAAATATTTTACTTTTTAAAATTAATTTGGTTTTTTAAAAATTCTTTAAATTTTTTTAGGTTATATTTTTTTAGACTTGCTTGACAACTACATAAACTATTTTACTATGATCATTTGACAAAGAGACTTGTCTACTTGATATAAATAAAATCATAAGTTTCTAAACATTTCTATTGCAAAAATTAGAAGTTTATAATTTAAAATAATATTTATAACTTTTTAATAACCCAAATTTCTCACTTATATATTATCAAATTTTTCAAAAAAGTACAAATATTTTTTTAAAAATTTTTTATTTTTTTATAATATCTGCACTTTTTTAATTTTTTTTAAATTTTTTTATAATCCTTTTCTCGTAAGTCCCACTCTTCCACGCTCTTTATCCAGCGACAATATTTTAACTTTAATAATTTGCCCCACAGATAACTCTTTTGTTGCATCTTTAACAAATTTGTCAGAAATTTCAGAAATATGAAGCAGTGCATCCCCTTTTAGTCCTATATCCACAAAAGCCCCAAATTTAGCGACATTTCTCACAGTTCCTTCCAAAACCATTCCTTCTTGTAAATCATCCATATTTAAAATATCCGATCTCAATAATGGTTTTTCAAACTCATCTCTTGGGTCTCTTCTATCTTTTAGCAACGCTTCGTAAACATCTTTTGCAGTTTGTGGTCCAAAATCATTTTCTTTTATAATTTTGTCCAAATCCACTGTTTTCAATTTCTGTCTAACTTCATCCAAATCAAATTTTAAATCGTCAACCTTACAATTTGCTTCCTTCAAAATAGTTTCAGCAATATGATACGATTCTGGATGGATTATCGTATTATCCAAAGGATTTTTACTATTAGGCACTACAACGAATCCTGCCATTTGTTCAAACGCCTTCGTTCCAAGCCCTTTTACCTTTTTCAATTCTTTCCTATCCTTAAAATCTCCATTTTCATGTCTATAGTCTACAAGATTTTTTGCTACATTTTTCTTAATTCCTGAAACAAAACTAAGTAATGCCCAAGAAGCCGTATTAATATTGACTCCAACATTATTTACAACATGCTCAATCGTTTGTTCCAATGTTTCATTCAATTTTTTTTGATTTACATCATGCTGATACATTCCAACTCCAATTGATTTTGGATCAATTTTTACAAGCTCAGCCATCGGATCTTGAATTCTTCTAGCAATCGAAATCGCTCCTCTCGCCGTTACATCCAAATCAGGAAACTCCTCAATTGCAATTTTTGAAGCTGAATAAACTGAAGCTCCTGCTTCACTTACAATCAAGTATGATACAGGTTTTGACGCCTCTTTTATAACATTTGCCACAAAACTTTCAGTTTCACGAGAAGCTGTCCCATTTCCAATTGCAATAATATCAACATCGTATTTTTTTATGTAATCCAATATTTTTTTCTTTGCCGTTTCAAGCTGTTTTGGATTATGCACTCCTTCAACCAAGAAAAGCACATCGTTTGTTTCATAAAAACCGTCTTTATTAATAATTACCAGTTTGCAACCTGTTCTATAACCAGGATCAAGGCCCATCAATGTTTTTTTACTCAAAGGCGGTTGTAAAAGAAGTTTTTCTAAATTTTCAGAAAAAATATTAATCGCTTCTTCCTCAGCTTTTTCAGTATAAATATTTCTCACTTCATTTTTTATCGACGGATAAGCCAGTCTATCCAGTGAATCTTTTATAACTTCACTCAAAAATTCAACTAAATTTTTATTTTCAAAAGTATCCAAAATAAAGTCCATTATAAATTTTTCAGTTTTTTCGTCAATTTCAATGTCAACTTTTAATATTTTTTCTTTTTCCCCACGATTTATCGCCAAAATTCTATTAGAAGCCGCTTTTTTAACAAGCTCCGAATAATCATAGTAATCCTGATAAACCCCTTTTTCATCATTTTCCTTATTTTTCTCCACAACTTTAGAAGCCAAAATTCCAAATTCTGAAATTTTATCTCTCAAGAATTCCCTTATTTTCACATCTTCTGAAATATTTTGCGCAATAATCAAATGCACTCCATTAATCGCATCTTCAATCGACAAAACTTCTTCACTCAAATATTTTTCCGCTTCTTTCTCTAACATCTCAAAAGTAGTTGTCGGCATCAACGCAAATTCTGTCAAAGGTTCTAGCCCTTGCTCTTTCGCAATATCCGCCTTCGTTTTTTTCTTCTTTTTGTAAGGTAAATAAAGATCTTCCACTTCCTGAAGTTTTGTTGCACAAGTTATGCTATTTTTCAGTTCACCAGTCAATTTTCCCTGCTCTTCTATAAGTCTTAAAACTTCTTCTTTTCTCTTTTCCAAATTTCTATAATAAGTAACTTTCTCAATTACATCCCTAATTTGCTCCTCATCCAAATTACCTGTAACTTCTTTTCTATAACGTGCAATAAATGGTACTGTTGCGCCTTCATCAAAAAGTTTCACAGTATTTTCCACTTGTGACTCGTTAAAATTCAGTTCATCTGCTACATTTTTTAAAATATCCAATTACTTTCCTCCATTTACAGTTTAATTTTTTATTTTAAATTTATCAAAACTATTTTAACATAATTTGTAAAAAATAACCAGTTGAATAATTTTATAGATGAATTGAAAATTTTAAAGGAAAATATTTGTAAAAAAAAATACCAACCTTTTAAAGTGCTGATATTAATAAACTAATTTATTTAAATGGTGCGAAAGGTGGGACTCGAACCCACATGTCGAAGACGCTAGATCCTAAGTCTAGTGCGTATACCAATTTCGCCACTCTCGCAAAAAAAATTTTATTTTAACAAATGGTGAGCCATACTGGGATCGAACCAGTGACACCTTGATTAAAAGTCAAGTGCTCTACCGACTGAGCTAATGGCTCATATTATGGGGTGATCGACGGGACTTGAACCCGCGACAACCAGTGCCACAAACTGGCGCTCTACCAACTGAACTACGATCACCATATATATGAATTTTTTTTCTAAATAAAATGGAGCGGGAGACGAGGGTCGAACTCGCGACATTCAGCTTGGAAGGCTGACGCTCTACCAACTGAGCTACTCCCGCAAAACTTCTAAAATGGTCGGTGTAGCAGGATTTGAACCTGCGACCCCCTGCTCCCAAGGCAGGTGCGCTACCGAACTGCGCTATACACCGTCCCTTCAACAAGTGATTTTTTCATTTTCATCAATCACTCTCGGACAAGGAATATAATATCATAATTTCAAATTAATGTCAACACTTTTTTTGAATTTTTTTTACATATTTCTAAATTTAACTAAAATCCAGTTTTATAAAATATGCTCAAACCCCTTTAAAATATAATCAATCTGGAGTTTGAGCAAAACAAATATAATTTCAAAAAATTTTATAATACTGATTAATAATTTTTAAAAAATAATAGTTCCCTTTTCTCTTTCAAAAATCAATTTCTTTTCAATTTTTTCATTAGCATCTTCCATAAAATCAATAAAACACTTCTGATTTTCATATTTTTGGTTTAGAGTCTTCAATTTATTTTTAGTTTCAGATCCAAGGTGATTGTCCTCCTTCAAAATATTTCGTACATCTTGATTTAACACGAGTATTTCATTTATTGAAATTCTTCCGCTATATCCGCTAGAACATTCATCACAGCCTTCTCCCATGCACTTCTGACATCTTTTTCCAACTAGCCTCTGTCCAATAACTCCAATTAATGAATCTAGTATCAAATATTTCGGAATTCCCATATCCACTAGCCTAATTAACGTAGAAACAGCATCATTTGTGTGAATTGTGGAAATCACAAGATGTCCTGTCAATGCAGCTCTTACAGCTATTTCTGCAGTAATTTCATCTCTAATTTCAGAAATTACAATAATATCAGGATCATTTCTCAATGTGGCTTTCAAAACTTCAGAAAATGTTACTCCAATTTCTTGATTTACCTGTATTTGAACAGTTCCATTAATTTTGCTTTCAACTGGATCTTCTACGGTTATGATTTTTTTTCTTCCATCATTTAGCATATTTATTAGGGATTTTAATGTTGTAGATTTCCCAGAACCTGTAGGCCCGCTTACGAGAATCATTCCATATTTTCTATCTAAAGTTTCATTTAACATTTTAATGCTTTGACTTGAAAATCCCAATGTTTCAAGTTTTATATCCTTTAAATAATTTTCCAAAATACGTAAAACCATAGTCTCCCCGCCAGCTGTCGGCATATAGGCAGCCCTTATATCATAACGTTTATTTGTATTTTTTGCATTTAATAAAAAAGAAAAGCTGCCATCTTGTGGCTTTCTTTTCTCTGCAACGTTCATTCCAGCCAAAATTTTCATTCTGGCAATAATTTCTGTAATATTTTTTTCAAGAACTTTTCTATTCACTGCTTCATACAATTTCTGGCTTTCTTTCAGATAGCCGTCAACCCGGTATTTTATTTCCATTCCTTCCAGCAAGTCAAATTTCACGTGAATATCACTAGCCCGCTCCTTAAATCCAGTCTTTACAATTTCATTTAAATAAGAAACAGTATCTTTTGATAAAAAACTATTTTTTTTATTATCGACAACATCCTTTAGTTTTGCCTTTTCAATTATTTTTTCATTCATTGTCCTCAATTTTCCCTTCCCGCTTTTATATTTTCAATTATTTCTTTTTCACAGTTCCGCTGCTAAACTCCTCCAGCACCAATTCTGTCTGTTTTTTCAATGTTTTAAACAATCCCTTTTTAATTAGATTGTACCACTTCAAAGTCGCACGTTGAGCATCAATCCCTTTTAATGTTTCCTTTAGCTGCAGTTTAAAAAAGTCAACTTCTTCGTAAGACAATTTTACATTTTTAGTTTTTTCCTTTTTATTTGCCTTTGTAATTTTAACTTCATTTTCCAAATATTTAAAGAAGTTAAATACATTTGGCAGCTGTTTTTCATATTGGCTCATCATTTTTCTCATTTCCTCAATCAGTTTTACCAAATAACTTCTTGACATTTTTGAAAATGTAACATTGACTTTTCTTTTTCCTTTTCCAATTTTTTGCACAAGCTGCTGCATTTTAGCCTGTGATTTTGCATTTATTAAATCCATATTGCTAACAGTATTTGGATTTACCATTTTTGCCATAAATTCTCCTTTCTTTTTTTATCATTTTAATTTTTTTACTATTTTCTCAAATAAAATATTACCTTCTCGTAATAACGTAATCTCTCCATTTTCAAATTTTACAATTGTAGACGGCTTCCCTGTCAATTCTGATTCTTCATTTGGAATAACAATATCCACATTTTTTAGTAATCCTTCACTTAAATCCTCAATTTTTTTAACCGAACTTTCACCTGAAATATTAGCGCTTGAAGTCAATAATATTCCTCCAGATTCTTTTATTATTTCCAAAGCAATTTTATTTTTGGGAATCCGAATCCCAACAGTTTCCATATTTTCATCAAATTTCCGTGTAAAATTACAATTTGCACGAAAAATGACTGTCAGCTCTCCTGGCCAGTATTCATTGAGAATTTTAGAAATTTTTTTCATATTTTCTTCAGTTTCATTTACCAGATCCTTCAAAATTTCCTTATTACTAATTAATGCGATTATTTTTTTAGAAAAATCACGTTTTTTTATTTTATAAATTTTTTCAACAGCTTTCTTTTCAGGAAGAGAGCCAATTCCATAGACAGTATCTGTAGGAAATACAGCAACTCCTCCATTTCTTAAAATCTTTATAGCTTTTTCAATTTTACTTTTTTTATCTTTATCAATCTTAGTCATCATTTCCATCATCAACTGGCATTTCAAATAAACCGCTTATTGGATTATTTGTAGCTATTCTAGTTATTATTTCTGCAAACATTTTACTTGTTGTCAATATTTTTAATTTATCGAATTTTTTATCTTCAGGCAATTGAATAGTATCTGTTACTACAATTTCAGTAAATGCTGATTTTTTTAATCTTTCAACTGCAGGATCAGAGAAAACAGCGTGTGTTGCACATCCATAAACTTCCAAAGCGCCCTTGTCAATTAAAGCTTGAGCAGCATTGCAAATTGTTCCGGCTGTATCAATCATATCGTCAATCAAAATAGCTTTTTTACCTTTTACATCACCAATAATATTCATAACTTCTGAAACATTCGCCTTGGCACGTCTTTTATCAATTATTGCAAGCGGTGTATGCAGCCAGTTTGCAAGTCCTCTAGCTCTTTTTACTCCACCAACATCAGGCGATACAACAACTGTATCTTCTGGGCTAAATCCGTATTTTATAAAGTGTTTTGCCAAAATTGGCAATGCTTCCATGTGATCCACTGGAATGTCAAAAAATCCTTGAATTTGTCTTGCATGCAAGTCCATTGTAATTACTCTTGTAGCTCCTGCAACTGTCAGCAAATTTGCAACAAGTTTTGATGTAATTGGCTCTCTTGGACTTGCCTTTCTATCTTGTCTTGCATATCCATAATAAGGAATTACAGCGATAATTTCCTTAGCTGAAGATCTTTTAATTGCATCGATAAAGACTAAAAGTTCCATAAGGCTTTCATTTACAGGCTTTGAGGTAGACTGAACAATAAATACTTTACAACCACGTACACTTTGTTTCGCCTTTGCAAAAGTTTCTCCATCAGCAAATTTTACGATTTCAGCAGCTGATAAATCCATATCTAGGTATTTTACAATCTTTTCTGCCAATTTTTCACTTGATGTTCCTGCAAATACTCTAATTTTGTCTTTGTCTTCTTTGGTTAATGTTATCATTTTATTTCCCTTTCTCTCATTAATATTTTTATTTTTTTGAGATTTCCCTATTTCCAACTATTTATTTTTTCTCTCTTTATTCACCTGTTTTGCCCTTCCAAAAGCAAGTGCTTCATCAGGAATATCCTTTGTAATTACTGAACCTGCAGCTGTAAGGACTTTATCTCCTATTTCTACAGGTGCTACAATTATTGAATTACTTCCAATAAATGCATTTTTTCCAATTTTTGTCTTATGCTTATTTTTCCCATCATAGTTACAAGTAATAGTTCCTGCCCCAACATTTGTATCTTGCCCAATCTCAGCATCTCCAATATAAGTTAAATGTCCTGTTTTTACACCTTTTTCAAGAGTAGCATTTTTTATTTCCACAAAGTTTCCAACATGTGCAGTTTCTTTTAAATACGCTTTTGGACGTAGATGCGCAAATGGACCAACAGTTACTCCTTGTTCAAGAATAGACTGCTCAACAACAGAGGCTTCTATTTTTACATTGTCTGCAATTACCGAATTTTCAATTCTAGTATTTCCCAAGATTTCACAGTTTTTTCCAATTTTGGTGTTTCCTTGAATTGTAACATTTGGATAAATTATAGTATCTTGCCCAATTTGAACATTATCTTCAATGTAAGCTGTATCTGGATCAATCAAAATCACACCACTATCCATCAGTTCAACATTTTTTCTATTTCTCAAAATTTTCTCTGCCTGTGCCAACTGAACTTTAGAATTTACTCCCAAAATTTCATCTTCATCTTCAATTTGAAAACTGTCAACATTGTAGCCTTCACTTGTTAAAATCTTTATGGCATCAGTTAAATAATATTCACCTTTTGAATTATTATTGTCAATTTTCTCTATCGCATAAAGCAAACTTTCATTTTTAAAAATATAGACTCCTGTATTAATTTCATCTATTTTTCTCTCATTTTCATCTGCTTCCTTTTCTTCAACAATATTTGAAATTTTTCCATTTTCCTTAACAATCCGTCCATATCCAAACGGATTCTTAACTTTACAGGAAAGTACAATACAGTCAAGTTTTTTCTCATCAAAAGCATCTTTTAAGTTTCTTAATGTTTCTTCCTTTAAAAGAGGCGTATCTCCACAAGTGATAAGCACATCTTCACCATATTCCCTAATTTTATCCTTTGCAATTAAAATCGCATGTCCTGTTCCAAGCTGCTCCCTTTGCGTAACAAAATCAACATCTCCCATTTCAACCAGCACATCTTCCTTTTTATGCCCCAAAATAAAGACATTTTTTTTATTCCCAATATTTTCAAGAACATCTACAACTCTTCTAATCATTGGAACACCATTTACCTTATGCAAAACTTTAGACTGCTCAGACTTCATTCTAGTCCCTTTTCCAGCCGCCAAAATTACCGAAATCATCCTTCCTCCTTAATTTAATAATCAACAATTAAAATATTTGTCTTTAATTTTTACTCAAACTATACTTTACACACTAATTATATCAATTTTTTCTAATTTATGTCAAATGATAAAAAAATTTTATTTATTTTTCTCCTCACTCTCACTATTATGATTCAAATGAATTCTCAAAGCTTCTAGCGAAATTTGAATTTCCAAAAGTGAAAATAATAGTGAAACTATCAACGATACAAGACTTATTCCAAAACTTATTTTCCCAATAAAATCCATTTGAAGAAATAAAAACAGCATAGAAATGGCACACATTAACAGACTTGAAACTCCAAAATACTGCATTTTTTTTATATAATTTAGCCTTTTTCTCAAATTTTTAACTTGATAAAACTCATGCTCCACTTCCCCGCTTGAATCCATCTGCCTCACAATCGCTGTAAGTGCCAGAAACCTATTTGTGTATGCAAGCAAAAGTAAAGATACGGTAGGAAAAAGAACTGCAGGTGTAGTTATTTCCAAAGTCATATTTTTCACCTTCCTTTAAAATTTATTTTTATTCTAAAATCCATTTAAAAATAAAAAAATATTTTATTTATTTGATAACAAAAAGTTTTAAAATACTGCTAAATAAAAGCCAACAGAAATCTATTACTAAATAAAAAATATGCCTAATAAACTGATAAAAATTAATTAAAATTAGAGTTTAAATAAATAGACCAGTTGTTTTAAGTTCAATTTTAAAGCAGTCCTGCTACAACATTAGTTTCAAGCTTGTATTTTTAAAAAATACAAAAAACGCAAGGATTATTTAAATTCATCCTTGCTAAAATTATATCATGCTTTAACTAAAAAGAATCTGGTGATGAAACAACGTTCAAGTTTTCATCTATTTCAAAAATTAATGGTTTTCCAGTTGTTAAGTTTAATTTCAAGATATCTTCATCTGAAATATTTAACAAATATTTTATTAATGCTCTCAAGCTGTTTCCATGAGCCGCTACAATAACATTTTTACCTTCTTTTAAGCTTTTTGAAATATCTGAATGCCAGTAAGGTAAAACTCTTGCAATTGTATCTTTCAAACTTTCTCCAAGTGGTGCTTCTTCATCAGTTAAATCTGCGTATCTTCTATCTGATTTTGGATAATATTCACTTGATTTGTCAATTGCAGGTGGTGCAACATCAAAACTTCTTCTCCAGATAAGCACTTGGTCATCTCCATATTTTTTAGCAGTTTCTGCTTTATTCAATCCTTGTAATGCACCATAGTGTCTTTCATTCAATCTCCAAGATTTGTAAACTGGAATATACAATTCATCCAATTCTTCCAAAACATAATTTAAAGTTTTGATAGCTCTTTTTAAGTAAGAAGTATAAGCAACATCAAAAACTAATCCTTTTTCCTTTAATGCTTTTCCTCCAGCTTTTGCTTCTTCAACTCCTTTAGGACTCAAATCCACATCTTTCCAACCAGTAAATTTGTTTTCCAAATTCCATTGGCTTTCACCATGTCTGATTAATACTAATTTCATAAGTTTCCTCCTTAAAATAATATTTTTATTAATGTTACGCATTTTATGCTTAAAAACCTGAACCTCCCACGACTAAAGTCGCAGGGTTTTAAAATCTTTAAAAGTATTTAAAAATTTTCTAAGAAGTTTGATAGCACAACAACTATCCTTATTCTTTTAGGCGTGTTCAGCTCGCCCCTATTGTATAGGACAACATTTAAGTCCACAACTTTACTTTTCTTTAGAATATTTAATACTCCATTACAGTCTTCAATCAAAGATATTATATTACATATTCTACATTTTATCTACTAAAATTTTTCCATATGCTTACTAAATTTTCGTGCAATTCATCTCACAACTAAAATTCCGAGTATTCTTGCACTATTTCATAAACTTTTTTATATTTAATTGCAGCAAAACTGCTTTAAAATTGAACTCAAAAGTTACAACTGGTTATTTATTTAAACTCTAATTTTAATTAATTTTTATCAGCTTAATCTTAAAAAATCAACTATTTTTCTTCAACTTCCACAACTGTTTCTGAAACAGCTGTATTTGTAGATAATTCTTTTTCAGCAATTAAATCTTCAAGACGTTCTTTTGTTGTCATCAATTCTTCAAGATTCATGTTATCGTAAGTTGCTTCTGAAGATGTTTTTATATTTATTCCTTGTTTTCTTAAAAAACTGTCAACTTTGCTTTGATTTTTTTTGTATAAATAGTAACCAACTGCAACTGTTCCTACTCCAACTGCCGCTCCCACTAAATGCTCTTTCTTTATATTTCCGAATTTTATCATTTTATTACCTCCAAATTTTTAATTTATTTATTATATTTTTTCAAATAATTATATATTAATATTTTTTTATAACTATGTGAATTACTCCTACTTGTAGAATCTGGTGATTTCTTGATATCTTTTGTTAAATTCTTTTACTTTAAATCACAATTTATTTCAAAGCTATATATTTATCATCCGAATCTTCATCTGATCTCTTGCTAAAGAATATATGATCTATTAAATCACTTACATTCTCAATAGTTTTATCATTTTTCACATCCACAACATAATGGAATTTCCCATTTTCAGCTTTTAACCGATAAATTCTCACTTCTTTATTCGATACATTATTTAATACAAGGTGTCGTCCAAAAGTTGTAAGCCACATAAGTGCTATTGCTGTAACTGATCTATTCGCCATATAGGATCTTAAAAGATACAATGCTGGTAAAATTTCAATGTCAAAGAAACCTTTTCTTTGTGTTTCCATATAGGCGTGTTCCATAATTGCCGCTGTTGTAAGTCCCGCTGTAAAATTGTTTATATCCAATTGTAATTTTTCAATTTTACTTTTTCCAAGTCCGTACAAGAAAGAAAGCAAAATCGCAGCTCCAGAATATACAGACAACGAATCTATTGATTTTTCCTCAAAATCTTCCACTAATTTTACCGAAGTCATGCCGTGCTCAACTGATAATGCTGTCGCAGTTCGATAAATCACTTCATCAATCGTAATTTCCTCTGGCTCAAAAGTTATAAGCAATGTATTTATAGTTTTATTATATCGTAAAGCTGTACTTTTTGCTCCAACTTTTATTGTTTCAAAAAATTTTTTTGTGTCAATAATTTCGTGTGAAACTTTAAATCTGACACGATTCGGTAACTTATGCAATACCGTCAAAATTAATTTTTTCATATAATTTCCTCCAAAATCAGATACGCCACAAAAATTCTATTTATTGACATCATATTTTAAAAGTCTTAATGAATTTCCAACTACTAAAATTGTTATTGAATTATGTAAAACTGAACTATATATTGCTGGTAGCAATCCTGTCGCACCTAATACAAGTGCAAAACTGTTTATTCCAATCGCCATCGCAAAATTTTGTTTTATAATTTTTACAGTATTTTTAGCTAAACCAATTACAGCTGGTATTAACAACGGATCGTCAGAAGTTATTGTAACATCGGCAGCTTCCATTGCAACATCTGTTCTAGTGCTTCCAAGTGCTATTCCTACATTTGCGTAAGAAAGAGCTGGAGCATCGTTTATTCCATCTCCAATCATAATAACTTTTGATCCGATTGAACGGAATTTCAAAATATCTTTCGCCTTATCTTCTGGTAACAATTCAGATTCATATCTATCCATTGACATACTATTTGCAATAGTTTCAGCCTGTTGTCTCAAGTCTCCTGTAAGTAGCACAATATCGTCTATTCCTTGATTTCTCAAACGGTTCATAGCTTTTTTGATATTTTCTCTTGGTGGATCAGAAACTCCGATTACACCGATTAAATTCTCATTTTTAGCCACATAAATAACGATTTCTCCATTATTTTGCATTCCTTTTACCACATCAACTGACATCTCTACCGAAATATTATTTTCTTCCATGTATCTTCTGCTTCCCACACGAATAATATCCTTATTTACATAAGTTTCAATTCCTCTTGCCACTCTAATTACATCTTCTTTATGTCGTGGTATTTTTAATCCTCTATTTCTTACTTCGTTTAAAATCGCACTCGCCAAAGGGTGTGTAGAAGTTTCTTCAGCAGCCGCAGCTAATGCAATCATTCTATTATCTTTCATATTTTTAGCAAAAGTTTTTACTGTTTGAACTTTAGGTTTTCCTTCTGTAATTGTTCCAGTTTTATCAAATATTACAGTATCAGCCTTTGAAAGTTCTTCCAAATAATTGCTTCCTTTAATCAAGATTCCGTTTTTAGCAGCTGTATTAATTGAAGCAGAAAATGCTGTCGCTGTCGACAATCTTATTCCACATGAATAATCAATTACAAGCATACTCAATGCCTTTTGTAAATTTCTAGTTGAAGCGTAAACTATTCCAGCAAGAAGGAAATTTAACGGAATCAACTGTGCAGAAAATGCATCGGCGTAAGATTGAATGTCCGCTTTGTTAAACGAAGCATCTTCTACCAATTTTATAATTCTTGAAGCCGTTCTGTCATCTCCAACTTTTTCAGCTCTTACAGTGATATTTCCACTTTTCAAAAGCGTTCCAGCAAAAACTTCCTGTCCTGTTTCCTTTTTAACAGGCATATATTCTCCAGTAATCGCCGATTGGTCAATTACCGCACTTCCCTTTTCAATTGTTCCATCGACACTTATTTTTTCTCCAGTTTGAACAAGTATCAAATCACCTTTTTTAATTTCTTCAATTGGAACTTTTTTCGCCACTTGGTCTTCATCTTCAGACGCTTTCCAAACATAGTTTTCTCCAACACTTAGCATATCTTTAATTACGCCACGAGTTTTTTTCATAGTATAAGCCGTCAAAAGTTCTGCAATTCTTTCTAAAATCATAATTGTCAAAGCTGTTCGCTCACTTCCTAAAGCGATACTACTTACAATCGCCGTAGAACTCAATGTATCCGCATTCGGACGCTTATTCTGAATCAATGACAAAATTCCATTTTTTAAAACAGGCAATGCCAAAGAAATTGTTGAAATAGTTTTGTAATTAAATAATCTTCTAATTCCAGTCAATTTCGTTTTTGGACCTGGAAGCAAAAGCAATAATACTGCCACTCCAATATTTTTCATAATTTCTTTTGGTGATTCTTCCTGTAATCGTCTTTCTATCACATATTTATTCGATGCTTGTTTTTTATCATTTTTGTAAATATCCACCAAATACCCATTCAATGTATTTTGAAGCAAAGATACAAAATTTTCTCCAGTTAGCGAAAAGTTATCAAAATAAATAAGTACAGAACCTGTAATAGTTGAAATTTCAACACTTTTTATATAATGAACTTGCATTAAACGCTTTGTTATTTCTTCTTTGTGAACGCCAAGATATTTTAACGCTCTTGAACGAATTCTAATTCTCCCACGAATTTCATGCAAAATCTCACAATTTAGCAAATAATTTCTACCAGCCATAAAATTTTCCTTTCTTTTTATTCCACAAACTTAAAGTTTTTTTATCAAATCATAAAAAATTTCCAGATTATCTTCTATTTCTTTCAAGGATTTATTTTCATACAATTCAGGATGATTGATAACCGTTTTCCAAACTTTGTTCATCCATTCAAGTATTTCCTTTTCTGAAATCAAATTTGGATCATAATAAAGCAAAATTTTATTCGTTATATACGAATATTCAACACTTTTTATCCCTTTTTTTGATAAAATCAGTTTTTTTACTTCATTATCATATTTTTTTAATTCCTCTGGAACCTTTGATAAATTTGGAACAAATAGCCTAAGTCTTCCAGGAATACTGTGCACTACCTTTATCTGATTAAACATCAGATACGTTGTTCTAAAAAAATTTTCTAACATCTTTTTCCCTTTCAATTTTTTGTCTACTATTTTCTTTTCTCGTCTGATAAAAGTCTAGAAGCCCACCATAACAATGTAGCTCCTTTAGGTAATCCTGGAACTTTCCATAATTTTTTTATTCCATAAAAAATAAAAATACCTGCAGTTAATGTCTTCAAATCCAAATAACCTTTACTCTTGTTATAAACAGCCATATCTGCTGATTCAAATATCTGCTTTAACAACTCTTTTATTCTCCCAGGTTTATTCTTCAAGGCTTCCTCATCCAAATGAAGCAATCTCAACACTACCAAATACAAAAAAGAACTTTCAATAACTTTTTCATCAAAATAAATCAGAATACTTCCAGTAACAGAATTAACTTCCACGGAATTTATTCCTTCTATTTTACGAATATTATTTAAAAATTCCTTTTTTAGCTCCTCGTCATCCTTCAGCACTTCTGTCTGCAACCGCAAACGCCCATTTTGATAATGTTTCACTTGAATAACGCCATAAAAACTTTGTAACATAACCGACTCCTTAACCTTTTTTATAATTCATTATATACCTTTTCATTTTAAATTACAAGATAGATTTTCTTCATAATCTTTCTAAATTTTTATTTTTACCTTTACTTTAGACAAAATTAACGATACAATATAAAAAAGAAAAAAGAAAAATAAAAAGGAAAAATATGAAAAAAAGAAATGTAAAAATCATTTATCAATATGATGGAAGCAAGTTTTTGGGATTTCAAAGGCAAAAGGATAATAACGTAAAAACTGTTCAAGGAGAAATTGAAAAAATAATTTTAAAAGCATTTTCCCAAAATATAAATATGATTTCTTCAGGAAGGACTGACAAGGGAGTTCATGCAATGGAACAAGTTTCTAATTTTCTAATTGACGGCAATATTCCTCTGGAAGCAATAAAAAGGCAAATTAATAAATCTTTAAAAGGTGAGGTTAAAATTTTAAATATCACAGAAGCAAATGAAAATTTTAATGCACGTTTTGATGCTAAAAATCGAGCTTATTTATATATTATGAGAGCAGAGAAGGATATTACGCCATTTGAGTCAAATTACATAACTGGTCTTAAAGAAAAAGTGGAGGTGGAAAAATTTCAGAAAATAATGGACTCCTTTATTGGAAAACACGATTTCAGCAGTTTTATGAAAAAGGATAAGGCTTATAGAAATCCTGTGAGAGAAATTTTTTATATAAAATGCTATTATGATAAAAAATTCGGGAAAAATCAGGTAAATATTGAAATTTGCGGAAATGGATTTTTAAAAACTATGGTCAGAATTATGATTGGCTCAGCACTTGCTGTTTATTTTGGAAAAGAAAAAGAAAATTATATTATAAAAAGGCTAAAAAATCCTGATGCTGATAATAAAAAGATTTTAGCACCTTCAGAAGGGTTATATCTGTATAAAGTGAATTACTAAAAAGTTATTATTAAAAAAAAGAAAAAAAGAAAGAGAGATTTTATGGAAAAAAATTATAAAATAAAAATTCTGGATGCAAAAAAAGATTCAGATTTGTTATTTAAAATTGTAGAACATGAAAACAAAGTTTTTGGAGAAGCAACCGTTGGGAACTGGAATATTAAGCCATTTGCCAAATATGGAAAAGTTTTTGCAATGTTAAGCGATGATAAAGACAGTAAGGATGAATTAATGTCGGTTATTGAGGTTTTAAGCAGTTTTGACAGGGAAATTGCTTATGTTTATGGAGTTTCTACTGTCCCAAAATTTCAAAAAAACGGATATGCGAGAATACTTCTTCAATTTGTAATGGAAACTTTGAAGGAAATGGGAATAAAAAAAATAGAACTTACTGTTGATATGGATAACTTTACTGCGAAAAGAATTTATGAAAAATTGGGATTTGAAATAGTAGATAATTTAGATAATGAATATGGGGACAATGTTGAACGATACTTGATGAGATATTCGATAAAATAATAATTATATTTTTCATTAACTTTTATATAATGAAATTAAAATGGTAATCAAATATAATTAGGATATAATATAATGCACCTTAATTTTTATGTATTTAAAATTTGAGGAACACTTTTATTGTTTGGTAAAAATTAATCAAAATTTTAAAATTACTAAATATATTAATTGTAATACCCCCCATAAAATTATATTGAGGAGTGATTAATTATGAAAAAATTAATATTAGGAATATTTTTATTATTTAGCGTTCTTAGTTTCTCAAGATACGTAGAACGTTGCAAAATAGTGTCAGATAATACTTGCGTAAGTTTAAAATCAGGAAAAAGATTTAATTTTAGCGGCCATCCTTTTGCATCAGCTGCATATGGAAGCGTTTACAGAGTATATTTTGAAGGAAATGGATATAAAAACCTGTACTTCACAGGAAATGAATATCTCTACAATTAAATTTATTTTGTAACAAACTAAGTCAAAAAATTTCCAATACTTTTTAGTAATTTTAGAAATTTCTATTTTTACCAGACAATAAACATTAAAAATCTAATTTTTATACTCAAATAATAAAATAAATAAATTTAAAAATAAAAAAAGAAAGGAATCAACTATGAAATTATTATTAAAATTAGCAATTTTAATTAGCAGCATTTCAGGATTGGCAAATGCAGCTGAAAAAGTATGTATCGATCCAGGACACCAAGCAAAGGGAAATATGCAAACAGAAGAAGTGGCTCCTGGTTCAAGCAAAAGAAAAACAAAAGTAGCTTACGGAACAAGAGGTGTTGCAACTAAAAAGCCTGAATATCAGTTAGCCCTTGAAGTAGGCTTAAAATTAAGAGATGCTTTAAAGGATAAAGGATACTCAGTATTTATGGTAAGAGAAAAAAATGATGTAAATATAAGCAACAAAGAAAGAGCCCTAATGACAAATAAAGAAGGCTGTGATGTATATTTAAGATTACATGCAGATGCAGGAGGAAGCAGTAACAGAGGAGCAACTGTACTTACATCATCATCTAAAAATCCGTACACAAAAAGCGTACAGCAATCAAGTGATAAATTCTCAAAAGCAATCCTGTCAGAATACACAAAAGCAACAGGCTTCAAAAGCCGAGGCGTTTCCTACAGAGATGACCTGACAGGAACAAACTGGTCAACAGTTACAAACACATTACTAGAAATGGGATTCATGACAAATCCTGAGGAAGACAGAAAAATGGCTTCTCCTGACTTCCAAAATGTGATGGTAGAAGGGATTGTAAATGGGATTGAAAAGTATTTTAGAGAAAAATAACAAAATTTTATTTTAATTTGAACAATAAAAAAATCTGTCATAATTGGCAGACTTTTTTATATAAAGATTAATTCACTAATATTATACCTCATTATTTAATTTTTAAAAATAAAATAATATTTCTTAAAATCCAAAAATTTTTTTCACTATAAAAAGGCTGCTAATTCCAAAACAGCCTTTATTTTTTAACATCTAATCTTATTTAAAATTTAATAGTTTTTCCACTTCATTTCAACTAATCTCTATCAAATTTCACTTCAAATTCTTTCCCCAAAAATGCAATCCCAATCTTTAAAACTTTCTCAACCCCAGCGTTTCTCAAAACTGAAGAATATTTTTTTTCATCAATTTGTCTTAATGCAATCTCACATTCTTTCTCAAGTTTCTCTTTTAAATTATCTTTTTCTAATTTTTCAACTAAATTCACAATTTTTAACTCAAAAATTATTCCTTCTCTTCCTCCTAAAATATTTTTAGGTTTCAAAAGCAAGTCATATCTACCTTTTCCTGCAAAGCCATTTGATGTAATTTCATATTCATTTCTTAATTTCAAAATCAACCCCAACATCAATCCATGATAAAATTGCTCTTTATAATTTCCATTTACATCAAAAATTCCAGTATTTTCCAATAAAATTTTATTCAGTTCAAATTTAAATTTTTCAATATCTCCACTTTTTAATGCATTAGTAAATTTTGAAAAATTATTAGAATCTCTAAAATAAACTTCTATAAACATTTTAGAAAACATCTTCAAAATTTCTTCATTTGGAATTTTCAAATAAACTTCTTCTTCATCTTCATCGTTTTTTTTGGCTAAAGTTAAGTATCCACTATGAAAAAATAAGTTCCATATATTTTTCTCAAAATTAGCTTCTAAATTTCCAAAAGTCATACTATCATTAATCGTTTCAAAAATATTTTCTTTATTTAAAAGTCTTGAAAACTCATCAAAAATCTCATTCTTCAATTTTTCCAAATATAACTGAATCAATCCATTACCGCTCGTATTCACCCAATAAGGTCGCAATTTCCCCTTTTTCAAAAAATTAATAATCGACCAAGGATTATACACTTTTGTATCTCCGAACAAATAACCATTGTACCATTTTTGAACATCTTCCAACTCATATTCCAAATTAAAATCTTTCAAAGCCTCTTCAACTTCATCTTCCATAATCCCAAAATATTCCGTAAATTCACTATCCAAAATCGTATGAACTTCCAAATTATTCAACCCTGAAAAAATATTTTCCTTCGCAACTCTTAAAATTCCAGTTATTACACTCATTTCAAGATATTCATTATCCTTCAAAACAGATCCGTAAAAACTTTTGAAAAAATCAATAGTTTCGTTGTAATAACCATTTATATAGGAATTTATTATTGGCTGATCATACTCATCAATTAATACAATCACCTTTTTCCCATAATATTCATACAAATATTTTGACAAATTTAACAAAGAATTTTTCCAATCTGCTAAATCTAAAGTTCTTCTTACTGAATTAAATTTTTCAATCTCAATTTCGTCCATTTTTTCAGTTAAAAATTTATATTTTGTATAAAGCCTTTCAATAATTCCTTTAACTTCTCTAAATCCGCTTTTCCAGTTTTTTTCATTATAATCTTTAAATGAAATTGAAATTACGGGAAACTCCCCTTGTTTATTAAAATATTCACTTTTAGAAATATTAAGTCCTTCAAATAAGTTTTTGTTTTCATCTTTATTTTTAACATCAAAAAAATATTTCAACATCGATATATTCAGTGTTTTCCCAAATCGTCTTGGACGAGTGAATAATTTTACTTTTGAACGATCTTCTAAAATATTTTCAATAAATTTAGTTTTATCAAAATAATAATAATCGTATTCTATAATTTCTTTAAAATCAGACAATCCAATCGGTAATTTCTTTTTCCTTTTTTTCATAATAATTCCCCCTTTTTTTTTAATACTTTTTTCAATTTTATCAAAAATATAAACATTTTGTCAATTACATTATTTTATACTTTTTAGTAAATTTATTATAAAATTTTTTTATGAAATTTAATCTATCAATTGGAAATGGTTATTTATTTAATTATTTAAAATTGTCACAAATAGCCTATTTATAATGCTTTTTTGATTTTAATTAAATTTTTTAAAAAAAGTGTTGACAAATTTGAAAAAATGTAATATTATATATTTGTAGTTAGCAACCTAAGTTAGAGAGTGCTAACAAAAAATAAGGAAGGTGCCGAGATGAATGATAGAGAGCAATTAATTTTAAAGGCTATTATCAAACATTATCTGGAATTTGGCGAGAGCGTGGGATCACGGACACTTGAGAAGAAATATAATATTGGAGTGTCTTCAGCCACTATCAGAAATACAATGGCAGATTTGGAAGATAAGGGTCTGATTGCAAAAACACATACATCTTCTGGACGTATTCCGACAAGTGAAGGATATAAGCTGTATGTCGATGAGCTTTTGAAAATTAGGGATATTTCCCAAGAAGAAAAGGCGAAAGTCATGCAGGCGTACAATAAACGGATGAATCAAATTGATATGATATTTGAAGAAACATCCAGGTTATTGTCAAAGATTAGTCAATATGCTGGAGTCGTTTTAGAGCCGGCATTTACGCAGGAAGGTGTAAAAAAAGTAAAACTGGTGCATATTAATGACACGACTGTACTTGCTGTGGTTGTAATGAATTCATCCCTTACAAAAAATTTGAATATCTTTTTGGAAAATCCTGTAACTGAAAGCGAAGTTGAGAAAATAAATAATTTTTTAAATGAAAAAATTGTAAATAGTCAGTATTTTACATTATCTGATTTAAAGGATTTTTTCACAAATACAAATTTATTTTCACAAAGCGATTTTCAAGGCAACGGGATTTCAGATGAAGGAAAGTTATTTTTTGAAGGCGGAACGAATCTTATTGAAAACAATACATCTGATATTATGAACATTATAAATCGTGTAAAATTGTTTAATAACCCAAATGATTTGCGAAATGTATTTTCACAGTTTTTGCAAATGGAAGAGTTTAAGGATGGAGAGGTAAATGTAATTTTTGGAGAAGATTTGAAAATTGCAGGACTTGAAGACTTCTCATTCGTGTTTTCAGTTTATACGTTAAATAATGCAAGAGGAATTATCGGTGTAATTGGGCCAAAGCGGATGGAATATTCAAAAACAGTTGGATTAGTTGAATATGTAGCAGAAGAAGTAAATCAATTATTAAATCAAAAAAATAAACAATAAAGAGAGCGGGGTTTTTAAATGTCTGAAAAAGATTTAGAAAAAGAAGCTAAAGACAAAGAATCAAAAGAAACACTAGATAAAGAAACTAAAGAAGCTAAAGCTGATGATTCTGAAAAAGAAGTTAAAGAAGAAACACCTGAAGAAGTAATCGCAAAACTTGAAAAGGACTTGGAAGAATGGAAAAGTTCTTATACAAGAAAATTAGCTGAATTTCAAAACTTCACAAAAAGAAAAGAAAATGAAGTTGCTGAAATGAAAAAATATGCTTCTGAAGGAATTATTACAAAATTATTAGATAATATTGATAATTTAGAAAGAGCTGAACAAGCTTCTGCTGAAACTAAAAACTTTGACGCATTGGTTGAAGGAGTTAATATGATTTTGAGAAATCTGAGAAATCTTTTGACTGAAGAAGGTGTTGAAGAATTGGAAGCAGCGGAAGGTGTGAAATTTAATCCTTATGAACATCAAGCGATGATGACTGAAAATGTGGAAAATTTAGACAATGATGTTATTGTGAAAGTGTTTCAAAAAGGATATAAATTGAAAGGGAAAGTTATAAGACCAGCGATGGTAACAGTTAATAAGAAATAACGAGAGAAGTATATTATGAGAAAATTAAAGAAAAATAGTAAAGATCAAATAAATATATATTTTGAAAATAATAACATAAAGACTCAAAATATAGGAGAAATAGAAATCTCTTCTTTAGCAAATTATGACACTGCTAAATCAAAACCTAAAATTTATTACAGTAAGGAAATTTTTTTAGATAGTAATATTATTGGTAAATTTACAGTTTTGGATAAAATGAATTTAAAAGATAAAAATTCTTTTATAAGTTTATTTCAAAATATGGAATATACATGGAATATTTTCCCATATATATGGGAAAATGCTGGTAAGAAAAAATTGAAGTTACAAGAAGATAGAGACATTATAATTCAAACATTGAAAAATTATGAGAATTTTGCTAGAAAATATAGCACGAATATTGAAAAAGATAGTATTGGTAATGAAGTAAATAAATATTGGAGTATAATTGAGGAAATTAATGGTAATAAAAAATATTTGTTAGTATATAATACGATATATGCAATGGTATTATATTCATTTTATATAAAAATAATTAAGATAGCCAATAAATATGCTAAGAAAAAATATATACAAGAATTAATAGATTTCATTGAAAGAATAGGTGTATATCTGGAAAATGAAACTCTTCTATGTATGGAATATTTGAAAGATAATACAGAACTTTGTCCAAAATTTTTTAAGATAGATAATTTGACAAAAGATGTATTAGAAAAAATAAGAAATAGATCATGGGATTTATTTCATTTAAGATTTATAGAGGAAGATTTTGTTATGAATGAAGATATAATATTTCCATATATTGCAACAGATGATAAAGGATTTAAAATTGTAATAAAATTTAATCCAATAAAACAAATTATAATAGAAAATGGTATAGTTATACCTGTACATGAAAAAAATATTTTGACTGAAAACAGTGATTATGCAAAAGTGATAGAGAAATTAAAAAATAAATACAGATTCGAAAAAATGGTAGAATCATCTTATGATGAAAAATTATTAAAAATAGAACAAGTAATAAAAGATATTAAGAATAAAATAAAAAATGAAATATCAAAATTATAAATTTTAAAGGAGAATGATATATATGAGTAAAATAATAGGAATAGATTTAGGAACAACAAACAGCTGCGTGGCAGTTATGGAAGGTGGAAACTTTGCAATAATACCAAATAGTGATGGAGGAAGAACAACACCTTCAGTAGTAAATATTAAAGATAATGGAGAAATTATAGTTGGGGAAATTGCTAAAAGACAAGCAATTACAAATCCTGATTCAACAGTAATTTCAATTAAAACACAAATGGGATCAGATTATAAAGTAAATATCCATGGAAAAGATTATACACCACAAGAAATTTCAGCAATGATTTTGAAAAAATTGAAAAAAGATGCTGAAAGCTATTTAGGTGAACCTGTAACAGAAGCAGTAATCACTGTACCAGCTTACTTTACTGATGCTCAAAGACAAGCAACTAAAGATGCAGGAGAAATTGCAGGACTTACAGTAAAAAGAATTATTAATGAACCAACAGCAGCAGCATTATCTTATGGATTAGATAAGAAAAAAGAAGAAAAAGTGTTAGTATTTGACTTAGGTGGAGGTACATTTGACGTATCAGTATTGGAAATTGGAGATGGAGTAGTAGAAGTTATTTCAACTTCAGGAAATAACCACTTAGGTGGAGACAACTTTGACCAAAAAATTATTGACTGGTTAGCTGATGAATTTAAAAAAGAAACTGGAATTGATTTAAGAAATGATAAAATGGCAATTCAAAGATTGAAAGATGCAGCAGAAGATGCTAAGAAAAAATTGTCAACTACATTAGAAACACAAATTTCATTGCCATTCATCACAATGGATGCAAGTGGACCAAAACATTTGGAAAAGAAATTAACTAGAGCAGCATTTGATGAATTGACAAAAGACTTGGTTGAAGCAACTAAAGGGCCTGTTAAACAAGCGTTAGAAGATGCAAACTTAGATCCAAGTGGAATTGATGAAATCTTATTAGTTGGTGGATCAACAAGAATCCCAGCAGTTCAAGAATGGGTTAAATCATTCTTTGGAAAAGAACCTAATAAATCAATTAACCCTGATGAAGTTGTAGCAGCAGGAGCAGCTATCCAAGGTGGAGTATTAATGGGAGACGTTAAAGATGTATTGTTATTAGATGTAACTCCATTGTCATTAGGAATTGAAACAATGGGTGGAGTATTTACTAAGATCATTGATAGAAATACTACTGTGCCAGTTAAAAAATCACAAGTGTTCTCAACAGCAGCAGATAATCAACCAGCAGTATCAATCGTTGTATTGCAAGGGGAAAGAGCTAGAGCGGCTGACAACCATAAATTAGGAGAATTTAATTTGAACGATATCCCACCTGCACCAAGAGGAGTACCTCAAATCGAAGTAACATTTGATATTGATGCAAATGGTATCGTGCATGTATCTGCTAAAGATTTAGGAACAGGAAAAGAAAACACAGTAACAATTTCTGGTTCATCTAATTTGTCTAAAGAAGACATCGAAAAAATGAAAAAAGATGCTGAAGCAAATGAAGCTGAAGATGCTAAATTTAAAGAATTAGTAGAAGCTAGAAACCAAGCTGACCAATTAGTAATTGCAACTGAAAAAACTATAAAAGAAAACGAAGCTAAATTGCAAGGAACTGAAAAAGAAGACATCGAAAAAGCAATCGAAGAATTGAAGAAAGTAAAAGATGGAGACGACATCGAAGCAATCAGAAAAGGAATCGAAGAATTGTCGAAAGTATCTCAAGGATTTGCAACTAGAATGTACCAAGAAGCAGCTCAAGCACAACAAGGAGCACAAGGCGGAGAAACAGCTGGAGAAAATAACAACTCTGGTGCTGATGATGTGGAAGATGCAGAAGTTGTAGATTAATTTTAAAAAATAAGAAATTTAAATAAGAATATTATGAAGGAAGGGGAAGTTGTTCTCCTTCTTTTGTAGAAATAATTGATTTTTAAAAAAGTGTCTGGAATTATTGGATTTGGAATTGAGGTTATGGTAAGAATAAATTCTTTATAGAGGATGTGTTAAAAGATGGAAAGTACAATAAATACCCTAAAATATGGAAATATTGAAATTGCAGTTGCGGATAGAGGAGCGGAATTACGAAGTTACAAAGTAGATGGAGAAGAGTTTATGTGGGACAGGAATCCTGAGTTTTGGGCTGCCAGTTCACCTGTGTTGTTTCCGTTTGTTGGAACTATAAAAAATGGGGCTTATAGTTTTGATGGGGAAAAGTATGAAATTTCTACACGGCATGGGTTTGCTCGGACTGAGGATTTTGAACTGGTTGAGAAGTCTGAAAACTTTTTGAAGTTTAGGTTTTCTTCTAATAAGGAAACTTTGGAGAAGTATCCGTTTGAGTTTGAATTGTTTATAACTTATACAATTGTTGGAAATACTCTGGAGATCGGGTATAATGTTGTGAATAAAAATGATTCTGATATATATTTTTCGCTTGGAACACATCCTGCATTTGCACTTGATGTAAATGATGACATAAAATTGAGTGATTATTATTTGGAATTTGAGAAAAATGAGACTTCAAAGAAATATAAATTGAATGAAAAAGGGCTTGTTTTAGATGAAAAAGCTGATTGCTTGAATAATGAAAATAAATTGCATATTACTGAAACAGTGTTTGATGATGATGCGATAATTTTTGAAGACTTGAAATCAGAAAAGGTTGTGATAAAAAATAGTAAAAATTCAAAAGAGTTAAGTGTTAAATATAAAGGTTTTCATTATGTTGCATTTTGGAGCAAATCGAAAGCTCCGTTTGTGTGCATAGAGCCTTGGTATGGAATTTCTGATTTTGAGAATACGAGCGGGAAATTAGAAGAAAAAATTGGAATTTTGAAATTGGAAGCTGGAGAGGAATTTTTTGCAAAATTAGTTATTGAAGGAAAAAAATAAACAAAAATTTAAATTTTATATTGGATTTATTGGAAAATTAAGTTATAATATATTCAATTAACTTTAAAACTGATTATTAAACAATTATATTTTTAGTATGATATTTAAGGTTTAATGTAGACTAAAAAATTATAAGTTCCATTAGTTGACAATATTTTTATGGAATTATAATAGAAGGAAGTGAAAATGTTAGATGTACTAAAAAATAATTTAAAAAAGTTTTCAATTTTTGTAGGTGCATTTTCGTTTGGAAGATTATTTTATAATTATGGCATTAATTTCTTTAATTTACATATAATTATATATTTTATAATCATGTTAGGAATTTGTTTTTTCGTTAGCAAATCACTAAAAATAGGATTTGAAAATGCGATTGTTGAAACTTTTTTATTAGTTTTAATTCATATATTTCAATTGAATATAAGTTTTAAATCATTTTTATATGGAGTTGCCATATTTATTTCAATTAGTTCAATTTTTAATAAAATAAGAGAGTCTGGAAAAGGAAAGGATTCCATTACAGGGATTTTATATTTATTAATTGCCTTAACAGTACTATTTGTATTTTATAAAAATCCAGGTTCTATATTGTACTTTAGAGGTGTAGAAAATATAACTAACGAAATGTTAATATTGTTTGGGTTAATAAGTTTAATTGGAAGTATTTAAATTTATTGTACCAAAAATAAAATTAAAGTTTTTGAATAAATAATTATAATTTATAAAAAATAAAAAACATAAATAGATAAAATAAAATTTGCAGAAGCGGAAAGGATAAAAGATAGAAAATGGCAAAAAAAGATTATTATGAAGTGCTTGGCGTACCTAAAAACGCTTCGGAACAGGATATAAAAAAAGCGTATAGGAGTATGGCGAAAAAATATCATCCAGATAGAAATAAGGATAATCCTGAAGCTGAAGCCAAATTTAAGGAAGTACAGGAAGCAAATGAAGTATTAAGCGATCCGCAAAAAAGAGCGGCTTATGACCAGTATGGACATGCGGCATTTGAAAATGGAGGAGCTGGAGCAGGTGGCTTTGGTGGACAAGGCTTCGGTGGACAAGGTTTTGGCGGTGCTGGCGGATTTGATTTTGAAGATTTAGGAGATATTTTTGGAAGCTTTGGAAGTTTTTTTGGTGGAAGAGGTCAAGCTCAAAGTCAAGGACCAAAAGTGCATAGAGGAGATGATTTAAGATACAACTTGGTATTAACTCTTGAAGAAGTGGCTTTTGGTGTAGAAAAAGAATTAAAATATAAAAGAAATGGACAATGTCACACTTGTCATGGAAGCGGTGCTGAACCTGGACACGGTACAAAAACATGTGATAAATGTAATGGTTCGGGACATATAAAAGTTCAGCAAAGAACATTATTTGGAATGGCAAGCGGAATACAGGAATGTGATAAGTGTCACGGAACTGGAAAAATACCTGAAAAAGAATGTCATACTTGTCATGGAACAGGTTTGGAAAGAGAAACATTTACGAAAAAGGTAAGATTCCCGTCAGGTCTTCAAACTGGACAAAAATTAATAGTAAGAGGATGTGGAGATGCAGGAGCAAACGGTGGAATCTTTGGAGATTTAAGAGTATATATAACTGTTGCAAAACATGATATTTTTGATAGAATAAGTGAATATGACATTTGTTGTGAAGTTCCTTTAAAAATGACAACAGCTATTTTAGGTGGCGAAGTAGAAGTACCTACACTTAATGGTAAGAAAAAAATTGTAATTCCAGAAGGAACTCAAAACGGAAAAATCTTTAGATTGAAAAATGAAGGAATAAAATATAGCCGAAGTGAAAACAGAGGAGATGAAATTGTAGAAATAAAAGTAGAAACTCCAACAAATCTTACTGACAAGCAAAAGGAAATTTTACGTGAATTTGACGGTTCGCTTGACAATAAGAAAAATTATAAAAAAGCTCATTCATTTAAAGACAAAATAAAAAGATTTTTCAGTAAATTTGAAAATTGAAAATTCTGGCAATCATAAAAATAAAGATTGATAAAAATTATATTATATTTAAATAAAAATACTCTGATTTAAATTAATTGGAGTATTTTTTTATTATTCCCTTTGATACCAGATTTACTTACAAAGATTAAAGACTTTTGTCAATAAATAAAATATAATTTTAATTTAATGAAATTTAATATTGAGAACAATAAACCTTTGATAACTATGTAAACTTAAAATTTAGTAAAACAAATATCCTGAAGCAGGTAAAAAACTTAAGTTATCAAATATATCAAATACTAATATCAAAAGAATTTGAATATATTCCTAAAAACAAGAATATTATAATAGAATAATAACAAAAATCACATTATTTTAAAGTATAATATTAATTAATTCAAAAAATTAAAAAAAGGAAGGAAAAGTACAATGAAAAAGTATGTAGCAGAATTTATTGGTACAGCTGTCCTAGTTCTATTCGGTTGTGGAACTGCAGCAGTTTTAGGTACAAAAGGTAGCGAAGTCAATGTCGCCTACTTAGCAACAGCCTTTGCATT